>DJUX01000040.1 GCA_002440665.1 Dechloromonas sp. UBA6271
GGTAGAAACAATAGGTCATCGGGGCTGCTGAGCGCACGTAGAACACAGTGTCAATTGGGAAGAACGGCAGGTCTTCCCAATACAGGCTGCCCACAGTTCCTTTTCGACCAACGATTACAGATGGCCCGTTTGTAAGGCTCTCGTTGTGATATCCCGTAATTCCGCCCGAGCCATAAACAGGGACATTGCCCGGTATACGATCCGTCGACTTGAGTGCTTTGCCATAAGCCAATTCGATAAATGACTCAAGCCGCTGTGGTTGCCACCCCTTCGGCACCAAGCCCAGTTCCGATTCCTCGAAGCTGCCGGGAAAGAGCGCGGCGGTGGCTTCGTCCATGCCTTCCGGGGCACTGCCTTGTTGTTTGGCGTGGACGGGGTCGAAATCGATAAACCACGACTTGAACAGCGCCTGCGCGATGGCTTCGAGCGTGGCATTGGTTTCGCGCAGGAAGGTGATGCGGTCGTCGAGTGCCCCGAGAAAAATAGACAACTCCCGCTGCTCCGAAATACTGGGCAGTATAAGAGGCAAAGCCTTGATAATTCCTGTATTCAGATTGGGCATAACGGCCCCGACCGCGTGGTTTCTGAGCCAATCAAAGGCAAACTCACTCGAAAGATACAGGGCTAGAAAGTGCGGCAGAACTCTCTTGCTATCCGTTCTTAGCAGCAGTGCCCCCGTTCCGCAAATAGCCCCAACGTATCGCTGGTCGATGATTGCAGACAAACCAGTCGCTTGTGCACCTCTTCGGGCAAATAAAATATCTCCGACTTCTAAGCGATGGCGCTCCAGTTCCTTGGCCTTACTTGGTCCAACCTGAGGAACTTCAATTCCGAGAATTTGCCCCCTCCCGATTGCTTCAGTGGGAATGACCGGGACTCCGCTATCAACATAATCGTGTTTGTGAAGCTGTGAGCCGAAAGGTCCGGTTTGAATTATTGCTTCGCTAGATTTAATCAGATCTCCGATAGTGAGTTGTACCCACTCAGAACTCATACCCCAGCCCCCCCAGCTTCTGTCGAATCAAGGCATCGAGTTCCGCCCCTTTCGCCATCTGCTCGCCGAGCTTCTCGGTCAGCTTCTGCATCTTGTCGGCAAAAGCTTCGTCGTCGTCCGCGACTTCTTCGGCCCCCACATAGCGTCCCGGGGTCAGGACATGGCCGTGTTCGGCGATTTCGGCCAGCTTGACGCTGCGGCAGTAGCCGGGAATGTCGGCGTAGATTTCGCCTACTTTTTCTGGTTGACCGCGCCAGGCGGCCACGGTGCCGGCGATGCGGGCGATGACCTCGTCGGTCAGTTCCGCCTGAACCCGGCTGATCATGCTGCCCAGCTTCCTCGCGTCGATGAACAGCACTTCGCCCGGGCGGGTCTGCTTGTGCCGGGCGAGGAACCACAGGCAGGCGGGGATCTGGGTGTTGAAGAAGAGCTGGCCGGGCAGGGCGATCATCACTTCGACGACGTCGGCGTCGACCATGGCGCGGCGGATGTCGCCTTCGCTATTTTGGCTGGAACTCATCGAGCCGTTGGCCAGCACGATGCCGGCGCGGCCGTTCGGCTTCAAGTGATAGAGCATGTGCTGCAGCCAGGCGTAGTTGGCGTTGCCGGCCGGCGGCTGGCCATATTCCCAGCGCGGGTCGCCGGTCAGGCTGGCGTGCCACCAGTCGCTGATGTTGAACGGCGGGTTGGCCAGGATGAAGTCGGCGCGCAGATCCGGGTGCTGGTTGCGGGTGAAGGTGTCGCCGGGTTCGCGGCCGAGGTTGAAGTCGATGCCACGAATGGCCAGGTTCATGGCGGCGAGGCGCCAGGTGGTCGGGTTGGATTCCTGCCCGTAGATGGAGACATCGCCGATCTTGCCGCCATGCGCTTCGATGAATTTCTCGGACTGCACGAACATGCCGCCGGAGCCGCAGCAGGGGTCGTAAACCTTGCCGTGGTGCGGGGCGAGGACGGCGACCAGCGTTTTGACGATGCTGGCCGGCGTGTAGAACTGGCCGCCCTTCTTGCCTTCGGCGCTGGCGAACTGGCCGAGGAAGTATTCATAGACCTGGCCGAGCACGTCGCGCGCCTTGCCGGGGTCATCGCCGAAACCGATGGTCGACACCAGGTCGACCAGCTCGCCGAGCTTGCCATCGGGCAACTGGGCGCGGGCGTAGCGTTTGTCGAGGATGCCCTTGAGCTTGGGGTTTTCGACTTCGATGATGCTCAGCGCGTCGTCGATGCGCTTGCCGATGTCGGGCTGCTTGGCGGCGGCGCGGAGGGCTTCCCAACGGGCCGACTCCGGCACCCAGAAGACATTGACCTCCTTGTAGTAGTCGCGGTCTTCGAGTTCGGCGGCGAGCAGTTCGGCGTCGCAATCGTGCAGAAAATAGTCGTCGGAGGCATCGGCAAAGCGAGCGATCAGTTCGGCACGGCGAGCGGCGAAGGTGTCGGAAACGTACTTGACGAAGATCAGGCCGAGGACCAGATGCTTGTATTCGGCGGCGTCCATGTTGGCGCGCAGTTTGTCGGCCGTGGCCCAGAGGGTTTTCTTGATGTCGTCGAGCATGGCAAACGCCTTGTTATGCAAAGTGAAACGCAGTGCCGGATTATCCACGCCCGGTGCCGGCCCGCCAAATGGCAGCCTGCTGCCGCGCGCCGATTGCTCATTTATAATCCGCGTTTTGCTTTCGGGAACATCGCCGTGACCGCTCCGCTTTTTGAATCCACCATCACCAGCCTGCCCCTGATCAACAAGGGCAAGGTCCGCGACATCTACGCGGTCGACGCCGACAAGTTGCTGATTATCACGACCGACCGCCTGTCGGCCTTCGACGTCATCCTGCCCGACCCGATCCCGCGCAAGGGCGAGGTGCTGCAGGCCGTCGCCAACTTCTGGTTCGAGAAGCTCGGCCACATCGTCCCGAATCAGCTGACCGGGATCGATCCGGAATCGGTCGTCGCCGAAAATGAACGCGAGCAGGTGCGCGGCCGCGCCGTCGTCGTCAAGCGCTTGAAGCCGCTGCCGATCGAGGCCGTCGTTCGTGGCTACGTGATCGGCTCCGGCTGGAAGGACTATCAGGAAACCGGCGCCATCTGCGGCATTCCGCTGCCGGCCGGCCTCAAGATGGCGGCCAAACTGCCGAGCCCGATTTTCACGCCGGCCACCAAGGCCGAAGTCGGCGACCACGACGAGAACGTTTCCTTCGCGCAAGCCCAGGTCAACTGCGACGCGACGCTGGCCGACGCCCTCAAGGGCACCGGCAAGAATGGCGCCGACCTCTGCGCCGAAGCCCGTGACGCGGCCATCCGTCTGTATGAGGAAGCTGCGGTCTATGCAGCGACGCGCGGCATCATCATCGCCGACACCAAATTCGAGTTCGGCATTGACGCCGCCGGCACGCTGCACCTGATCGACGAGGCGCTGACCCCGGACTCCTCGCGCTTCTGGCCGGCCGACCAGTACCAGGAAGGCAGCAACCCGCCCTCCTACGACAAGCAGTACGTGCGCGACTACCTGGAAACGCTGGACTGGGGCAAGAAGGCGCCCGGCCCGACACTGCCGGCCGAGGTCATCGCGCGCACCAGCGCCAAGTACATCGAAGCCTTCGAGCGCCTGACCGGCAAGACGCTGTAAATATTCCCGATGGAACCCGGCCGCCCCGGCCGGTGTCCAACGGCAGTCCTGTCGCCTGAGGGGGAGCCTGCCATGACGTCGAATTTCCAGTTGCACCTGCCGGGCGTGACCTTGCCCACCATCCGGCGCATCTCCTGGCGACAGCCCTTTTCCTGGCTCAGTGCCGGCCTCGACGACGTGAAGGCGAACCCCGGCCCTTCCCTCGCCTACGGCCTGCTCTTCGCCATCGGCGGCGACCTGATCATGCTGGCTGCGCTCCGCCATCCCTATTTGCTCACCGTCGCCGTTTCCGGCTTTTTCCTGGTCGCACCGCTGCTTGCCGCCGGCCTGTACGAATTGAGCCGGCAAACGGGCCGCGGCCGGAAAATCATGTTCATCGACTCGCTCCGCTGCTACCAGCGCAACGGCCAGTCGCTGGCGCTCTTCGGTCTGGTGATCGGGCTTGCTGCGATTTTCTGGGAGCGCTTCTCGGCGATCGCCTTCGCCCTGCTCGGCGACTCGTCCGGCGCCGACGCCAGCGTCTTCCTCGGCCGCATCCTGTTGAGCGGCGAGCATGGCACCTTTGTCGTCACCTGGTTTGTCGCCGGCGGCCTGCTCGCCTTGTTCGTCTTCGCGCTGAGCGTCGTTTCGGTGCCGCTGATGCTCGATCGCGACAGCGACTTCGTGACGGCGATGGCAACCAGCCTGCAGGCCTTCCTGAACAATGCCGGCCCGCTGCTGCTGTGGGCTGCCCTGATCGTCTTCCTCACCCTGCTCGGTTTCGCGACGCTGCTCTTCGGCCTTGTCGTCATCATGCCGATTCTTGGCCATGCCTCGTGGCACGCCTATCGCGAACTAGTAGAATAGCCTCATCAAGCCAACCCGACGGGCGGCGACACCGCCCGTTTTTCACGTCTGAAAAAATGAACGCCGACAATCCCCTTCTCGATTTTTCCGACCTCCCCCGTTTCGATCTCGTCCAGCCCGAGCACGTAAAACCGGCCATCGAATCGCTGTTGACCGCAGGCCGCGGCTTGGTCGCCCGCCTGACCGACGACCAGACGCCTGCCACCTGGCAGGATTTTGCCGGGGCGCTGGCGATCGGCCTCGAACCTTTCGGCCGCGCCTGGGGCATCGTCGGCCACCTGCATTCGGTCAACGACGTGCCGCCCTGGCGCGAGGCCTACAACGAGATGCTGCCCGAGGTCTCGCGCTTCTACGCCGAACTCGGCCAGAACCTGAAGTTGTTCGAGAAATACAAGGCGCTGCGCGACAGCGCCGAGTATGCGACGCTTTCGGTCGAGCAAAAGAAGGTCGTCGATAACGAAGTCCGCGATTTCCGCCTGTCCGGCGCCGAACTGCCGGAAGACCAGAAGCCGCGCTTCCAGGCGATCATGGAAGAACTGTCGCAGCTTTCCGCCAAGTTCTCGGAAAACCTGCTCGACGCGACCAACGCCTTCGCCGAGATCGTCACCGACGAAGCCTTGCTCGCCGGCCTGCCGGACGATGCCAAGCAGGCCGCCAAAACCGCTGCCGAAAAGGCCGGCGTCGATGGCTGGAAATTCACGCTACACGCCCCCTCCTACGGCCCGGTGATGCAGTATGCCGATAACCGCGAACTGCGCGCCCGCATGTACCGCGCCTACGCCACGCGCGCCGCCGAGTTCAACGACGGTTCGAGCAAGGCGGAATGGGACAACACGCCACTCATCAAGCGCATGCTGGAATTGCGCCGGGAAGACGCACAGATGCTCGGCTACGACAATTTCGCCGAGGTTTCGCTGGTGCCCAAGATGGCCGACACGCCGGCCCAGGTACTGGCTTTCCTGCGCGAACTGGCGGCCAAGGCCAAGCCTTTCGCGGCGAAAGACATGGCCGAACTGCTGACCTTCGCCAACGACGAACTGGGCATCACCGACTTCCAGCCGTGGGATGCCGCCTATGTTTCCGAAAAGCTGCTGCAGGCGCGCTACGCTTTCTCTGAACAGGAGGTGAAGCAGTACTTCACCGAACCCAAGGTGGTCGGCGGCCTGTTCAAGGTCATCGAGAGCCTGTTCAACGTGCGGGTCAAACCGGACACGGCGCCGGTCTGGCACGAGGACGTGCGTTTCTACCGCATCGAGACGCCGGCCGGCGAACTGGTCGGCCAGTTCTACATGGACCTCTACGCGCGCGAAACCAAACGCGGCGGCGCCTGGATGGATGAAGCCCGCTCGCGCAAGCGCATGGCCGGCGGCATCCAGAAGCCGATCGCCTACCTGAATTGCAACTTCTCGCGCCCGGTCGGCGACAAACCGGCGACCTTCACGCACGACGAAGTGACCACGCTGTTCCACGAAAGCGGCCACGGCCTGCACCACCTGCTGACGCGTGGCGAGGAACTGGGCGTCTCCGGCATCCACGGCGTCGAGTGGGATGCCGTCGAGCTGCCGTCACAGTTCATGGAAAACTACTGCTGGGAATGGGAGGTGCTGCAGGGCATGACGGCCCACGTCGACACCGGTGCCCCGTTGCCGCGCGCCCTGTTCGACAAGATGCTGGCGGCGAAGAATTTCCAGAGCGGCATGATGGCGGTGCGCCAGATCGAGTTCTCGCTATTCGACATGCTGCTGCATTCGGAATTCGACCCTGCCGGGCCGTCGACCGCGATGGACCTGCTCGCCGAGGTCCGCAAGGAAGTCGCCGTGCTGATTCCGCCGGCCTGGCATCGTTTCCCGAACAGCTTCTCGCACATTTTCGGTGGCGGCTACGCGGCCGGCTATTTCAGCTACAAGTGGGCGGAGGTATTGTCGGCCGACGCCTATGCCGCCTTCGAGGAAGCCGGCGATCCGTTCGACGCCACGGTCGGCAAGCGCTTCCTCGATGAGATCCTGTCGGTCGGCGGTTCGCGTCCGGCCATCGAGTCATTTACCGCCTTCCGTGGCCGCGAACCGAGCGTCGACGCGTTGTTGCGCCACAGCGGTATGATTGCGGCGTAACCAGCCGCTCAGGGAGAAAGATCATGCGACATCTGCTCGTGTTGTGTCTGGCGCTGACCAGCGCCTGTGCCGTGGCCGAAACCTATCGCTGGGTCGACCCGGCGGGGCGCACCGTCATTTCTGACACACCGCCGCCGGGCCGGGCGCACAGTGTCGCAAAGGCCGGCGCCAGCAACGGGAACACCGATGGCCTGCCGTTTGCCGTCAAGCAAGCAGTCGAGAGTTTCCCGGTCACGCTGTACACGTCGGCCGACTGCGTCAACGAATGCAAGCAGGCGCGTGATTTGCTCAATGCCCGGGGAGTTCCCTTCACCGAAAAAATGCTGCAGACGCCGGAGGATTTCGACGAACTCAAGGCGCTGGTCGGGGATGCCTTCATTCCCTCGCTCAAGGTCGGCAAGCAAAGCTTCCGTGGCTTCGAAAGCGGTGCCTACACAAATCTGCTCGACCTCGCCGGCTACCCGAAAACCGCGCCGTACGGCAGCAAACCCGCTGGTGGCCTGAGCAAGTGAAGATCGCCGCGTGGAACGTCAATTCGCTGAAGGTCCGCCTGCCGCATCTGCTCGACTGGCTGGCCGAGCAGCAACCGGACGCGCTCTGCCTGCAGGAACTGAAACTGGAAGACCACAACTTTCCGCGCGCCGAAATCGAGGCTGCCGGCTATCAGGTCGCCTTTTCCGGCCAGAAAACCTATAACGGCGTTGCCCTGCTCGCCCGCCAGCCGATCGCCGATGTGGTCTGCGGCAACCCGCATTTCCCCGACGAGCAGAAGCGGCTGATTGCCGGTACCGTCGGCGACACCCGCGTTATCTGCGCCTACATGCCGAACGGCCAGGCGGTAGGCAGCGACAAGTACGACTACAAGCTGCGCTGGCTCGATGCGCTGGCCGTCTGGCTCGGCGAAGAACTGGCGAAATACCCGAAGCTGGCGCTGTGCGGCGACTACAACATCGCCCCGGACGACCGCGACGTCCATGACCCCAAGGCCTGGGCCGGCCAGATTCTCTGTTCGGAACCCGAGCGCGGCGCCTTCCAGCGCCTGCTCGGCCTCGGCCTGAGCGACAGCTTCCGCCTCTTCGAGCAGCCGGAGAAGACCTTCTCCTGGTGGGATTACCGCATGCTGGGTTTCCAGAAGAATCTCGGTCTGCGCATCGACCACATCCTGCTCTCGGCACCACTGGCAGAAAAATGCACGGCTGCCGGCATCGACCGAGCCCCGCGCAAGCGCGAGCGTCCGTCGGATCACGCCCCGGTGTGGGCGACGCTGGCCTGAAATGATGTCTGCTGCGGTCGACCCGCAAAAAGTCCTCGATTTGTACCCGCCGCTGGCCGGCCTGGCCGCCGAGCGACTGCGCGCGCTGCTGCAGCCGCAGGTTGTCATGCACCTGCCGGCCGGCACCCAGGTTTTCGCGGAACACCAGCCCTGCCAGGGCTTTCCGTTGCTGCTCGAAGGCAGCATCAAGGTCGTCAAGCTGGCCACCAGCGGGCGCGAACTGATGCTTTACCGCGTCGCCCCCGGCGGCTCTTGCATCATCAGTTCCAGCTGCCTGCTCGGGCATACCGACTACAACGCGCGCGGGATCGCCGAAACACCGCTGACGCTGCTCGCCCTGCCGGTCGCCGCCTTCTCGGCGCTGATGCTCGAACATCCTCCGTTTCGCGATTTCGTCTTTCACCTGTTTGCCGAGCGCATCGGCGAACTGATGCAACTGGTCGAGGAAGTCGCCTTCGCCCGCCTCGACCAGCGTCTTGCCAAGCTGTTGCTGGCGCGTAACGAAGCCGTGCTCAACGTCACCCACCAGCAACTGGCCGATGAACTGGGCAGCGTACGCGAAATCGTCAGCCGCCTGCTCAAGGGCTTCGCCGCGCAGGGGCTCGTTGCTCTCGGCCGCGAACAACTGACCGTCAGCGACCGCGCCGGGCTGCAGAAACTGGCGGCTGTGTGACCAAGGTTACATACGCCATCATCCGCCGCCATTAAAGTAGGCTCTGTACCTACTACTCAACGGAGAACACACCATGGCTGCAAATGTTGGCGGTATCGACAAAATCGTACGTATCGTTGCCGGCGCCGGCCTGATCGGCGCCACGGTGGCCGGCATGCTGCCGGTCTGGGGCTATATCGGCATCGTGCCGCTGGCCACCGGACTATTGAACTGGTGCCCGGCCTACACGCTGTTCGGCATGAATACCTGCGGCACGAAAAAGTAATTCGGCGCTGCTGAACAAAAAACCCGCCACGGCGGGTTTTTTTACGTCAGGTAGTTGGCGATGCGGACGTAGTCCGCGACCGCGATATCTTCCGGGCGCCGCGTCGGATCGATGCCGAGTTCGGCAAAACCCGCATCGCTCAAGGTACCCTTCAGCGTATTGCGCAGCATCTTGCGGCGTTGCGAGAAGGCGGTCTGAACGACTTGCGACAGCTTTTCCTGGCTCTTCGCGTTCAGCTCGGAAACATCCTTCGGGATCAGGCGGACCACCGCCGATTGCACCTTGGGGGGCGGATCGAAACTTTCCGGCGGGACGTCGATCAGCCATTCGAGGTGAAAGCGATATTGCAGCATGACCGAGATGCGGCTGAAGTCGCTCTCACCGGGCACGGCGACCATGCGCTCGACAACTTCCTTTTGCAGCATGAAGTGCATGTCGCGGACGATGCCGACGTATTCGGCGAGATGAAACAGCAGCGGCGTCGAGATGTTGTACGGCAGGTTGCCGACCAGGCGCAGATCATTGCCGATGCTGGCGAAATCGAAATCCAGTGCATCGCCTTCGTGAATGGTCATGCGTGCCGGCGGGTGCTGCTTTTTCAAGCGGGCGATCAGGTCGCGGTCGATCTCGACGACATGCAGATGATCGAGGCGTGCCAGCAGCGGTTCGGTGATCGCCCCCAGGCCGGGACCGATTTCGACGACGGTATCGCCGCGTTGCGGATCGATGGCCGAAACGATGGCATTGATGATGCCGCGGTCGACCAGAAAATTCTGCCCGAAGCGCTTGCGGGCAACGTGGCCTTTCATTGGCGGACCGCCATTCGGGTCGCTTCGGCGACCGCTTCGAACAGGCTGCCCGGGTCGGCGCGGCCGCTGCCGGCGAGCTCCAGCGCCGTGCCGTGATCGACCGAAGTGCGGATGATCGGCAAGCCGAGCGTGACGTTGATACCGTGGCCGAAGGTGGCGTACTTGAGCACGGTCAGGCCCTGATCGTGGTACATGGCAAGCACCGCATCGCCCCGCGCCAGCACCGGCGGCGTGAACATGGTGTCGGCCGGATGCGGGCCGGAAAGCTGCATGCCCTCGGCGCGCAGCTTATCGAGCACCGGGGTGATGATCTCGATCTCCTCGCGACCCAGATAACCGCCTTCGCCGGCATGCGGATTGAGGCCGGCGACCAGGATGCGCGGTTGCGCCAGGCCATATTTCCGTCTCAGGTCGGCATGCAGGATACGCAAGGTCTTCTCCAGGACGTCGGCGGTGATGGCGGCTGGTACGTCCTTCAGGGGTAGGTGTGTCGTCACCAGCGCGACGCGCAGCGGGCCGCGCTCGGTGGCACCGGCCAGCATCATGACGACGAGCGGCGTCCCGGTTTTTTCGGCCAGGTATTCGGTGTGGCCAATGAAATGGACACCGGCCTTGTTGATCACGCCTTTATGTACCGGCGCCGTCGCCATCGCCGCGAACTCGCCGCTTTGGCACCCCGCCAGCGCCCGGTCGAGCAGGGCCAGGACATGGGCGCCATTGGCCGGATCGAGCTGGCCGGCCACTGACGGAGACGCCAGCGGCACATGCAGTATGTCGAGGCTGTCGCGGTCGACCGGGTTTTGCGGGTCAAAATCGCGGAACGCCACTTTCAGTCCAATGTCCTCGGCCCTCGCGGCGAGCAGGCCGCGGTCGCCAAGAATGACCGGGTGCCCCGGCCCGTCATAACCGGCCAGTCGTAGACAGAGTTCCGGCCCGATACCGGCCGGTTCGCCGCTGGTGACGGCGATGCGCGGCTGCATTATTTCTCTTCGAGGCGGTTTTCGACGTAGGTGCGGTCGCGCAACTGGCGCAACCAGTCTTGGTAGGCCTCGTCCAACCGGCGCTCGCGCAGTGCCTGGCGGGCGGCGGCTCGCTTGCGATCTTCGGAAACGTCGCGCTGGCGGCGCTCGAGTACCTGGATCAGGTGCATGCCGAACTGGGATTGCACCACCGGACTGATCTGGTTGTCCTTCAGCGCATCCATCGCCTGCTCGAATGCCGGCACCGTATCGCCCGGGCTGATCCAGCCGAGGTCGCCGCCCTTGGCCGCCGAGCCATCCTGCGAATAGAGGCGCGCCAGTTCGGCGAAATCGCTGCCATTCACCAGACGTTCGCGGACGACTTCCATCTTGTGGCGCGCCTCGGTTTCGGACACCACTTCGTTGACGCGGATCAGGATGTGGCGCGCATGCGTCTGCTGGATCGAGGCCGGCCCGCTGCCGCCCCGCTTGCCGAGCAGCTTGACGATGTGGAACCCGGCCGAGGAGCGCAGCAGGTCGCTGACTTCGCCCGGCTGCAGGCGCGCTACCGTTTCGGCGTAGAGCGTCGGCAGGCGGTCGAGCTGGCGCCAGCCGAGGCTGCCGCCCTGCAGGGCATCCGGCGCATCGGAGAAGGTCGCTGTCAGCTCGGCGAAGTTCTCGCCGGCCTTCGCCCGCTTGAGCGCCTGCTCGCCACGCTGGCGGAGCTTCTGCAACTGCTCCGGACTGGCCGATTCGGGCGCCCGCAGCAGGATGTGCGCCAGCTGGAACTCTTCGCCACCGCCGGTCGCGGTCTGATTGGCCAGGTAGAGGTCGATTTCGCCGTCGGAGATGACGAGCTTGCTGTCCACCTCGCGCTCGCGCAGGCGCATCATCGTCATTTCGCCGCGGATTTCCTCGCGGAAACGCGCGTAGTTGATGCCGTCCTTTTCCAGCGCCTGACGGAATTGCTGCGGGGACATCTTGTTGTTGCCGGCAATGCGGCCGATCGCCTGGTCGAGCTGGTTGTCGTCGATGCGCAATCCGGAATCGCGGGCGAACTGCGTCTGGATGCGGTCCATGATCACGCGTTCAAGCAATTGCCGCTCAAGGACATCCTGCGGCGGCAGCGACGTGCCCTGCTTCTGCAATTGCTTGAGCGCCGCGTCGAGACGGATGCGCAGATCGTAGAGTGTGATGACCTCGTCACCGACGACGGCGACGATGCGATCAGCCTCAACCGGCTCGGCAGGTGCTGCGCCGACGGGGGTCGAGCAGATGCCGATCAGCGAGAAGACAAGAACGAGAAGGCGGCGAATATAAGTGTGCATGGCGGTCATTGTGTCGTGAGCAGGCTGCTGGAGGTGGACAACTCATTGGTCTTGCCGTAACCGGGGATGGAGCGACGCAGCAGGTTGATCGGGTTGGAACCGATGCTGCCGAAATCGTTGAGCTCGAGCTGCAGGAACAGCGTGGTATTGGGCGACCCGGCGATCGCCTCCAGGCGTTGTGCGACGGCGCGCAGCGCCCAGCAACCGGCGTTGTATTCGAAGCCGGCAATGGCTTCGAGCAACTGGTTTTCGCCGAGGAACGAGTAATTGTAGCGGCCGACGGCATAAAAATTCGCGCCCAACGGCCACTGACCGGAAATATCGATCTGGTCGACCGTGGGCAGCATCGTCACCGTATCGCGTGTATAGCGATAGCCAGCACTGATCACCTTCCCCAGTTCCGGCTGGTAGCGCAGGCCGACCGAAAAGCGCTCATTGACGCTGTCGCGATAGTTGTATTCCCAAGCGGCATCGGCGTAAGTCTTGGGCAGCACCAGACCACTGACGGCCGAAATGATGCTGGAATAGCCTTCCGGCTGTTGCGATTGACCGGGCAACGTCACCTTGCCCGGCCTGAAGTAATAGACCTGGCCGACCATCGCCCGCAGCTTCTCGACCCCCGTCGCGCCGTCGAGCATGCGCGTGGTGAGGGCAGCGGTCAGCTGGTTGGCGTCATTGATGCGGTCATAGCCGCTATAGCGGTTCTCGGAAAAGATCTGGGCAAAGTTGAAATCCGACTGGTAGGTATCGAAGATCGGGATATTGCTCTGATTCTTGTACGGAATATTGACGTAGTAAAGGCGCGGTTCGAGTGTCTGGATGAAGGGCTTGTCGAGTACGCTGGTGTCGCGTTCGAAAATCACGCTGGAATCCACCGTCACGGTCGGCATGACCCGGCTGATGTTGGTCGGATCGCTGGCCGCCGGTTGATTGTTCAACACGTACTGCGTGGCGTGGAGACCGACCTTGGGTACGAAGTTGAACGAGGGATGCACAATGGGCAGCGCGACCTGCGGGTACACCACCACGCGGTCGCCCTGAACCTGTGTCGGATTGATGAAGCGCGAATACTGGCCGGCCAGGGTGAAATCCGTACCCAGCACATCGGGTCTGAAGCCGATGAGATTGAGTTGCGGCTCGAGAAAATAGGGAACCGCGACCGGATTGGACGGGTCGGTCTGCAGCGTCTGAAACTGCTGAACCTGCAGGTTGGTCTGCAACCATGGAGTCGGCGTATAGCTGAGCATGAACTGTTGCGGTAACTGCACCTGCGAGGTCTGCACCAGCCGTGATGACAAGTCCTGGAAGTAGAAGTCGTCCGACACGCGGCTGTAGTTCACTGTCGCCGAAAATCCGCGCCCGAGGGTCTGCTGGTGCTGCAACAGGTAGGCGTAGCGCTCGCGTTCCGCCATCTGGTCATACGGCATGTACTCGACCCGTGCGGTGCCGCGATAGTTGAAATCGATATACTGCGCGTCGGCACCAAGCTGGAATCCACGCTTGCTCATGTAGCGCGGATAGATGGTCGCATCGTAATTCGGGGCAATGTTCCAGTAATACGGAACGGTCAGATCCAGGCCGTCACGTGTGGAAGTGGCGAAAAACGGATGCAGAAAACCCGAATGGCGCTCGTGGTTCAGCGAGAAGGTGGCCGCCGGCAAATAAAAAACCGGGACATCCTTGAACCGGAATACCGCATTTCTTGCATCGCCGACTTCCTGATCGTAATCGAGATGCACTTCGGAGGCGCGCATATACCAGTCCGTGGCGCCCGGCTTGCAGGTCGAGTACGTGGTATCGAACAGGGTGACCTGGTTTTCGCCCTCGAACTCGGCCCGCTCGGCAGTTCCGCTGGCTATGGACGGACGGCGTTCCGGCGCCACGGTCGGCAGGCCGTAGCTGTTGGGCACGTTGAGCATCATCGGCGCGCCGGAGGTCACTGCATTGGAAGTGGATGCTGTGGCAAGGATCACCTGCGGCCGATAGAACTTGCTCGTGACTTCCCGGACGATGTAAAAATCCGGCTTTTCGGCAAATCCGACCTGCTCGGATAGCTGCAGGCGGAGATGCGGCGTGTTGATCTCCTGGCCTTCCTGCAACATGCGCGCGCTACCGGTCACTTCGACCTCGTCGTCGAGCGGCCAATAGGTCATCTTGTCGCCGAAGAACAGGGATCCCGCCCGGCGCAACTCGACTTCGCCGGTACCCTCGGCGACCACCTCGGTGCGACCTTCAAGGCGGTCGGCGACGACAAACAGCGGGTAGGCGACATCCTTCACCGGTTCAACCGGGTACGGAACCCCCACGCCCGGCACCAGCGGCTGCTTCTTGCGGCCCATGACATTGAAGCGGCGCTCGCTGCGCAGGTACAACGGCCAGGCGTCGTCCAGCGGCTCGACACTGCCCATTGGCACAACTTCCGGCTTCTGGCGCACGCTGGAGGCGTCAAGAAGCAGGACGTCCGTTTCCGGCGCGGCATGCGCCGCCGGCACAGCGGCGAACAGGCAGCAAACGAAAACGGCAAGCGGACGGCGGGCGAAACCGGTCATCAAGGCAATCAGGAAAGGGCCTGGACCGGAACGGCCGGAACCCGAGTGTTAAAATCGCGCCATTTTACAACGAACCGAACCCTGCCCGCTTATGCAAGCCACGCCACGCGATCAACTTGTTACCGACTGGGTTACCAGTCGCTTTCCCGAACAATCCGTCCACATCACCCCGGCCTCGGCCGATGCCAGCTTCCGCCGCTATTTCCGGCTGACCTGGCCGGACGGCCAGACGCGCATATTGATGGACGCCCCGCCGGAAAAGGAGGACTGCAAGCCCTTCATCCACGTCGCCGGCCTGCTCGCCAAGGCTGATCTGGCCGCGCCGCGCATTCTCGACAAGGATCTCGACAACGGTTTCCTGGTGCTGACCGACCTCGGCCGCATCGGTTATCTCGACGCGCTGAACGCCGATCTGTCGCTGGCCGACATGCTGATCCGCCCGGTGCTCGACGTGCTGGTGCAATGGCAGTTGTCGTCGAAAGCGAGCACCCTGCCGCCCTACGACGCCACCCTGTTGCGCCGCGAACTCGATCTTTTCCCGGAATGGTTCATCGGCCGCCACCTTGGCGTGGAACTGGACGACAGCGAAAAGACCATGCTCGACCGGACCTTCAAGTTCCTGATCAACTCGGCGCTGGCCCAGCCCAAGGTCTTCGTCCATCGCGACTTCATGCCGCGCAACCTCATGGTCGTCGAGAGCGAAGCACGCCTGACGCCAGGCATCATCGACTTCCAGGATGCCGTCTATGGCCCGATCACCTACGACGTCGTCTCGCTGTTCCGCGACGCCTTCATCTCCTGGGAAGAAGACCAGGAAATCGACTGGGTCATCCGCTACTGGGAAAAAGCCCGCGCCGCCGGCCTGCCGGTGCGCGAAGACTTCGGCGATTTCTGGCGCGATTACGAACTGATGGGCCTGCAGCGCCACCTCAAGGTGCTCGGCATCTTCTGCCGCCTCAAGTACCGCGACGGCAAGGAAAAATACAGCGAAGACCTGCCGCGCTTCATGAACTACGCCCGCAAGACTGCCCACCGCTACGTCCAGCTCAAGCCGCTGCTCAACCTGCTCGACAAGCTGGAAGGCAACACCGAGCAGATCGGCTACCGCCACAAGTAAATTGCCAACCATCGGACTTCGCGACCAGCAATATCCACCAGCCCTGACCTCAGGGCTGTGGCTGAGTCTGCCCGTTCTCGCCGTCACGACCGTGATTTGGTTCGTCGGCATCAGTCGCCCCGGAATGTACTTGCTGATTGTTGCGGCCGCACTTTCGTTGCCGTGGAGTTTGTTCGGCGGATATATCGTTTGGCTAATTCTTTCGGCGCTCGCCGACATAACGAATTTCGACCCGTTCGCCGGTTTATATTGGGGAATCAGCAGCGCTGCCATTCTCGGTGCGCATCTGAATGGTTTCCTGCTTTTTTCCCGCCGCCAACCGGCACAACCGCCAATCACAACGACTGTGACGCAATGAAAGCAATGATCCTCGCCGCCGGCCGAGGCGAACGCATGCGGCCGCTGACCGACCACACGCCCAAGCCACTGCTGCTGGCCGGCGGCAAGCCGCTCATAGTCTGGCACCTGGAACGACTGGCGGCGGCGGGGTTCAGGGAAATTGTCGTCAACCACGCCCATCTCGGTTCGCTTATCGAAGCGAGTTTGGGCGATGGAGCGCAGTGGGGTCTGCACATTCAGTATTCGCCCGAACCGCCGGGTGCGCTGGAAACCGCCGGCGGCATTGCCTCTGCCCTGCCGCTGCTCGCTGACGAGCCTTTTCTGGTAGTCAATGGTGACGTTTATTGCGATATGGATTTTGGCCATTTTTTTGGGTCGACCGCAACCGGCGCCCATCTAGTCATGGTGGCGAACCCCGCTCACCATAGCGTCGGCGATTTCAGCCTGGACGGCAATCGCGTCATTTACGCCAACGGTGAGCAAACGCTCACCTACGCCGGCATTGGCGTGTTTTCGCCCGCTTTCTTCGCCGGGGTAAAGCCCGGCACGGTGATGAAGCTGCGCCCTTTGCTCGACGCCGCCATCGCCGCCGGCACGCTAACCGGGGAACACTTCGCCGGCCGTTGGGTCGATGTAGGTACGCCGCAACGCCTTGCGGAATTAGACCTTGAACTTCGGGATCAGGAACTCAAAAACGCATGACCCACGCCCACTCTCTCGCCCGCCGCAAGCGCCTGCTGAAGGCCATCGGCGACGGCGTCGCCATCGTGCCGACGGCGCCGGAAGTCATCCGCAACCGCGACGCGCATCACCTCTATCGCTTCGACAGCTACTTCTGGTACCTGACCGGCTTCCCCGAGCCGGAAGCGGTCGTCGTGCTGATCGGCGGCAAGAAACCCAAATCCATCCTCTTCTGCCGCGAAAAACACGAGGAACGGGAAATCTGGGACGGCTACCGCTACGGCCCGAAAGCCGCGAAAACCGCCTTCGGTTTCGACGCCGCCTATCCCATCGAGCAACTCGACAAAAAACTGGCCGAATTCCTCGTCGACCGCGACACGCTGTGGCACGCCATCGGCCACGACGCCGCGTGGGATGCCCGGATCGCCAAGGCGCTCAACGAAGTCCGCGCCCAGACCCGGGCCGGCAAACGTGCCCCGCGTGCCATCCACGACCTGCGCGCCGAACTCGACGCCATGCGCCTAATCAAGGACGCCGCCGAAGCCGACATCCAGCAACGCTCGGCCGACATCGCCAGCGCCGGCCACGCCCGCGCCATGCGTGCCTGCCGCCCCGGCGTCGCCGAGTACGAACTCGAAGCCGAGCTGACCTACGAATTCCGCAAGCGCGGCGCCGATGCCCACGCCTACACCCCGATCGTCGCCGGCGGCGCCAACGCCTGCGTGCTGCACTACGTCTCCAACGACAAAATCCTCAACGACCACACCCTGGTCCTGATCGATGCCGGCTGCGAGGTCGAGGGCTACGCAGCGGACATCACCCGGACTTTCCCGGTGAACGGCCGCTTCAACGGCGCCCAGAAGGACGTCTACGAAATCGTCCTCGCCGCGCAGGCGGCCGCCATAGAAGCCACCGCTCCCGGCCGCCATTTCATGGAAGGCCACGACGCCGCCGTGCGCGTGCTGACCCAAGGCCTCGTTGATCTCAAGCTACTCAGCGGCGACCTCGACAACCTGATCGACAAGGGCGACTACAAGCGCTTCTACATGCACCGCACCGGCCACTGGCTCGGCCTCGACGTGCACGACGCCGGCGAATACAAGGTCGGCGACGAATGGACCCGGCTTGTTCCGGGCATGACGCTGACCGTCGAACCCGGCCTCTACATTCGCCCCGGCGCCGATATTCCGCCGGCGCTGGCTGGCATCGGCATCCGCATCGAGGACGACGTCCGGGTCACCGAAAGCGGTTGCGATGTCTTCACCACCGCGCCGAAAACCGTCGCCGAAATCGAGGAAGTCATGCGCCATGACTGAAGCCGTGGACGTCCTGATCGTCGGCGCCGGCCCGGTCGGCATGACGCTGCATCTGGCGCTGGCCGCCGGCGGCCAGAAATCCCTGCTTCTGGATCGTCGACCGCAACAGGCCCAGCAGGGCGATCCGCGCGCCCTCGCCCTGTCGCACGGCGCCCGCCAGCTGCTCGAACAGATCGCCAGCTGGCCGACGCGCACCGCAACGCCGATCGAAACCATCCACATCTCGCAGAAGGACGGCTTCGGCCGGACGCTGATCAACCGCAGCGACTACGGCCTGCCCGCCCTCGGCTACGTTGTCCGCTATCGCGACCTGACCGGCGCATTGGCGGCCAATCTGGACGACGACGTCGTGCTGTCAGAAGCCGAAATCCTCGACATCGCCCCCGGCGACAACTGCGTCACCGTCTCGTTGCGCCACGCCGGCCAGCTTCGGACGATCCAGACCAAACTGCTGGTGCATGCTGAGGGCACGCCGGGCGACGATCCGGAGGTCAAGGTCAGCGACTATGAGCAACATGCGGTCATCTGCGAAGTCACGCCAACGCCCGGCCACGGCAAGCGCGCCTGGGAACGTTTCACCCCCGACGGCCCGCTCGCCCTGCTCCCGCTCGGCGACGAATACTCCATTGTCTTCACCCTTCCGCCGGCCAAGGCCGACGCCGTGATGGCCATGGACAACGAAACCTTTACCGCTGCCCTGCAACAGCAGTTCGGCCAGCGCATGAGCTTCGCCAACCCCGGCCCGCGCAGCAGCTTCCCGCTCGCCCTGCGCCTGCGCGACACGCTGGTCAAAGGCAGCGAAGTGTGGATCGGCAACACCGCCCAAACCCTGCATCCAGTCTCCGGCCAGGGCTTCAACCTCGGCATCCGCGACGCCTGGCAACTTGCCGAAATATTGCTCAAAAACGGCGTCGACCGCAGCAGCCTCGAAAATTATGCCGCCAGCCGCCGCCTCGACCGCCGTGGCAGCGCGTTTTTCACCGACCAGATCGTCCGCGCCTTCTCCAACGACTTCGGCCCGCTCAAACTGGCCCGCGGCCTCGGCCTCCTCGCCCTCGACCTCTGTCCGCCGGCCCGCCACTTCGTCGCCAAGCGGATGATCTGGGGAGCGCGCGCTTGGCCTTAGCCATCGACAAGTAGTACCGATTTTCCGAACTTGAGTCTTTGAAAGAAAATACAAAATGAATCCATTGATTCAACAAGGCATCGCCAGGGGGCTGGTGACTATCTGAGTTGCGAAAAATGATCAAGCAAGCGCTAAGTGTTTTTTATGGGCTAAGTGAAGATGTGGAATGCACTGCATGATGGTGAATATGAGAAACAATTTGCCCCCCAATGTCACAAATCACGGATGTCCGCATCACCCTCTGAGGCTCACTTATTGTGAAATGAAGAGACACTTCAACACAGAACAACGCCCATGACCGCCAGCGAACTCCTCGAAAACCTCAACCTGCTCGACGAGAACGAACGGATCGAGGCCAAGCGCGCCTCGGAGGCGGGCAAGTCCGTTCTCGAGAGCATTTGTGCCTTTGCCAACGAGCCGGGCCTGGGTGGCGGCTGGATTGCATTGGGCATCGTGCGCGAGGAAATGGCACTCTTCCCTGCCTACGAAGTCGAGGGTGTTACCCATCCCGACAAGATGAGCAGCGATATTGCCAGCCAGTGCCGCGACAGCTTCAACTCCCCGCTGCGGGTCGATATTTCGACGGAGAACATTGACGGGAAGAATGTCGTCGTGGTTTTTGTGCCCGAGGCTCAGCCCCAGGACAAGCCCGTCTTTTTCAAGTCACAAGGTTTGCCACGGGGCGCCTATCGTCGGATCGGCAGCACCGATCAGCGCTGTACTGATGACGATCTGGCGGTTTTTTATCAGGGGCGTCAGCAGGAAAGTTTCGACGCCGGCATCGTTGCTGATTCGGCACTCGACGATCTTTCGCCTGAAGCAATCGCGGATTACCGAAAATCCCTTGCCGAGGCCAATCCGGATGCGGAGGCACTACGTTGGTCTGACGAAGAGTTGTTTCAGGCCTTGGGTTGCATTCGTCGCAATACCAAAGGCGAATGGCAGCCAACAGTTGCCGGCCTGATTCTGTTCGGCAAACCGACTGCCCTGCGCCGTTGTTTCCCGATGACGCGCGTCGATTACATCCGCGTACCGGGTCGCGAATGGGTGCCTGATCCTGGCCGCCGTTTTGACACTGTTGAACTGCGCGATCCACTTTTCCGCCTGATTCGCCGCGCCCAGGCAGCCGTGCTCGATGATCTGCCGAAGAGCTTCGGTCTCGACGAGGGAGAGCTTCAACGACAGGACAAACCGGTGATCCCCCTGCGCGTCATTCGTGAGGCACTGGTCAACGCCTTGATGCACCGAAGTTATCGTAGTCACAGCCCGGTGCAGATCATCCGTTACGCCAACCGGCTGGAAATCCGCAATCCGGGCTTTTCGCTCAAATCACCGGAACATCTAGGGGAACCCGGCTCGCAGCCGCGCAACCCGAAAATTGCCGCCGTGCTGCATGAAACTCGCTTCGCCGAAACGAAAGGCAGCGGCATTCGGGTAATGCGCGAGAGCATGGAACAGGCGGGACTGACGCCACCTCTGTTTGAATCCGACCGAGGCGCCGACCAGTTTGTTGCCCGTTATTTCTTCCATCACTTTCTCGGGGAAGACGACATCTCCTGGCTAGCCCGTTTCCGTGACACGCACCTTTCCGACGAGGAAGCCAAGGCTTTGATTGTCGTGCGTGAGGCTGGCGCCATCGACAATGCGACTTATCGCGCATTGAACAAGG
Source organism: Dechloromonas sp. UBA6271 (assembly GCA_002440665.1). Classification (GTDB taxonomy): domain Bacteria; phylum Pseudomonadota; class Gammaproteobacteria; order Burkholderiales; family Rhodocyclaceae; genus Azonexus. The sequence goes on from DJUX01000040.1 coordinate 20,673, forward strand.
TGGATACGCTATCCGCCAGTCAGGCGCTGCGACGCCTGCGTGATTCCGGCCTGCTCACCCAGAAGGGACGGGGGTCGGCCACCTACTACACCCCGACAGGAAAACTAGCCGTTGAAAGCAACATTCTGTCCGGAAAACCCGACCCGTTATCTAGTAAGCCCCCGGCCTTATCTAGTAACCCACCCCTCTTATCTAGTAACCCCCATGCCTCGGCGGATACGCCAACGGGCTTGGCTTGCAGGTTCGATGAAGCCTTAGTCCGCCCCCTTTTGGACTCCCTGCCCGGCTCTCTGGCGGCGAGGCTTGGCGCAATCGGCAAACGCCACCCCCCCGAGGAAATACGCGGCTTAGTCGTGGATTTATGCACGCTACGCGAGTGGCGCGTGGAGGAACTTTCCATCCTGCTGCGCCGCAACCCTGAAGTCGTACGCCAGAGCTATCTGCGCCCACTGATGCGTGACGGCCGGCTAACCATGACCAACCCTCTGGAACCAAACGATCCTCAACAGGCTTACCGAGCGGTCGAAAGAAATTGAGTTTCATGCAGCCCTCCCGACTGCAAGCCTGGTTCCTCGCCTGCCGCCCGAAGACGCTCTCCGTATCGCTGTCGCCGGTGCTCGTCGGGACGGCCATCGCCTGGCACGACAGCGCCACGCTGCTCTGGCTCCCGCTGCTCGCCGCTGCGCTCGGCGCCGCCTGCATCCAGATCGGCACCAACCTGTTCAACGACGTCGGCGATTTCCTGCGCGGCACCGACACGCCGGACCGCCTCGGCCCGAAACGCGCCACCGCCGAAGGCTGGCTGACACCGGCCACGGTCAAGGCCGGCGCCTGGCTCAGTTTCGCGTTGGCCTTCCTGTGCGGCATCTACCTCGTCTGGCACGGCGGCTGGCCCATCGTCGCCATCGGCCTCGCCTCGCTGGCCGCCGGCTGGGCCTATACCGGCGGCCCGAAGCCCATCGCCTACGGGTCGCTCGGCGAAGTCTTCGTTTTCATCTTCTTCGGTCTCGTTGCCGTTGGCGGCAGCTATTACCTGCAGACACTGAGCCTGACGCCAATCGTGCTCGGCGCCGCCGCACTGGTCGGCATCCACGCGGCCGCCGTCATCACAGTCAACAATTACCGCGACCTCGAAGGCGATGCGAAAAACGGCAAGAACACGCTGGCCGTCCGCCTTGGTCGTCCGCCAATCCGGCGCCTCTACACGGCGCAAATGCTGGCCCCCTACGCCCTGCTGCCGCTGCTCGCCAGCCTTGGCTGGCCGGCAGTGCTGCCGCTGCTGTCACTGCCCCTCGCCCTGAAATTGATTCAACGCTTCCACCGCGAAGCGCCCGGCCCGGTCTTCAACACCATCCTCGCCGCCACCGCCGGACTGCAACTGGCCTTCGCCATTCTGCTTTCACTCGCTTTTACAATTTGACTATTTTTTAGGCGCCGACTCGGGTAAAATGCGCGGCTTCCCAGCTTCGCCCGATCCCCACGCACGCCCATGGAATTCGCCGGTTTCCAGCTTCGCAACAACCTGTTCGTCGCCCCCATGGCCGGCGTAACGGATCGTCCTTTCCGCCAGTTGTGCAAGAAGATGGGCGCCGGGCTGGCCGTGTCCGAAATGGTCACCTCGAATTCGCTGCTCTATGGCAGCGCCAAGACGCTGCGCCGGGCCAACCACACCGGCGAAGTGGCACCGATCTCGGTGCAGATCGCCGGCGCCGACCCGGCCATGATGGCTCAGGCCGCCCGCCACAATGTGGACAACGGCGCCCAGATCATCGACATCAACATGGGCTGCCCGGCCAAGAAGGTCTGCAACGTGATGGCCGGCTCGGCCCTGATGCAGGACGAAACCCTGGTCGGCCAGATCCTCGATGCCGTCGTCGGCGCCATCCCGGACACCCCGGTCACGCTGAAATTCCGCACCGGCTGGAACATCGCCAACAAGAACGCCCCGACCATCGCGCGCATCGCCGAGTCGGCTGGCGTGCGCGCCGTCGCCATCCATGGCCGCACGCGCTGCCAGCAATACACCGGCGAGGCCGAATACGACACCATCGCGATGGTCAAGACGCTGATCCGGATTCCGGTCATCGCCAACGGCGACATCACGACGCCGGAAAAAGCCAGACACGTCCTCGATGTGACCGGCGCCGACGGCATCATGATCGGTCGCGCCGCCCAGGGCCGTCCCTGGCTGTTCCGCGAAATCGAGCACTATCTGAAGACCGGCGAGCATCTGCCGCCGGCCGAGGTCAGGGAGATCCACAGCATCCTGCTGGCGCATCTCGAAGACCTCTACGCTTTCTACGGCCCGGAAACGGGGTTCAAGGTCGCCCGCAAGCACATCTCCTGGTACACCAAGGGGCTGGTCGGGTCGGCGGCCTTCCGCAAGGAAATGAACGTCCTGCCCAGCATCGAACAACAGATGCAGGCAGTAAACGACTTTTTCTGCCGCCTGGCGGCAGAACATGCACACCTAAAATATTCAGAGGAGGCGTTGGCAGCATGAGCCAACATGACTTGGGGAAATGTGTCACGGATTCGCTGGAGCAGTATTTCCGTGACCTCGACGGTGAAAAACCCTGTGCCATCTACGACATGGTGCTGAAAAGCGTTGAAAAACCGATGCTGGAAATCGTTCTCGCCAAGGCCGGCGGGAACCAGACGATGGCTGCCGAAATGCTCGGCATCAACCGCAACACCCTGCGCAAGAAACTCACCGAACATCAACTTCTATAAATTGCCATGACCATCAAGCAAGCACTGATTTCCGTCTCCGATAAAACCGGCGTTCTCGAATTTGCCCAGGGCCTCGCCGCCCAAGGCGTCAAACTGCTATCCACCGGCGGCACCGCCAAGATGCTGCGTGACGCCGGCCTGGCCGTCACCGAAATCGGCGACTACACCGGCTTCCCGGAAATGCTCGACGGTCGCGTCAAGACCCTGCACCCGAAGGTGCATGGCGGCATCCTGGCTCGTCGCGACCTGCCGGAGCACATGGCGACCATCGAACAGCACGGCATTCCGACCATCGACCTAGTCTGCGTGAACCTCTACCCGTTCGCTGCGACCATCGCCAAGGCCGGCGTGACGCTGGAAGACGCCATCGAGAACATCGACATCGGCGGTCCGGCCATGGTCCGCTCCTCGGCCAAGAATTACGCCGGCGTCGCCATCGTCACCGATCCAGCCGATTACGCCCCGCTGCTCGCCGAAATGAAGGCCAATGGCGGCGCCCTGCAACTGGCGACCCGTTTCGGTCTGGCCAAGAAGGCCTTCACCCATACCGCCCGCTACGACAGCATGATCGCCAACTGGCTGACCGGCCTCGACGAAGGCGCCGAAGCCAAGCCTGCCGACGCGGCACCGGTCCCGGCCATCTTCCCGGCCAAGCTGCAACTGGCCTTCGACCGCACCGAAATCCTGCGTTACGGTGAAAACTCCCATCAAAGCGCCGCCTTCTACCGCGAAACCAACCCGGTGGCCGGCAGCATTGCCGCTTACACCCAGTTGCAGGGCAAGGAACTGTCCTACAACAATATCGCCGACTCCGACGCCGCCTGGGAATGCGTCAAGTCTTTCGATGCTCCGGCCTGCGTCATCGTCAAGCACGCCAACCCGTGCGGCGTCGCCATCGACGGCACGCTGCTCGGCGCCTATGAGAAATCCTTCAAGACCGACTCGACCTCGGCCTTCGGCGGCATCATCGCCTTCAACGGCGAAGTCGGCATCGAAGTCGTTGAAGCGATGAATGCGCGTAAGCACTTCGTCGAAGTGCTGATTGCCCCGTCCTTCACGGCCGAAGCCAAGGCCGCACTGGCCTCCAAAGCCAATTTGCGCGTTCTCGTCGTGCCGATTTCCCGCGTGCTGAACACGCTGGAATTCAAGCGCGTCGGCGGTGGCCTGCTGGTCCAGACGCCGGACAACTTCACGGCCCAGGCTTCCGGCCTGAAGATCGTCACCAAGGTCCAGCCGACCGCGCAACAGATCGAAGACCTGCTCTTCGCCGAGCGCGTCGCCAAGTTCGTCAAGTCCAACGCCATCGTCTTCTGCGGCAACGGCATGACCCTCGGCGTCGGGGCAGGACAGATGAGCCGCGTCGATTCGACCAAGATCGCCAGCATCAAGGCCCAGCACGCCGGCCTTGACCTGAACGGTTCAGTCGTCGCCTCGGATGCCTTCTTCCCGTTCCGCGACGGTGTCGACGTGCTGGCCGCGGCCGGCGCCAAGGCCGTCATCCAGCCGGGCGGTTCGATGCGCGACGAGGAAGTCATCGCCGCCGCTGATGAGCATGGCCTGGCCATGGTCTTTACCGGCGCCCGCCACTTCCGCCATTAAGCTCAGCAGATTGAAGCGATGAAGCCTACCCTCGATACTTTAAGACAGCTAGCCGCATTAGCTGGCTGCGCGCTTTTCTTAGACGATGAGGAGGGCTATCTGAGTTGGATAGCAAAGCATTCAAACGGATACGCACTAAATCTTGACAAAAGACTGAGCAGAAAAAACTATCCGATGCTGCACCGTGTCGCGGACAGGCAAATTAGTGGTGAACGAGAAAATTACACCACTGGTGATTACTTCAAAATTTGCGGAACAAATGAGGATGCACTGGAAGATTGGGCAAAACGCTCGGGTTTTAATTTGACCCGCTGTAAAAAATGCTTCAAACCAGAACAGCCTTAGAAAGAAATTTATGAAACTACTGGTAATCGGTTCCGGCGGCCGCGAGCACGCCATGGCCTGGCGCCTGGCGCAGACCCCCGGCCTGCAGAAGGTGTTCGTCGCCCCCGGCAATGCCGGCACGGCGCGCGAACACGAGCTGGAAAACGTCAATATCACCGACCCGGAAGCACTGGCTGATTTCGTCGAGCAAAACAAAGTCCACCTAACCGTCGTCGGCCCGGAAGCGCCGCTGGCAGCCGGTGTGGTCAACGTCTTCCGGGCCCGCGGCCTGAAGATCTTCGGCCCGACCAGGGAAGCCGCGCAGCTCGAATCCTCCAAGGATTTCGCCAAGCGTTTCATGGCCCGGTACAATATTCCGACGGCGGAATTCGCGACGTTTACCGAGTCGACCGCAGCACATGCCTACATCGACAAGATGGGCGCGCCGATCGTCATCAAGGCCGACGGCCTGGCTGCCGGCAAGGGCGTCGTCGTCGCCATGAGCCTTGCAGAGGCCCACGCCGCCATCGACGACATGCTATCCGGCAACAAGCTGGGCGAGGCCGGCGCCCGCGTCGTCATCGAGGAATTTCTCGACGGCGAAGAAGCCAGCTTCATCGTCATGGTCGACGGCAAGAATGTGCTAGCCCTGGCTTCCAGCCAGGACCACAAACGTATCGGCGACGGCGACACCGGCCCCAACACCGGCGGCATGGGCGCTTATTCGCCGGCCCCCTGCGTCACGCCGGAAGTGCACGCCAAGGCGATGCGCGAAATCATCCTGCCGACCGTCAGGGGCATGGCCGCCGATGGCATTCCCTTCACCGGCTTCCTTTACGCCGGCCTGATGATCGGCAAGGACGGCTCGGTCAAGACGCTGGAATTCAACTGCCGCATGGGCGACCCGGAAACCCAGCCGATCCTGATGCGCCTGAAGTCCGATTTCGTCGATCTGCTCGAACACGGCATCGACGGCACGCTGGACCAGGTCGAAGCCGAGTGGGATCGCCGCGTCGCTCTCGGCGTCGTGCTCGCCGCCGCCAACTATCCCGACACCCCGCAGAAGGGCGACGTCATCAACGGCCTGCCCAAGGGCAACAGCTTCGGCGAGGATGCCCATGTCTTCCATGCCGGCACCGCCGCCCAGGACGGCCAAGTGGTTACCGCGGGGGGACGCGTGCTCTGCGTCACGGCGCTCGGCGAGAACGTCAAGCTGGCGCAGCGGCGTGCTTACGAGGTGCTGGCGCAGATCAGCTGGGACGGCATGCAGTACCGCAAGGATATCGGGCACCGCGCGATCAGCCGTTAAGGCCGTTAAGGCCGTTAAGGCCGTTAAGGCCGGTACGGCCGGTACGGCCGGTACGGCACAATCCATAACGACGGGCGGCACTGACCGCCCGTTTTTTTACCCGACGGAGACAAGATGGACACCACCCGCCTCAAGGACTATTTCACCGGCCTGCAAAGCCGCATCGTCGACGAACTGGAAGCCTTCGACGGCCAGCCCTTTCGCACCGACTCCTGGGATCGTCCGGAAGGCGGCGGCGGCATTTCACGGCTGATCGAGGAAGGTGATTTCTTCGAGCGCGGCGGTGTCAATTTCTCGCACGTCACCGGCCAGTCGCTGCCGGCTTCGGCGACCGCCGTCCGCCCGCAACTGGCCGGACGTTCCTGGGAAGCGATGGGTGTCTCGCTGGTACTGCATCCGCGCAACCCCTACTGCCCGACGGCGCACATGAACGTGCGCTGCTTCGTCGCCAGCAAGGAGGGCGAGGACGACGTCTGGTGGTTCGGCGGCGGCATGGACATGACCCCCTACTACGGTCAACGCGAGGATGTGACCCATTTTCACCGCACCTGCAAGGATGCGCTGGCGCCCTTCGGCGACGAGGTCTATCCGAAGTACAAAAAATGGTGTGACGAATATTTCTTCCTGAAGCATCGCAACGAGCCGCGTGGTGTCGGCGGCATCTTCTTCGACGACCTCAACGAAGGTGGTTTCGAGCGCTGTTTCAATCTCACCCAGGCGGTCGGCAATGCCTTCACGCAGGCCTACCTGCCGGTACTGGCCAAGCGTCGCGACACGGCCTACGGCGAACGCGAGCGTGACTTTCAGGCCTACCGGCGTGGCCGCTATGTCGAGTTCAACCTGGTCTGGGACCGCGGCACGCTGTTCGGCCTGCAGTCGGGCGGACGCACCGAATCGATCCTGATGTCGCTGCCGCCGATCGTCAAATGGCGCTACGACTGGCAGCCGGCAGCCGGCACGCCGGAAGCCGAACTCTACGAAGTCTTCCTGAAGCCGCAGGACTGGGCTTAACGCTTGTCGAGCAGCGCGCTCGCCCGGTAGTGTTTGTTGGCCTCTTCCGGGCGTTCCAGCTGGTCGGCAAGCCGCGCCAGCTCGAGGTGGGCCTGCTGCGTCGGCTCGACCGCCAGCGAAGCTTCCAGATAACTCTGCGCCTTGCCCCATAGCCGCTGCTGCAGGCACATCCGGCCCAGGGCATCGAGCAGGCGTGCATCGTCGGGATGACGGCGCAGCCAGCCTTCGGCCTTGGCAATGCGGGCGGTCAGGTCGCCGCCGGTCAGACGGCCATAAATTGCCACCACTTCGGATTGCCAGTCGTCATTGGTGGCCGCATCGAGAACCGCCTCGATCAGTTTCTGCGCCTCGCCGACCGAGTCCTGCGCGACCAGGGCGCTGGCTGCCGCCAGGACGACGCGCTGACCGCGCTCCTCCACCGGCAAGGCGCGCAGATAGGCCGTCAGCTGCGCCTGATCGAGCGAGCGCTTGGCAATATTGCCGAGGTGCGCCTGCGTCCTGATTTCGCGCACCACTTCGCCCGGCAAGGCATCGCGCTTGGCCAGCTGCCGCACCAGTTTCAATACGCCATCCCAGTCGCCGACGCCCTGCCGCGCGCGCAGCTCCAGGCGCAGCGCCGCGATATGGCGCCCCTGCTTGCCCTGCAAACGCTCCAGCGCCGCCAGCGCCTCGTCGAAACGACGCGACTCGTTCATCATCTCAGCTTCCAGCATCAGCGTCGCGGCTTCGTTACGCGGGTCGTCCGACATCGCGCGCGTCATCCAGTCCTGCTGCTTTTCCGGCTCGCGCAGGCGCTGGGCCGCCCGGGCCGCGATCAGCGCCGACAAGCCCTTTGCCGTGCCAGCCTCGTAGGCTTCGCCGGCCTTCTTCATGGCCTGGCCGAAACGCCCTTCGAACAACAGCCGGACAGCGTCCTGGAACACCTGGCCGGCCTTTTCGCGGCGGCGGCGCTCGCGGTATTTCCGGACGCGCTGCGGCAAGCCGAAGGTCGCCGCCAGCGCCCGCATCACGAAATAGAGCAACAGGAAAAGCCCGAGCAGCGCCAGCACAAAGAGGTTCAGGCTGACTTCCGCGCGATAGGGCGGGAAAACCAGCAGGACATAGCCTTCGTTGACGCGCGCACCGAGCGCGACGGCAACCGCCAGCCCGAACAGGGCAAGAAGCCAGAACAGGCCTTTCACTTCTTTTCCTTGCCGTTATGCAGGGTACGCAACGCCGCCTGGCTCTCGCCGAGGCTGGGCGCGACGACGTTGGTTTCGGTAGCCAGCAGTTGCTTCAGCGTTGCCTGGGCACCCTGCACGCCTTTGTCGCGGGTATCGAAATAGCTGCCCAGCACATCGCTGGCCGCCTTCAACTCGCTGCGATACGTCGCCTGATCGTGGGAAAAGAGCGCCAGACGGGCGTTGAGCAGGCGCAGCTTGAGGTTTTCGCGCAGGAAGAAAGCCTGCCCGGGCGCCAGCAACGGCGGCTCGTCGCGGTCGAAACGCTGGATGCGGATCAGGCCTTTCAATTCCTGCCAGATTTCACTGCCGGTCCGCTGCCACCAAGGCAGTACGGCATCCGTCTTGCCATTTTCGGCCTTTTCCGACGGTCGACCGTAACTGCCCAGCAGCAGCTTGTCGACACTGACAATGATCTGCTCCAGACGCAGGCTGATACCCGGCACATCGACGAAAGGCAGGGCATTCAGGCGCTCCAGATCCTTGGCCAGCGCCTTGCGCAGCGGCAGGAAGCGACTGTGATCAAGACGCGCAAGGCGGGCATCGGCAGTTTGCAGGGCGAGAATGGCGACCGGCACGTTGCCGGCCAGTTGCAGTTGCTGTCCAGCCAGCGTGATGGCCTGCTCGACTTCGAGCAGCGCCGCTTCCTCGCGGCTGCGCGAGACGTTTTCGTAGAGGCTCTGCAACGCAGCGCTTTGGCCCTCGTATTCATCGAGTTTGCCTTCGAAGGCGCCGAGTTTTCCCTGCAGGGCATCGATTTGCTCGCGCAACAGCTTCTGCGCGCCGCGCTCTTCCTGGCTTGCCGCCGCCGCTTCCGCCAAACGGCGGGTGACTTGCTGCTCGCTTTCGGCGAGCCGCTGACGGGTCTCGAACCACTGCCAGCCGGCCAGCAACAAGGCGAGGACGGCAACGAGCAGGGCCAGGTTTTGCCGGGTCGATGGTACCGGCGTGGGCACCGGCTTCGGGACGGGAATGGACACGTTATCGTTTTCGGGCATCATGCCGGCCAATTATAAGCACCTAAGCCGGCAAGAATGCCAGCGTCGGCGGCGTCGGTAAGGATAATGTTGCCTAAACCCAAAGCCCTGGCGTTTTCGGCGATGCGGGCATGCGGCACGAAAACCGGGGTTTTTTGCAGGTGGGCGCGGCCTTCGGCATCCAGCAGATCGACCAGGTAGCGCAGGCCTTCGCTGCTCGACACGGTCAGCGCGTCGAGCTGGCCGGCACGCCAGGCGGCCAGCAATGGCGCCACGCCGCTAGCCGGCCCCGAACGATGGTAGCAGGTGATGCAATCGACCTCTGCGCCGCGGGCGCGCAGGGTTTCCGCCAGCAGCTCGCGGCCGCCATCACCGCGAAAGATGGCGACGCGCTGGCCGGCGACATGCTCTCCTGCCAGTTCAGGCAAGGCCAGCAGCGCCTCGGAATCGAAGCGCTCGCGCGGCGCGACGCAACCGGCAATGCCATGCGCCGCCAGTTCCTTGACCGTACCCTGGCCGACAGCGGCCGGCAGCAGGCCGGCCGGCCACGGGCCGCGCGCCAAAATGGCCGGCAGCGCATGGTCGACCGCATTGGGGCTGATGAAGACGGCCAGCGCATAATCCGTCAGTCGGGCCACGGCCGCGGCCAGCGGCTGCGGATCGGCGGCCGGCGCGATTTCGAGCAGCGGAAAAATCAGCGGCCGGCCGCCCTGCTCGGCGATGGCTGCCGCCAGCGACCCGGCTTGCGCCCGTGGCCGGGTAACGACAATGGTTTTTCCGGCAAGCGGGCCGGTCGGATTCATCTTCAGGCGGGTTTGCAGTGCGTGAGCTTTTGCAGGATGGCATCAGCGCCCTGGGCGCGCAGCGTTGCGGCCAGCTCGCGGCCGAGCGCTTCGTCGTCGGCAGGATTGCCGCGCAACTCGCCAGCGACCATTTCCTTGCCGTCGGCAGTGGCGACGAAGCCTCGCAGCCACAACTGGCCGTTGTCGATGATCGCGTAGCCGCCGAGCGGCACCTGGCAGCTGCCGCCAAGTGCGCGCGAGAAGGCGCGTTCGGCCTTGACGCAGTGGGCGGTTTCCGGATCGTTCAGCGGCGCGACGACGGCGGCCATCGCCGCGTCGCCGTCGACCAGCTCGATGCCGAGCGCCCCCTGCCCGGGCGCCGGCAGCGACTGTTCTGCGGTCAACACCGATTTGATGCGGTTTTCCAGGCCTAGGCGGATCAGGCCGGCGGCGGCAAGGATGATCGCGTCGTATTCGCCGGCATCGAGCTTGCGCAGGCGGGTGTCGAGGTTGCCGCGCAGGCTCTTGATGAGCAGTTGCGGGTATTTGGCGCGCAGGATGGATTCGCGGCGCAGGCTGGAGGTGCCGACCACGGCGCCGGCTGGCAACTCGTCGAGGCCGGCATACTTGTTGGAGACGAAGGCATCGTGCGGATTTTCGCGGGCCGAGATGGCGGCCAGCACGAAGCCTTCCGGCATCACCATCGGCACGTCCTTCATCGAATGCACGGCGAGGTGGGCCTTGCCCTCCTCCATCGCCACTTCCAGTTCCTTGATGAACAGCCCCTTGCCGCCGATCTCGGCGAGCGGGCGGTCGAGGATCTGGTCGCCCTTGGTCGTCATGCCGAGAATGACAACTTCCGCCCCCGGATTTAGACTGCTCAGACGGCCTTGGACATGCACGGCCTGCCACATGGCGAGGCGGGATTCGCGGGAGGCGATGATGATCTTGGAAGGAGCGGACATGGAACGGCACGCAGCAAGGGTTTCGAAGGCGTTGATCTTAGCATGAGCGACCCGGCCGCCCCCCCGACCCAGATCAAACCCGACGACCAGCGCCCGGAACATCCGGATTTCTGGTGCAAGCGCTTCGGCGAGGGCGTCACACCATGGGATGCCGGCAAGGTGCCGGCCGCCTTTGCCGACTTCATCGCCCGCCAGCCGGCGCCGCTGAACACGCTGATTCCCGGTTGCGGCAGCGCCTGGGAGGCTGCGCATCTCGCCGAACTCGGCTGGCCGGTCACGGCGCTCGATTTCTCGCCGGTTGCCGTCACCACGGCACGAAAAATCCTGGGTAATGCTGCGGTCGACCTCGTCTGCGACGACTTTTTCACCTTTGCGCCGCCTCGACCGTACCAATTGATCTACGAACGCGCCTTCCTCTGCGCCCTGCCGCGCAAGCTGTGGGATGACTGGGGCCAGCGCATAGCCGAACTGGTGCCGAGCGGCGGCCTGCTCGCCGGTTATTTCTTTCTCTGCGACCAGCCCAAAGGTCCGCCTTTCGGCATCCTGCCCGAGCAACTGGACGCACTGCTGACCCCGCATTTCGCGCGCATCGAGGATGTTGCGGTCGACGACTCGATTCCCGTGTTTTCCGGGCGCGAGCGCTGGCAGGTCTGGCTGCGGCGTTGATTCGGCGTTTGACGTATCATCGACTGATCCAACCCCGATGCCACGTCAAACAATGAAAACCGATACTCCGCAAACCGTCTATCTCAAGGACTACACCCCGCCCGCTTTTCTGGTCGATAGCGTCGACCTTGATTTCGTCATCGAAACTGGCGGCACGACCGTCACCGCCACGTTAGCGATGCGCCGCAATCCGGCCGTTGCGGCACAGCCGCTGGTGCTGGATGGCGAGGAACTGGAAACGCTGAGTGTTGCGGTCGACGGCCAAAACGTGCCAATTTTGGCGACCGAAAACACGCTGACCATCGCCAACGTTCCCGATGCCTTCACGTTGCGGACCGTCGTCCGCATCCAGCCCGACAAGAACACCCGCCTCTCCGGCCTCTACCGCTCCAAGGACGGCTATTTCACGCAGTGCGAGGCGCAGGGTTTCCGCCGCATCACCTGGTTTCTCGACCGCCCGGACGTGATGTCGACCTACACGGTGACGTTGCACGCCGACAAGGAAGCGCTGCCGGTGCTGCTGGCCAACGGCAACCCGGTCGCCGCCGGCGACGAGCCGAATGGCCGTCACTGGGCGAAATGGAACGATCCGTTCAGGAAGCCGGCCTACCTGTTCGCCGTCGTCGCCGGCAAGCTGGACGGCCTGTTCGACAGCTTCACCACCGCCTCCGGCCGCAGCGTGCAACTCGCCATCTATGTCGAGCCGGGCAAGCTCGACCAGTGCCCGCACGCGATGGCGGCGCTGCAGAAATCGATGAAATGGGACGAGGAACGTTTCGGCCTCGAATGCGACCTCGAGCACTACATGATCGTCGCCGTCGGCGACTTCAACATGGGCGCCATGGAGAACAAGGGTCTCAACATTTTCAACACGAAATACGTGCTGGCGCGCAGCGATGTCGCTACCGACATCGATTTCGAGAACATCGACCGCGTCGTCGCGCACGAATATTTCCACAACTGGACGGGCAACCGCGTCACCTGCCGCGACTGGTTCCAGCTATCGCTCAAGGAAGGCCTGACTGTCTTCCGCGACCAGGAATTCGGCGCCGACCTGCACAACCGCAGCATCGCCCGCATCCGCGAGGTGCGCGGCCTGCGCGCCGGGCAGTTCCCGGAAGACGCCGGGCCGATGTCGCACCCGGTGCGCCCGTCGTCCTTCGTCGAGATCAATAATTTCTATACGGCGACCGTCTATGAAAAGGGGGCCGAAGTCATCCGCATGATCCAGGCCCTGATCGGCCGCGACGGTTTCCGCAAGGGCATGGACGAGTATTTCCGCCGCTATGACGGGCAGGCTGTCACCTGCGAGGATTTTGTCGCGGCGATGGCCGCCGCCTCGGGATTCGACTTCACGCAGTTCATGCGCTGGTACAACCAGCCCGGGACGCCGCATGTTGCGGTCGACGGCTATTTCGATGCCGAAACCAGGACCTACACGCTGACCTGCACGCAAGCCAACCCGCGCGCCAGCGACGACGCGCCCTACCTGATCCCGATCCGGGTTGCGTTGTTCACCGAGCATGGTGATCTGATCGCCGGCAGCGAGCGCCTGCTGCAACTCACCGCAAATACGCAATCCTTCGTTTTCAACGACATCGCTACCGAGCCGACGCCCTCCCTGCTGCGCGATTTCTCGGCACCGGTCTACCTCGATTTCGACTACACGCCCGAACAGCTGACCCTGCTGCTGGCGCACGAAAGCGACCCGTTCAACGCCTGGGAAGCCGGCCAGCGCCTCGCCTCGACGCTGATCCTCGACGCCACGGCAGCCATCGCCGGCGGTCGGCAACCGGACTGGCCGGCGAGCTTCGTCGACGCCGCCCGCCGCCTGCTGCAAACCCAGGCCGAGCGCGGCGCCGCCTTCGTCGCCGAAGCGCTGACCCTGCCCGGCGAAACGACGCTGGCGGAAGCGCTGGACGAAGTCGATCCGGATGCCCTGCACGCCGCCCGCAACGCGCTCCGCCGTCATCTCGCCGAGCAACTCGCCGGCGAGTTCGCCGGCCTCTACGCGGCGCTGGCCGTCACCGAACCTTACGCGCCGAGCAGCGAACAGGCCGGTCGCCGCGCCCTGCGCAATGTCTGCCTCGGCTACCTGCTCGAACTCGACACCCCGGCCACCCGCCAGCTGGCGCTGCAGCAGTTCCGCAGCGCCGACAACATGACCGACCAGTTCGCCGCGCTGGCGGCGCTGGCCAACGTCAATGCCGCCGACTGCCCGGAACGCGAAGCGGCTCTGGCCGACTTCTACGCCCGCTGGCAGCAAGAAGCGCTGGTGGTCGACAAATGGCTGGCCGCGCAATCGACCAGCCGCCGGCCGGACACGCTGGCCACCGTCAGGGCGCTGACCGCCCACCCGGCGTTCGACATCGGCAACCCGAACAAGGCGTACGCGCTGATCCGCGCCTTCGGCGCCAACCTGCCGCGCTTCAACGCCGCCGACGGCAGCGGCTACGCCTTCATCGCCGACCGCATCCTCGACCTGCACGACCGCAACCCGCAGGTCGCCTCGCGCCTCGCCCGCTGCTTCGACCGCTGGAAGAAGTTCGACGCCGGCCGCCAGGCGCATGCTCGCGCCGCGCTGGAACGCATCCGCGGCCATGAAGGTCTGTCGCGTGACGTGCTGGAGGTCGTAACGCGCGCGCTGGGTAGCGCATGAAAGTCGTCCAGCTCAGCGATCTGCATCTGACCGCCGGCGGCGAACCGCTTTTCGGCAGTTCGCCGCTTGCCCGCTTCGAACTGGCCATTGACAGCATCCTGGAAAACCATGCAGACGCCGATTTCTGCCTGCTCACCGGCGACCTCGCCGATGCCGGCAGCGATGCGGCCTATGCTGCGTTGGCCGATGCGCTGCGCCGGTTGCCGATGCCGGCTTACCTGCTGCCCGGCAACCACGACAGCCGGGCGGCGCTGCGGCGCCAGTTTCCGCAATTGCCTGCCGACGGCGATTTCATTCAAGCGGTGATCGACACACCAACCGGGCGCTTCCTGCTGCTCGACACCGTCGAAGCCGGCGCCCCGTGGGGCAGCTATTGTGCGGAACGCCGGGAATGGCTGGCACGGCAACTTGCCGCGGCCGGCGACCTGCCGCTGTATATCGCCATGCACCACCCGCCACTGGCGCTCGGCATCCCGTCGATGGACCAGTTCGCGCTGCGCGATGCGGAGGCCTTCTGGTCCGTCATCGCGCCGTACCGCACGCGCATTCGCCACCTCTTTTTCGGCCATCTGCACCGGCCGATCGGCGGCAGCTGGCGCGGCATTCCGTTCTCCTGCATCAGTACGCCGAACCACCAGGTCGCGCTCGACCTGGCGACGCTGCGCGGCGATGAGGTGCCCGGCTGCCGCGAACCGGCCGGTTATGGAGTGATTTTGATCGACGCCGACAACGTCGTCGTCCATCACCAGCAGTTGTTCAACGGCGAAACCAGCTTCTGGTTGTAATGCGGGAATTCAGCCGGTCAGCGCCGCCTTGGCCGGTGCCCACTGCCGGCGGCTGACCGGCAGCTTGTCCGGGACGCCGCGCAGCAGCGCCCAGCCGTAGGCCTCGACATCGTCGCCCGCCGCCTTCTCGAAGCCGGCCAGCGCCGCCTTGGCGACCAGCACGGCGCGGTGCAGGCGCATGTAGCGGTCGGCGAATTCCGATTCCAGGTGGGTCAGCGCCTCGTCGAGCAAATACTCGCGGACGACGGTGCGGGCGGTGACATATTTGGTATCGGCCTTGAAATAGAGCACCTCGGCGACCGGCACCAGCAGCAACCGGCCCCGTTCGTGGCAGGAAAGGTGAGTGCGCCCGCCGCCGCGCACTACCTGGCCGATGCCGGTAAGCACGGCAGCGTCTGGATGCGGCGCCGCCACGGCCTTCTGCAGCGCGGTCAGCAGGCGCTGGGTTCGCACCGGCTTGAGCAGGTAGTCGAGCGCGTTGAGGTCGAAGGCCTGGACCGCATAATTGTCGTAGGCGGTGGTGAAGATGACCGCCGGCGGCTGCTCGAAAGCGCCGAGATGGCCGGCCAGTTCGATGCCATCCATGCCCGGCATCCGGATGTCGGCGAGCACGACGTCGACGCGCTGCTGGCGCAGAAATTCGAGCGCCGCCAGGCCATTGCCGGCCTCGCCGACGACTTCGGTGGCGAACTGGACGGCAATGTCGGCCAGCAGCTCGCGCAGGCGGGAACGCGCCAGCGGCTCGTCGTCGACCAGGAGGATCTTCAGCGGCTTGTCGTGCGGCATGGCAGGATGATGCGGACCTCGTAGTTATTCTCGCCGGCGTCGATTTCCAGCCGCGCCTCCAGATCGTAATACAAGGCCAGCCTTTCGCGGATGTTGGCGACGGCGATCTGGTTGCCGTTGGCATGCTGGCCGGCGGCGGCTGTCGGGTTGGCGATGGCGATGCGCAGCTCGTCGCCGCGCTGGTCGACGGCGATGCGTACGATGCCGCCTTCCGGCGCCGGCTCGATGCCATGGTAGACAGCATTTTCCAGCAGGGGCTGGAGCATCAGCGGCGGAATCGGCTGATTCGTGGAAATCGTCCCGATTTGCCAGTCGACCGCAAGACGCTCGCCGAGGCGCAGTTTTTCCAGCTCAAGGTATTGCTTGCCGAGGGCGATCTCATCGGCCAGGCTGACCAGTTCGCCGGGGTCGCGCATGGCGGCGCGAAACAGGTCGGACAGGGCTTCCAGCGCCGCTTCGGCCTGCTGCGGCCGGGCGCGGATCAGCGACAGCACGGCGTTCAGCGAATTGAACAGGAAATGCGGGCGGATGCGGGCATTCAGCGCCGCCAGCCGCGCCTCGGTCTGGGCCGGCGAGAAGGCGCGGGCGCGCATCTCGAAATAGCCGAGCATGACAACGCTGGCCGCGGCGGCCAGGATGGCCGGGCGCAACGGGTTGCCGCCGTCGCCGAAGCCCAGCGACTGCCAGAAGAGATTCTGGGCATAGGCCAGGCCGGCCACCAGCGCCACCACGCACGCCTGCCCGACGCGCAGCGGCAACGCGCGCAGGGGGTTGCGCAGGCCGGCCAGTAGCCCGAGCAGCAGCAGCAGCAGCGTCTCGACCAGCGCCGCCATTTCGACATAGCGCGCCGCCCAGTCGGCCACCCCGGGCGACTGGATGAAGGCGACGGCGAGCGCCAGGAGGTTGACGCCGAGCAGCACGCGCAGCATCACCCCGAAATTGCGCCAGTCGGGTAGCGGATGCGTTGCCGGAAAGTGCCGTATACTTGTCATTCCTGATGCTTTATCGCTTTGACTGCCCCATTTTATGACATCCAACGCCGCACAATACACCTGGGCCGGACGATTCTCCGAGCCGGTTTCCGATCTCGTCAAACGCTACACCGCTTCGGTCGATTTCGACCAGCGCATGTGGCGCCAGGACATCCGCGGCTCGCTGGCGCACGCGAAGATGCTGGCCAACCAGGGCATCATTGGTGGCGGCGACCTCGCCGATATCGAGCGTGGCATGGAAATTGTGACCCGCGAGATCGAGTCCGGCGAATTCGTATGGTCGCTCGACCTCGAAGACGTGCACCTGAATATCGAGAAGCGCCTGACCGCGCTCGTCGGCGATGCCGGCAAGCGCCTGCATACCGGCCGTTCGCGCAACGACCAGGTGGCGACCGACATCCGCCTCTACCTGCGCGACGCCATCGACGACATCCTGGCGCTGATCAAGGCCTTCCGTTCGGCGCTGATCGACCTCGCCGAGAAGGAAGCGGCGACGCCGATGCCCGGATTCACGCATTTGCAGGTGGCGCAGCCGGTCACCTTCGGCCACCACGTGCTGGCCTATTTTGAAATGTTCGGCCGCGACGCCGAGCGCTTCGCCGACTGCCGCAAGCGCACCAACCGCCTGCCGCTCGGCGCCGCCGCGCTGGCCGGCACGACCTACCCGATCGACCGTGAATTCGTCGCCGCACAACTGGGCTTCGAAGGCGTCTGCGAAAACTCGCTGGATGCCGTGTCGGATCGCGACTTCGCCATCGAATTCTGCGCCGCCTGCGCGCTGCTGATGACACATATCTCGCGCCTGTCCGAGGAACTAGTGATGTGGATGAGCCCGCGCGTCGGCTTCATCCAGATCGCCGACCGCTTCTGCACCGGTTCGTCGATCATGCCGCAGAAGAAAAACCCGGACGTGCCGGAACTGGCGCGCGGCAAGACCGGCCGCGTCAACGGCCACCTGATCGCCCTGCTGACCCTGATGAAATCGCAGCCACTGGCCTACAACAAGGACAATCAGGAAGACAAGGAACCGCTGTTCGACGCTGTCGACACCGTCACCGACACCCTGCGTATCTTCGCCGACATGGCTGGCGGCATCACCGTCAAGCCGGAGGCGATGCAGGCGGCGCTGACCCAGGGTTTCGCCACCGCCACCGACCTCGCCGACTACCTGACCAAGAAAGGCCTGCCGTTCCGCGATGCCCACGAAGCCGTCGGCATGGCCGTCAAGGCGGCCGAGTTCAAGGGCGTAGACCTGCCCGGCCTGACACTGGAAGAACTGCAGCAGTTCTCGCCGTTGATCGAAAACGGCGTTTACGCGGTGTTGACCGTGGAAGGCTCGCTCGCCTCGCGCAACCACATCGGCGGCACCGCGCCGGAACAGGTACGCGCCGCCATCCAAAGGGCGCGTAACCGCCTCTGACCGATGAAGAAGAAGCTCGGCAAATACGAACTGATCAGCAAGCTCGGGGAGGGGGCGACCAGCACTGTCTACCTGGGCCGCGATCCCTTTGCCCAGCGCGACGTGGCGATCAAGGTCGCCAGCCCCGGCATCCTGCGCGATCCGGAAAAGGGCAAGCTGTACAGCAACCTCTTCCTCAACGAAGCCTCGCTGATCGGTAAGCTCAACCACCCGCACATCGTCCAGATCTACGATGCCGTGGTGACCGAGGACATCTGTTACATCGTCATGGAGTACGTGGACGGCGGCACGCTCGACACACATGCCGAGCCCGGCAACCTGCTACCGGTCGACCGCGTCATCGAGCTCGTTTTCAAATGCACGCGCGCGCTCGATTTCGCCTATCGCCTCGGCATCACCCACCGCGACATCAAGCCGGCCAACATCCTGCTCTCCGGGATGTCGGACATCAAGATCTCCGATTTCGGCGCCGCCATCACCAACGCCCGCGGCGACCGCACGCTGGTTTCTGGCATCGGCTCGCCCGCCTACATGTCGCCGCAGCAGGTCCAGGAAAAGTTCCTCGACCACCGCACCGACATCTATTCGCTGGGCGTCGTCATGCACCAGTTGCTGACCGGCGAACTGCCGTTCTCAGCCAGCAACAACTACAACATGGTCTATCAGATCGTTAATGGCTCGCCGGCCAGACCATCGGCCCAGCGCCCCGGCCTGCCGCCAATACTCGATGAAATTGTCGGGCGTGCGATGGCCAGGGAGGTCAATGACCGCTACCCGACCTGGCAGGCCTTCGCGCAGGATCTCGCACAGGCAGTGCGCAATGGCCAGCTGAAAGTGCCGCGCAGCGAATTTCCTGACACCGAGAAATTCGCGATGCTGCGCGCCCTGCCCTTCTTCGTCGATTTCACCGATGTCGAAATCTGGGAAGCGCTGCGTTTCGCCGACTGGCAGCACGTGACACCCGGCACCGCGATCATGCGCGACGGTGAACCGGGCAACTTCTTCTGCTTCGTCGCCGAGGGCGAGCTGACGGTCAGCAAAAATGGAATCAAACTCGACTCGCTGACCAGCGGCGACTGCTTCGGTGAAATGGCGGTGATCAGCAAGCATCGCAACGTCCGCAGCGCCGACGTCACTGCCGAAAGCGCGGCCAGCGTCATCACCATCCGCGGCGAAGCCCTGGAAAAGGCATCCGAATCCTGCCGGATGCACTTCTACCAGGGCTTCCTCGACGTCCTTGCGACGCGGCTGTCGCTCTCCAACCAGCGACTCGCCGCGATCTAACTGCCTTCCGACAGCGGCAGCGAAGCCTCGGCCTCGCCCGCCGTTTCATACAGATGCGGAGCGATACTCCCCTTTTCGAGCGCCTCGCCCAGCTTCACGCGCAGGAAGGTGTTCGAGGTGTAACGCGTCACCTCATGGTAGTGGCGGTCGACGACCCCCTTGACCATGGCGATGTAGTCCTCCACCAGTTCCGGCAGGATGGCGAAACGGTCGTAATTGACGATGGCGTAGACCTTGTGGCCAACCGGTTTCAGGCACTCGTCCACGGCCTGCTCGATGCGGGTGATGTCGTCCTGACTCCTGACGTTCAGTCCCTCGAAATTGAGGAAGAAGATATTCTTCCCCGCATCGTAATGCAGGCGGTCGACCATCGGGATTTCCAGCATCTCCGCCCGGATTTTCATCGGCTCGTCGCGGAAGATCCGGGCATCCATCAGCGCCGGCTCGGCATGCATGATCGGCATGAAATCCATCTTGTCGAGGATGTCCTTCTGCAAATCGATGCCGGGCGCGATTTCGACCAGTTCCAGACCTTCGGCGCATAGCTTGAAGACACAGCGTTCGGTCACGTAGAGCACGCTCTTGCCCCACTTGGTAGCCTGCGGGCCGCTGAAGGTACGGTGCTCGACTTCTTCGACGAATTTCTTCGACTTGCCGTCTTCCAAAATGAGCAGTTTTCCGGCGTCGACCGCAACATCCAGATTGCCGGCGGTAAAGGTGCCGACGAACACCACTTTCTTGGCATTCTGGGAAATGTTGATGAAGCCGCCGGCGCCGGCCAGGCGCGGCCCGAATTTCGAGACGTTCAGATTGCCCTGTTTGTCGGCCTGCGCCAGCCCAAGAAAGGCGATATCGAGGCCGCCGCCGTCGTAGAAGTCGAACTGACTGGGCTGGTCGATGATCGCCTGGGCATTGGTCGCCGCGCCGAAGCTGAGGCCGCCGGCCGGCACGCCACCGATGACGCCGGGTTCGGCGGTGAGCGTCATCAGGTCGATGATCTGCTCCTCCGCCGCAACGTTGGCGACCCCCTCCGGCATGCCGATGCCGAGGTTGACCACGGCGTTGGCCTTCAACTCCAGCGCCGCGCGGCGCGCGATGATCTTGCGCTCGCTCATCGGCATTGCGGCAATCGCCGACATCGGCACCTTGATCTCGCCGGCGAAAGCCGCGCTGTACGGCTCACTGAAAGTCTGCATATGGTATTCCGGCTTCTCGGCAACCACCACGCAGTCGACGAGAATGCCGGGAATCTTGACCTGGCGCGGATTCAGCGTGCCGCGCTCGGCAATGCGCTCGACCTGGACGATGACAGTGCCGCCAGAGTTGCGCGTCGCCATCGCGATGGCCTGCGCTTCCAGCGTCAGCGCTTCCTTTTCCATCGTGATATTGCCGTCGGGATCGGCGGTCGTGCCGCGAATGATGCCGACGTTGATCGGGAAGGCCTTGTAGAACAGATACTCTTCGCCGTCGATTTCCATAAGACGGACGACATCGGTGGTGGTTTTCTCGTTCAGCTTGCCGCCGCCGAAACGCGGATCGACAAAGGTGCCGAGGCCGACCCGCGTGATGGTGCCGGGCTTGCCGGCAGCGATGTCGCGGAAAAGGTGGGTGATGACGCCCTGCGGCAGGTTGTAGGCCTCGATCCGGTTGGCGACCGCCAGTTGCTGTAGCTTGGGCACCAGACCCCAGTGGCCACCGATCACCTTGCCGACCAGGCCGTCATGGCCGAAGTGGTTGAGTCCGCGCTCCTTGCCATCGCCCTGCCCCGCGGCATAGACGAGAGTCAGATTACGCGGGCTGCCGAGGCCGTGCACATCGGCCTCTTCGCCCTCGAGAAAAAGCTCCTCGAGGGCAACAGCGATATTTTCGGCAAAGCCGATACCAACGAAGCCACCAGTGGCGACGGTATCGCCGTCCTGAATCAGGCGCACCGCCTCGCGCGCACTGACGACCTTGCCGGTGTCCGAGGCACGCAGCGATGCGGCCGGGTGTTTAACGGTAGGCATATTTTGTCTCCTGGAAATTCAACGATTTCTGCGGACGGTCAAACGATACCGGTCATGTAGTACGTGGCGATCACCACGAACACGGCCAGCGTCTTGATGCAGGTAATCGCGAATATGTCCTTGTAGGACTGGCGATGGGTCAGGCCGGTCACAGCCAGCAGCGTAATGACCGCGCCGTTGTGCGGCAGGGTATCCATGCCGCCGGACGCCATCGAGGCCACCCGGTGGAAGACTTCCAGCGTAATTCCCGCATCATGGGCATTCTGAATGAAGGTTTCCGACATTGCCGCCAGCGCGATCCCCATGCCGCCCGAAGCAGAGCCGGTGATCCCGGCGAGCACGGTGACGGTAATCGCTTCATTGACCAGCGGATTCGGAATGGCGCGCAGCGCATCGGCGATAACCAGAAAGCCCGGCAAGGCCGCGATGACCGCACCGAAGCCATATTCCGATGCGGTGTTCATGGTCGCCAGCAGAGCGCCGCCGATTGCTGTCTTGGTGCCCTCGGCGAACTTCTCCAGCACCGTTTTCCCGGCGAAGATGAAGACCGTGGCGATGCCGACCAGCAACGCGCCTTCCACCGCCCAGATGGCGGCGATAGCCTTGGTCTGCTGCACCACCGGTGCCGCCTTGCCGATCACCGCCGGAATGAAGGAAGTCGATTCGCCATAGATCTGGGGAATCATCACGGTAAACACCTTGTTCATGACGCCGACCATGACAAGCGGCATGATGGCGATCAGCGGGTGCGCCAACTTCTCGTGCTCGAAGGCTTCCGGTTCGTTGATCAGGTTGGTGCCGTAGCCCTCGTTGTTGGCTGCCGCCTTGCGCCGCTGCCATTCGAGGTAGGTCATGCCGACGATGAAAATGAAGATGGCGCCGATGATGCCGAGCATGGGGGCCGCATAGATGTTGGTCTTGAAGAAGGTGGTCGGGATGATGTTCTGGATCTGCGGCGTACCCGGCAACGCATCCATCGTGAAGGTAAAGGCGCCGAGGGCGATGGTGCCCGGAATCAGCCGCTTCGGTATGCCGCTCGCCTTGAACATTTCGGCGGCGAACGGATAGACCGCGAAGACCACGACGAACAGCGACACCCCGCCGTAGGTCAGGATCGCGCAGACCAGCACGATCGAGAGCATGGCGCGCTCGCGGCCGATCAGCTTGATCACCGAGGCGACGATGGCCTTGGAGAATCCCGACAGTTCGATGACCTTGCCGAACACCGCCCCGAGCAGAAAGACCGGGAAGTAGTTCTTGACGAAGGCCACCATCTTGTCCATGAACAAGCCGGTGAACATGGGTGCGACCAGGGACGGGTCGGTGAACAGCACCGCGCCGAGCGCCGCGACCGGCGCGAAGAGAATGACGCTGTACCCGCGGTAAGCGACGAACATCAGGAAGCAGAGCGCTCCCAGGACAATCAAGAAATCCATTTCCTTGCCTCCATATACTTCTTATTGGCGGGGAGGCCGGTAATACGCCGGGTGACGCACCGGAAACCCCGGGGTTGTCGACGGCTGCTGCTGAATCCAGATGTTTCTACAGCTAGCCCGTAGTGGCGGATCAGTCACGGGAAGCGTCAGTTTGCGCCTATTAAATGGCGTAACGCAACTGCCCGACCGCACATCTTTCGCGCGGCCGCCGGTAAGGCGAAAAAACACTCCGGGACTCCCGCAAGGCCGACCTTGCCGTCCGCCTAAAAGCACGGTCCGCGCCAGAATGTTTAACTCGTTGAACAATCGGTAATTTCGAGCACTTTCCGGCGTCGACCGCAACCGGCGGCTGTCTGCCGCCGCGGACAATGTGTCCGGAAGGCCGGACAGCTCAGGCTGCGGGAACGTCGAGCCCGAGCGCCGCGATCTTCTCGTACAGCGCGGCACGCGAAATGCCGAGCAGCTTCGCGGCCTGCGACTTGTTGCCCTGAGTCGAACGCAGGGCGTGGCGAATCGCCGCCCGCTCGGCGCCGGCCACCGTCTCGGCGAACGCCAGCGGCACCGCGGCGGGCGGCACGACCCGGCCGGCCGGCAATACCCGCTCGATGTCGGCCGCCTGGAGCACGATGGTGTCGGACATCAGTACAGCGCGCTCGAGGACATTGGACAACTCGCGCACATTGCCCGGCCAGTCGTGACGGCGCAGGCGTTCGAGCGCCGTCGGGCCGATCTCGCAGGGCGGCATGCCGTGACGACGGGCGATCTCTTCGAGGAGATACTCGGCCAGCGGCTGGATCTCGTCGAAACGCTCGCGCAATGGCGGCGTGCGCAAGGTGATGACGTTGAGCCGGTAATAGAGGTCGGCACGAAACTCGCCGGCCGCCACCATCGCCTCAAGGTCCCGGCTGGTCGCCGCGATGACCCGCACGTCGACGCGTGTCAGCTGGTTGGAGCCGACCGGCTCGAACTCCTGCTCCTGCAGCGTGCGCAGCAATTTGGCCTGGAGCGCCAGCGACATGTCGCCGACCTCGTCAAGGAAGAGCGTACCGCCGTCGGCCAGCTTGAACTTGCCGTCGCGCCCCCGCCGGTCGGCGCCGGTGAAGGCGCCGGGTGCCACGCCGAAGAACTCGGCTTCGAGCAGGGTTTCGGGCACGGCGGCAAGGTTGACCGCAACGAACGGCGCCAGGGCGCGCGGACTCGCCGCGTGGATCGCCTGCGCCAGCAGTTCCTTGCCGGTGCCGGTCTCGCCGAGGATCAGAACCGGCGACGCGAGGCGCGACGCGCGCCGCGCCAACTGCTTGAGCGCGACGCAGGCTGGCCCGCCGCCGAGAAAGCTGGAAAAGGTGTAGCGCGTCCGGCGCGCCTCGATCAGCTGGCGCTCGGTCTCGGCAAGTTCAGCGCGCAGGCGCTGATAGCGGGTCACCACCGGCGTCAGGTGACGCGGGTCGTCATAGAGCACGATGCCCACCGCCCCCACCACGACCCCAGCGTCGTCATGCAACGGCAGACGCATGACGACGAAGGACTCGGCGCCGACATCCATGATGTCGAGAATGATCGGGCGGCCGCTCTCGACCACCTGGCGCATCTGGCTGTTCGGAATCACCTCCTCGATCGGCCGGCCGATCGCCGCCGCCGGATCGGCGATACGCAGGCGCACCGGATATCGGTCGCTCATCCAGACCAGGCGCGCCTGGGCATCGACGATCAGCGCGCCTTCGCAGATATCCGCGAAGTACTTGAGCAGCGACCGGTTGGCCAGCTCGCGCAAATCTTGGTCGCCCTGGCGACTCACCGGATGGACTCCCGGCTGATCTGGCAGAAAATATCAGTGCCCGCCTTGGGCAGCCACTCGAGAGCCACTATCTTGTCCGTCGACGCCGGGATGCACAAGGCTCCCGGGAAAATCACGAAATCCATTTTTTGTCTCCTGACGGCTGTTGCCGAAACCCTGACCGCTTGCGACCCGCCCGTGACGAACGGGGGTTTTGGATGGCGCAGTTTGCGCCAACAGAATGGCATCAAGCAACTCCCGGACGACACATTTTGGGGCTTGCCGGCAGCCGCCAAAACCGACAGCAACGTGCCCAAATGCAGAAGGGCCGGCGAACGCCGGCCCTTCGTGATTCTTGCAGCAGCGTGTCAGAACAATGCCGGCACCACTTTGTACGGGTAATCCGGCTCCTTGTAGCCTTCCGGCTTCTGCCGCTTCGGCAGCACGATCTTCGGCCGCTTGATCTCCTCGTAGGGAATCTTGCTCAACAGGTGGGTGATGATGTTGAGGCGTACCCGCTTCTTGTCGTTCGACTGCCCGACGTACCACGGGGCCCACGGCGTGTCGGTCTTCTCGAACATCTCGTCACGCGCCCGCGAGTAGTCGTACCAACGGCTGTAGGACTTGAGGTCCATCGGCGACAGTTTCCAGATCTTGCGCCCGTCGTCGATGCGCTGCGACAGACGGCGTGTCTGTTCCTCCTCACTGACTTCAAGCCAGTATTTGAGCAGGATGATCCCCGATTCGACCATCAGCTTCTCGAACGCCGGCGCCACGTCGAGGAAGCGCGTCGCCTGCTCCTCGGAGCAGAAACCCATCACCCGCTCGACCCCGGCCCGGTTGTACCAGCTGCGGTCGAAAATGACGACTTCGCCGGCGGCGGGAAAGTGCTGCATGTAACGTTGCGAGTACATCTGCGTTTTTTCGCGCTCGGTCGGCGACGGCAGGGCGATGACCCGGAATACGCGCGGGCTGACCCGCTCGGTGATCGCCTTGATCGTGCCGCCCTTGCCAGCGCCGTCACGGCCCTCGAAGACCACGCAGACTTTCAAGCCCTTGGCGACCACCCATTCCTGCAGCTTGACCAGCTCGACATGCAGCTTTTCGAGTTCGCGCTCGTACTCCTTGACGCCCAGCTTTTCGTTGGCCGCTTCGGCAGCCTTCTTGCCATCCTTTTTCTTGCTCATGTCTCTCTCCTCAAAATTGGCTATTTTTGCGGGTCGACCGCAACAGCTGGCCCGTCGCTCAGGCCATGATGTTCACGCCACCGTCAACATACATCGTTTCGCCCGTCAGGCGCCGGGCGTAGGGTGTCGCCAGGTAGGCGCAAGTGAAACCGACGTCCATGATGTCCACCAGTTCGCCGACCGGCGCGCGTTTGCCGGCCTTGTTGAGCATCAGGTCGAAATCCTTGAGCCCTGAGGCGGCGCGCGTCTTCAGCGGCCCCGGCGAAATGGCATGGACGCGGATGTGCTGCGGCCCCAGTTCGTAGGCCAGATAGCGACACGACGCCTCCAGCGCCGCTTTGACCGGCCCCATGACATTGTAGTTGGGTTCGACCTTCATCGCGCCGTGGTAGGTCATGGCGAACATCGTGCCGCCATCCTTCATCAGCGGCGCAGCCAGCCTGGCCATGCGGATGAAGGAATGGACCGAAATATCCATCGCCAAGGCAAAGCCGTCGGCCGAGCAGCTGAGCAACCCGCCCTTGATGTCCTCCTTCTTGGCCGATGCGATCGAATGCACCATGATGTCCAGTTGCCCCCACTCCTTGTCGATCCGGGCGAAAAGCGCCTCCAGCTCACCCGGCTTCGCGACGTCGAGCGGCGCGAAGATCGGCGCATCGAGCGCCTTGGCCAGCGGCTCGACATGCGGCCTGGCCTTTTCATTCAGGTAGGTGATGGCGACCTCGGCACCGACCTCGCGAAACGCCTTGGCACAGCCGTAGGCGATCGAATCCTCGTTGGCGATGCCGACGATCAGCGCCTTCTTGCCAGCCAGGATGGGGCGTGGGTTTTCAATGGACATCTATGTCTCCAGTGTTTTTGGGTTATTGGATTTCCGCACTTGCATGCCAACGGAGTCAGTATGGACTCCCTGAAAACAGGACTCAAGAGCGCCGTAAAACATGCCCAACACCTCCTACGCCACCCTTATACGGTGCATTGCAGCGTGCTATGCTGAAACTGTTAATGCTTGGTCCGACATCAGAGGAGAACACAATGAAAATGATTCGCTCCTTCGTGCTGTGGTGGCTAGCCGCCAGCGTTCTGCTGGTCTCGGCTGTCCACGCACAGGGCAACGCACCATCGGCCGCGCCACCGCCATTCAAGGCGGAGGAACTGGATGCCCTGCTGGCGCCGATTGCCCTCTATCCCGACTCGCTGCTGGTGCAGATCCTGATGGCGGCAACCTATCCGCTGGAAGTCGTGCAGGCGGCGCGCTGGGCCAAGGCCAACCCGAAACTGAACGGCGACGCCGCCATCAAGAAAGTCGAAGGTGAAAGCTGGGATGTCAGCGTCAAGTCGCTGGTCGCCTTTCCCAGCATTCTCGAGATGATGAACGAGAAACTCGACTGGACGCAGAAACTGGGCGACGCCTTCCTCGGCCAGCAGAAAGACGTCATGGCCTCGATCCAGCGCCTTCGGCAACAGGCGAAGAACAACGGCAATCTGGAATCGAACCAGCAACAGGTGGTACGCACGGAAGCGCAGAGCGTCATCATCGAGCCGGCCCAGCCGCAGACGATCTATGTGCCGTCCTACAACCCGACGGAGGTCTATGGCGCCTGGCCCTATCCGGCTTATCCTCCCTATTACTACCCACCCCCGGCCTACTACTATCCGGGCGGCGCACTGGCGACCGGATTCGCCTGGGGTCTCGGCATAGCGGCCGGTGCCGCGCTAATCGGCGGCGCCAACTGGGGCCACGGAGACGTCGATATCAACGTCAACCGGGCCACCAACATCGACCGCAATTACTCGCGCAACAACGTCAATGCCGGCAACAAGTGGCAGCACAACCCACAGCATCGCGGCAATGTCGGCTACCGCGACCAGGGATCGCGCGAGCGCTACAGCGGCAGCCGCGGCGGCGATGGCGGCCGCGGCGACTACCGCGGCCGTGATGGCGACCGGGGCGGGAACCGGGACGGCCTCGGCGGTGGCGATCGCGGCGGCAATCGCGATGGTATCGGTGGCGGCGACCGCGGTGGTGATCGTGGTGGCAGTCGTGACGGACTCGGCAGCGGTGATCGCGGGGGCAGCCGCGATGGCATTGGAGGCGGTGACCGTGGCAGCAGCCGCGACGGCCTCGGGGGAGGGGGTGGCGGCGGTCATCGTGACGGACTTCCCAGCCATAGTCAGTTCGACCGTCCGAGCCAAGGCGGAGGCAACCGCGCCAGTGCCTTTGACGGCGTCGGCGGCGGCAACCGCGACCTGGATCGCGGCCGGGCCAGCACTTCGCAAATGCAGCGTGGTGGTGGCCACACTACTGCCCGCAGTAGTGGTGGTGGCGGCGGCGGGCGTAGCTTCAGCGGCGGTGGCGGAGGTGGTGGCCGCATGGGCGGTGGTGGCGGTGGGCGTGGCGGACGGCGTTAAGGAGAACAAGACATGAACACCAACAAAATTAGTCGTCTCCTCGCCGCCCTCCTGTTCGCTGGCGCACTGGTTCTGCCGGCAACGGCGGCGCATGCCGCCGCGACGGCCGCCTTCAAGACGCCGGAAGCGGCAATGGAAGCCTTCGGTGCAGCCATTATCGACAATGACGAGGCGGCCAAGCAGGCGATCGTCGGCACGAATTACCGCGCCGTGATTCCGCCGGTCGACGCCGATAGCCGCTATCGCTTCCTCGAAAACTGGGCAAAATCGCACAAGGTGGAAATGGATGGCGAAACCCAAGCGCGGATTGCCGTCGGCGATTCCGGGTGGACGCTGCCGATCCCCCTGGTCAAGACCAAGGCCGGCTGGGTTTTCGACATGAAGGCCGGCAAGGAAGAAATCATTATTCGCGAGATCGGCCGCAACGAACTGGCAGCGATCAAGGTGGCGCTGGCCTTCGTCGATGCCCAGCGGGAGTATGCCGAAAAGGACCGCAACGGCGACGGCGTGCGCGAATTCGCCCGGAAAATCATCAGTTCTTCCGGCCACAAGGACGGTCTCTACTGGCCCGATCAAGCTGGCCAGGAACAGAGCCCGCTCGGCCCGCTGCTGGCCAGGGCTGCCGCCGAACGAGGCATCAAGCAGCCGGGCAGTTATTACGGCTATCGCTATCGCATACTTACCTCCCAAGGAGCCCAGGCCGCCGGCGGTGTCCGCGACTACATCATCGACGGCCGCATGACGGGCGGCTTCGGGCTGATCATGTGGCCGGCGATCTACGGGCAGACGGGGGTGATGACCTTCATGGTCAATCAGGAAGGCCAGGTATTCGAGCAAAACCTCGGCCCCGATACAGCAAGGAAGGTCGAACGCCTGCGCAGCTTCAACCCCGATGCTTCGTGGCGCAAAGTCGATAATCCGTGAAAAAACACAACTTTTTGAATTACAATACGCCGTCTAAATTTTTTTGACAGGGAACATCTTATGATCAACTACGCCAAGAAATCGCTTCTTCTGG
>DJUX01000039.1 GCA_002440665.1 Dechloromonas sp. UBA6271
CCAACCTGCGGGAAGTCCAGGCGCGCGGTGGCGAGCTTTATGTTTTTGCCGACAAGGACTCGGAAATCGGCGCCTCGGAAGGCGTGCATATCCTGCGCCTGCCGGAGCATTACGGCGAACTCTCGCCGATCCTGCATGTGATCCCGCTGCAACTGCTGTCCTACCATGCGGCGCTGGTCAAGGGAACGGATGTGGACAAGCCGCGGAATTTGGCTAAGTCAGTGACGGTGGAATAAATATGGATATGTCAATCCTCGTCACCGGCGGAGCCGGCTTCATTGGCAGCAACTTCATCCTCGACTGGTTGGACAAGTCCGACGAGCCTATTATTAACCTTGATTCACTAACCTACGCCGGTAACCTAGAGAACCTCACGTCGCTGAACGGTGATCAGCACCATATTTTCATCAAGGATACGGGAACTCATGAAAGCCTACTTGACGCGGCGCACTTTGTTGAAACGATCGAAACCCGTCAAGGCTATAAAGTGGCGTGTCTTGAAGAAATTGCATTCCACAACGGGTGGTTGACTGCAGATCAAATTGCCGTCACAGCCAGTGCATTGAGAAAAAATGGCTACGGTGAATATCTCTTCTCGTTGCTCAAGGAGCACCAATGAAACAGGCACCAATCTATGTAACCCAGCCTTATCTTCCTCCGCTGGAAGAATTTATGCCTTATCTTCAGCAAATCTGGGACAACAAAACCCTCACCAACGGAGGGCCGTTTCACCAGCAACTCGAAAAGGCGTTGTGCGAATACTTGGGGGTTGAGCATATCGCTCTTTTTACCAATGGCACGATTGCCTTGATCACAGCGTTACAAGCACTGCGCGTCAATGGCGAGGTCATCACCACGCCCTATTCTTTTGTTGCGACCTCTCATTCTTTGCTATGGAATGGCATCAAACCGGTCTTTGTGGATGTCGACCCAAAAACCCTGAATCTCGACCCAGCAAGAATCGAAGCCGCCATCACGCCTCATACGACTGCAATCATGCCCGTACACTGCTACGGACATCCCTGCGATGTTAAGGCGATTCAAAAAATTGCCGATAACTATAACCTTCGTGTGATATACGACGCTGCCCACGCATTTGGGGTCCAAGATGAAGGTGGTAGCATCCTTCGCTATGGCGATCTCGCTGTGCTCAGTTTTCATGCTACCAAGGTATTCAACACCTTTGAGGGTGGAGCCATCATTTGTCCAGATGCGAAAACGAAGCTTCGCATCGATCAGCTTAAGAACTTTGGTTTTGTCGACGAAACGACCGTTGTGGCACCCGGTATCAATGGAAAAATGAGTGAAATCAATGCTGCATTCGGATTGCTTCAATTGGAGCATATTGATAAATCCCTGGCTGAGCGGCAACGGATCGATGAGGCTTACCGCACAGGTTTGTCAGGAATCACCGGCATTGAATGTTTGCCAGATGCTGGCGAAACAGTGGCCAACTACTCCTATTTTCCTGTGCTGGTACAACCGGAATATACGCTGTCGCGTGATGCACTGTATCAAAAGCTCAAAGACCATGACATTCACGGTCGCCGCTATTTTTATCCATTAATTTCAGATTTTCCAATGTATCGAGGCTTGATTTCAGCGCAACGAAGCAATCTGCCGGTAGCTGCGGCTGCGGCCGACAAGATATTGTGTTTGCCTATCTATCCAAATTTGCAGAGGCAAGACCAACTGCGTGTGATCGATCTGATCCAGGGCTGTTGAAATGGGTATGCTTAGCAGGGACGCGATTGAAGAGATGGGTTTTGCCTCTGTGGGCGAGAATGTCAAAATTTCGGATAAAGCGTCATTTTACGGTTGTGCCAGAATTTCCTTGGGTAATAACGTTCGTATTGATGATTATTGTGTGTTGTCAGCTGGCATTAATGGGATTTTTGTTGGCCAGTATGTACATATTGCTGTCTATTCGTCATTGATTGGTGTCGGAAAAATTACACTAAGCGATTTTTGCAACATTTCATCAAGAGTTGCTATTTACTCCAGCAACGATGACTATTCCGGCGCAAGCATGACTAACCCCACTGTACCTGGCGAATACACGTGTGTGACCCATGCCGATGTTTTCTTGGGAAAACACGTGATCATTGGTAGTGGCAGTGTCATCCTGCCTGGGGTCAACCTTGGGGAGGGAGCCGCCGTTGGGGCGCTCAGTCTGATCAATAAAAATTGCGAATCGTTCGGCATCTATGCAGGAAGTCCTGCGCGTCGGCTTAAAAATCGGAGGCGTGATTTGCTGGAATTAGAGCAACGGTTTATGTCAAGTAGTAAATAGACAAGCCTGCATGTCCCTGAAGCGCAATATCCTTGCCAACTACGCCAGCCAAATCTATGTGATGTTGATTGGCATTTTGATGGTGCCTGCCTATATAGTTTACATGGGCGCTGAGGCCTATGGATTGGTTGGTTTCTTTACTATGTTGCAAATGTGGTTTCAGTTGCTAGACATGGGCCTAACACCAACCATGGCAAGGGAAACAGCCCGGTTCAATGGAAGTGCAATTGATGCACTTGCCTTGCGCCGCCTTTTGCGTGCGCTGGAGGGCATCTTTATTGGCATAGCTGTGCTGGGAGCCGCCGCAATGATGCTGGGGTCCGACTTCATCACAAATAGCTGGCTCAAGGTGCAGCAATTACCAGTTGAGGAAGTGCAGCATGCAATCATGTTGATGGCGGTGATTGTCGCATTGCGCTGGGTGAGTGGCCTATATAGAGGAGCCATAGGCGGCTTTGAGCACTTAGTTTGGCTCAGCGGATTCAACATTGCGGTGGCAACTGCGCGCTTTCTGCTTGTCATCCCGGTGTTTATACTCGTAGGCAGTAGCCCGACAGAGTTTTTCAGCTACCAGTTACTGGTGGCAGTAGTCGAGTTGGTAGTGGTTGTGGTGCAGACCTACCGTTTGATGCCAAAGGTCGCGGCAGAACAGAGAATACCTTGGCAATGGAAGCCACTGCGCGGCGTGCTCAAGTTCTCGTTGAGTATTGCCTTTACCAGTTCAGTATGGGTGCTGGTAACACAGACTGATAAGCTGCTCCTATCCAAACTTCTATCTTTAACGGATTACGCCTATTTCACTTTGGCCGTCCTAGTGGCCAGTGGGGTAATGGTAATCAGCGGCCCGATCAGCGGAGCACTATTGCCGCGCATGACCAAGCTTAATGTCGAAAGGGATGAGGTGGGCTTGATCCGCTTGTATCGCAACGCTACGCAACTGGTGGGCGTAATTGCGATCCCAACCTCATTGGTTCTGGCGCTGTTTTCCGAGCAGGTGTTATGGGCATGGACTGGAGATGCAAATATCGTACAAAATGCCGCACCGATTCTTGAGCTTTATGCCATGGGTAATGGTGTTCTGGCACTGGGGGCTTTTCCATATTACTTGCAGTTTGCAAAGGGTGATTTGAAATTGCATTTAATCGGTAATGTACTTTTTTTAATGCTGCTAATACCGTCCCTGATTTTGGCTACCATCCACCATGGAGTTATTGGCGCAGGTTACGCATGGCTAGGCTCAAACATAGTCTATTTCCTAGTCTGGTCGCCAATAGTGCATAAGCGGTTTATAAAAGGGTTGCACATGAAATGGCTACTAAACGATATTGTAGTAATTCTGGTAATGTCGCTGCTCGGTAGTACGATTGTTTTTGGCTTGGTCGAATGGCCGTTAGAGAGAATGCGACTCACATTTTCCATTGTTGGAGTAAGTATGGGGCTATTGTTAGCTGCGTCACTTGGCTCTTCGTGGGTTAGAGCAGCTATACTTGAAAAATGGTGTACGTTCAGGTACTCATAAATAATTAATGGGCCTCATTGATAATGATTCCTAAAGTTTCCGTGTGTGTAGTTACATATAATCAAAAAAAATACATCCGCCAATGCTTGCAAAGTATAGTTGATCAGGTAACGGATTTTGATTTTGAAATTCTTATTTCAGACGATTGTTCAACCGATGGCACTAGAATGATCGTGCAAGAATTCTCAACTCGATATCCGAAAATTGTAAAGTATTTTTTTCACGAGGTAAATGTTGGCGCATACAAGAATTACTTATTTGCACATGCGCAGGTCCATAGTGAATATGTTTCGCATATGGATGGCGACGACTTGATGTTGCCTGGAAAGCTTCAGGCTCAGGTAGACGTTCTCGAGTCAGACCCTCATTGCACTGTAGTATGGCATCGAATGAATCTCTTTGACGATGATAGAAATTTTTGTGTTCCAAATATTCCTGATGTTGGTGCGTTCAAAGAAGGGAAGGTGTATTTGGAGGACGTATTGCAATTTGGTAGCGTAAGTTTTCACAGTTCCACAATGTATAGATCTAGTGCGAGAAAGACCAAGTATTCAGAGATCGATCTGCTTGATTGGTATTTCAGCGTGGAATATCTCAGAGCAGGCTATGGAATATACTTGGAGGAAATATTAGGTGAATATAGGTACGGTAATCAGTCAATTACGCGAAAAGCCAATGGTGAGAATCGAGTTCAGGCGATTCTTTTGGTAAGCCTAACGTACTATTTAGAAGAATTGCCCTCTTATAGGAAACAGATTTTCATTCACGCGTTAATTGCTTTTGTTGTAAATATGAAAAATCGCAGACCTGTGGCAAAGCGATTTGGAATTTTGGCATTGAAAACTATTGTTTTCGTTAGCCCGAGTGAGCTTGTTTTAGCATTCCGGCGCTTTAGAAAAATAAATCCACCGATTCGCATTCAATGACGATATCACGATATAGGTTGGTGTGGCTTGGGTTGTATGTGGGTGCAAACAGCTTCGCAGCGTTTGTTTTCTGGATGACTGGTAACCTTGATGGGGACTTGATTGATTACAAGGTTCCAAGCGACGACGTGCTGTTCGTTGCTACAGCATCCGTCATTCTGTCTTATGTATTATGGATGGGGCCGCTTTTTCGCTTTTATAGTCGGATTGATGTTAAGTCACTTGTCTTTGACAGATTTAAAGTAGCGCGCCCACGGGATTGGCGCTTAATGTCTGTCTTGGTTTTTGTCACTCAGCTGGGCTATCTCGTATACAGCATTTCCTATGGCCTAAATTTTGCCGGATCTAAAGCTGTCGCCGACTCACCCTTCAGGCACCTCTTTTATTTTCTCGTACCGGATTGGTTGTTCATTGTTTACTATGGAATTTACAGGAAGTCACCAGGTTTTATACCGAATCTAACCATCTATCTCCTTTCAAACGTAATTCGAGGATGGTTTGGAATGTGGTTAACTGTCCTGTTCCTCGAAGGTGCATACAGAATTCTGGAGCGTAAGTTTAGTGTGCGTAAGCTTGTTCCGATCCTGGCGTTGGGGGTTTTGGCAGTTCCTTTTTTTTATCAACTCAAGTTGGCTATTCGTAGCGTCGAGGATTCCTCATATGGGTTGCTCGACTACGCAGCCAAGGCAATTAACGATGTGCTTGAAGTTGGCTGGTTTCAAGCATTTGGAGATGCAATTTGGCCAATAATAATGAGGTTTCAGCATCTTGCGAATGTGGTCGGGATCGCCGACAAATCATCTGAACTCGCGAGAGACGCTGGTCGCGAGTTCGTATCGTTTTTTTGGGAGGGAACGCCCCAGATTGTTATTCGGAAAATGGCTGGTGGCATAGAGGTAAGTGACATACATATTCAGCTCTTGTATTACCTGATTCCTGAGCAACTTCCGGTTGATGCGATAACAAATACACATGTTGGACTGGTTGGATGGTTTTGGATTGCGCCTCTGCTGGCTGGCTTGTATCTAATTTATATATTAATTCTGTCTTGGTCCTCTATTTGGCTTGCAAAAAAAGCCGGCGGCCCCCCTTTGTTGATGAATGCAGTTTGGTTTGTGTGGCTATTATTATTAATGAACGGGTGGTTCGCTGCATATATCGATTTCCTGCAGGCAATGGTTGTAGTTATTCTTGCTCGGAAATTTTTCTCAATTATTAGCTCACGAATTATTAGAACTTCTGTAGAGAAGAAATTAGATGGTGCTAAAATTAACAGCGATAATTCTCAGAAATTCATGGGGGGGTGATGCGGGAATCAATCGTAGTGATTGGCGGATCCGGGTACATTGGAAAACATTTGGTGTCGACACTCTCCAATAATCAAAACTGTGTCGTCAAGGTTTTGTCGAGAAATGTTGGCACAAATGTTGATGGATGGGCATGGCCTAGTGGTGTAGAGGTTTTTCAAGGGGATCTGAATTCTCCGTTGTCGCTTGATGGATTATTTGAGAGAGGTTGCACGGTCGTTAATCTTTCGTATTTTTGGGAGGCCGGAGAGCAGGCAAATCTTCAGGTCATTGAAAATATCCTTCGTGCATGTCAGAAAGTTGGGGTCAAACGTCTGATTCATTTCAGTACGGCAGCTGTGAGTGGCCGGGTTCCTGACGATGTTATCGATGAAAGCACCGATTGTATTCCTCTTACAGAGTATGGTAGGACGAAGCTAAAGATTGAAAAATTAATTTTACATAATGGGTTTTATTTTGATCGTGTGGTACTTCGTCCAACCGCGGTTTATGGTCCTGGCGGGGCACCCTTGCAGAAACTTGCAAACGATTTGTTAAACGGCAGTCGATTTCGAAATTATCTAAAATCCTGTCTTTTTGGCAGGCGACGGATGAATTTAGTTCATGTGGCGAATGTTGTCGATGCGACCGTGTTCCTAATTAGTGACCAACAAAAGCTAGGCGGCCAAATTTTCATTATCTCTGATGATGATGCCCCCGAAAATAACTTCGAGCAGACCGAGCGTATATTGACGCAAGCACTTGGGGGCTTGCAGTATCCGATTAGCCCCGTACGATTCCCTCTTGGATTACTGAGTTTGCTTTTGCGGTTTTTGGGGAGAAACAATATTAACCCTGCCTGCAATTATTCACAGAAAAAACTCGAAGCAAGGGGATTTGTTCGAAGGGTCGAATTCAGTAAGGGGTTGCAGGAGTATGCTCATTGGTAT
Organism: Dechloromonas sp. UBA6271; assembly: GCA_002440665.1. GTDB lineage: Bacteria > Pseudomonadota > Gammaproteobacteria > Burkholderiales > Rhodocyclaceae > Azonexus. The sequence goes on from DJUX01000039.1 coordinate 6,975, forward strand.
GGTACATGTCATAGCATTGGTTCAGCCCAAGAGGTCAGGTGATGCACGTTCTGAATGTTAATTTTTCTCTCGACTCTAGGTTAGGGGGGGGGACAGCTGAACGTACTTTTCAAATGAGCCGCTATCTGGCGATGACAGGCGCTCAATGCACTGTCCTCACTATCGATAGCGGATTGGACTCAGAGCGGATCGCTTCGCTTGCACCTGCCAAAGTGTTTGCTCTTAAGCCGCTTTGGAAGCGTTACTACGTTCCGCGATTGGATTGGCAACTGATTAGACGGCTCGTCGATCAAGCAGATGTAATCCATCTTATGGGGCATTGGAGCGTTATCAACGCTTTCGTCTATATTGCAGTCCGTCTTGCGGGTAAGCCATATGTTGTTTGTCCTGCGGGGGCATTGCCACTATTTGGGCGCTCTGCGCTGCTGAAGCGTTTCTACAATCTTATTGTTGGAAAGGCAATTATTCGAAATGCTACCGCTTGGATTGCAGTTACTGCTTCTGAATTCCCGCAGTTTTCAACTTATGGGATTGATCAAAGCCAAATTCAAGTAATAGCTAATGGTGTGGCAGAGGACAGTTTTTTGTTGTCGGATATCCACGCTTTCAGAAAAAACTACATGTTGCCTGATGCCCCTGTTATTTTGTTTATGGGGCGCTTGAACCTTATCAAGGGCCCCGACCTCTTGTTGGAGGCTTTTGGGTCGGTAAAGGACCATCTTCCTTCGTGGCATTTAGTACTTGCCGGTCCAGATGAGGGAATGCAACAACAATTATTATCGATTGCTGCAAGGTTAGAGATTAGCGATCGAGTTCACTTTTTGGGATTTGTTGGTGGGCAGGCTAAGGCGGCTGCCTATCATTTAGCCAAACTGCTGGTAGTTCCGTCTCGCCAAGAGGCGATGTCAATTGTCGCACTAGAGGCGGGGATTTGTGGCACTCCAGTTATGGTTTCCGATCAGTGCGGATTCGGGGAAGTGTGCGAAATCGACCCGAATTTGGAGACGCCGGCTACAATTTCTGGGTTGGCAGAAGGACTCCTTTATTTAACAGCCGATCTTGATCGTCTCGATAGACTGGCATCGGAATTTAAGGATTTTGTTGCGCGTCGTTACGCTTGGAGTTCGCTGGTAGTCAGCTACTTTGATCTCTATAAGGGTATCTTGGCGTTATCGGGTCGAAATGACTTTTGTGAGCCTTCTGACCGCAGAGTGTAAAAAGACTTGCGCCAGTAATGATTTCTAATTAATTCGAAAGAGAAAAGGCCTTATGGTTAATAGTGCTTCAACAACAAGGGTCTTGGTGCTTGGGGCCTCAGGAATGCTTGGTAACGCGGTGCTGCGTGTTTTTGCCGAAAGCATAGGCTTTGAAACTTTTGGAACGGTGCGCTCGAACCGTTCGGCCAAGCTGTTACCTCCCGCAGTACAGTCATGTTTGATTTCGGGAGTTGATGTTGAGAACTTGGATAGCCTGCTGGCGGTGTTCGGTCAGGTGCGGCCTGACGTTGTAATTAATTGCATCGGTCTTGTGAAGCAGCTTTCGGCGGCTGACGATCCGCTATCCGCCATCCCCATCAATTCCATTTTGCCACATCGCCTCGCGCGGCTGTGCGCAGTGAGTGGTGCGCGTTTGGTTCACATGAGTACCGATTGTGTTTTTTCCGGTTCAAAGGGCATGTATACGGAGGAGGATACTCCGGATGCGAAGGACCTTTATGGCCGGAGTAAATACTTGGGGGAAGTGGATTATCCGAATGCAATTACTTTGCGTACCTCCATCATCGGCCATGAACTCGATGGTGCACGGAGTCTGATTGGCTGGTTTCTGCTCCAACAAGGTACAGTCAAAGGCTTCAAAAGAGCAGTTTTTTCCGGGCTCCCTACTGTCGAAATTGCCCGAATCATTCGTGATTTCGTGATTCCTCGGCCCGACTTGCACGGCCTATACCATGTTTCGGCTGATCCGATCAATAAGCTCGATCTTCTGATGCTGGTGGCGGATGTCTATGGGAAGAAGATAGACATCGTGTCGGATGAGAATCTGGTTATAGATCGCTCACTGGATTCAGCACGGTTCAGACAAGAAACGAAATTTAATCCAATGCCATGGATTGACTTGATCAAAGGTATGCATCAATTTGCTTAATTCTGGGTGAGTGGAAATGTTTAAAGAAAAGATTCTGTTAATCACTGGCGGTACGGGCTCATTTGGAAATGCCGTTCTGCAACGCTTCCTGCATTCTGATTTTTCCGAGATACGAATATTCAGTCGCGACGAAAAAAAGCAGGAGGACATGCGCATTGCTTTGAATAGTGACAAGCTCAAGTTCTACATCGGTGATGTGCGAAACTATGACAGCATCCATGATGCGTTACGCGGGGTGGACTATGTTTTCCATGCGGCTGCGTTGAAACAGGTTCCTTCATGCGAGTTCTACCCGATGGAGGCAGTTCGCACCAACGTTATTGGTGCCGAGAACGTGATGCGAGCAGCCATTGCTAATGAGGTCAAGCGCTGCGTGGTCTTGAGCACCGACAAGGCGGTGTATCCCATCAATGCCATGGGGATTTCGAAGGCGATGATGGAAAAATTGATGGTGGCAAAATCGCGCCTGTGTGACCCCGGCAAGACGGTGCTCTCCGCGACGCGCTACGGGAATGTAATGGCCTCACGCGGTTCTGTGATTCCCCTGTTTCTGGATCAATTGCAGGCCGGCAAGCCTCTTACGATTACCGATCCGGGCATGACCCGTTTTCTGATGACCCTAGAGGAGTCGGTGGATCTGGTTCTCTATGCGTTTGAGAATGCGCGCCCGGGCGATATCTTCGTGCAGAAGGCGCCGGCATCCACCGTAGGCGACCTGGCGCAGGCGATGAAAGAGCTGCTCAAGCGGGACAATGAAATCAAGATCATTGGCACTCGCCACGGAGAGAAGCTCTACGAATCCCTTCTATCGCGTGAAGAGATGGCCAGGGCAGAAGACCTGGGTGGCTATTTTCGGGTGCCGGCTGATTCGCGAGACCTGAACTACGCCAAGTATTTTGTCGAAGGGGAAACCGATGTTTCCGCTCTCGACGACTACACCTCGCACAATACGCATCGGCTCGATGTTGAGGGGGTGAAGCAGACGCTGCTGAAGTTGGACATCATTCGTGAGGTAATTGATGCGTAAGCTCAAGGTCATGACGATCGTCGGGACGCGCCCGGAGATCATTCGTTTGTCGCGCACTATCGCAAAACTTGATGCGCATTGCGAACACGTGCTGGTTCACACCGGCCAGAACTACGATTACGAGCTGAATGAGGTTTTTTTCAGCGATCTTGGGATACGGAAGCCCGACATGTTCCTGGAAGCGGCCGGAGCAACAGCTGCCGAGACGATCGGGCAGGTGATCATGGCGGCCGACAAGGCGCTTCACGAACATCAGCCCGAGGCGCTTCTGCTTTTGGGTGATACCAACAGTTCCCTGGCTGCCATAGCGGCGAAGCGGAGAAAGATACCAATATTCCATATGGAGGCGGGTAACCGCTGCTTTGATTTCCGGGTGCCGGAAGAAATCAACCGACGCATCGTCGATCACACCTCGGATATCAACTTGACCTACAGCGAAATCGCTCGTGATTACCTGTTGCGCGAGGGATTGCCGCCTGATCAGGTAATAAAGACGGGCAGTCCCATGCGCGAGGTTATCGAACACTACATGCCGGGGATCAAAACTTCGAAAGTGCTGGAGCAACTTGGACTGTCAGCGCGACGTTACTTCGTTGTGAGTTCGCATCGCGAAGAAAATGTGGACTCGCCTGAAAACCTCGAAAAGCTGTTCGGCATTCTGAATGCATTGGCTGAGAAATATCAAGAGCCAGTTATCGTTTCGACTCATCCGCGTACGCGCAAAAGGTTGGAGGTCCTGAATCTGGAGGCACATCCGCTGGTGCAGTTCTTGAAGCCGTTCGGTTTTCTCGACTACATCAAGTTGCAGACGGAGGCGTGCTGCGTCCTGTCGGACAGTGGAACGATTACTGAGGAGTCGTCCATCCTGAACTTTCCGGCCCTGAATCTACGCGAAGTGCATGAGCGCCCTGAAGGGTTCGAGGAGGCTGCAGTGATGATGGTTGGCTTGAGCACTGATCGCGTCTTGCAGGGCTTGGCCATTCTGGATAGCCAACCGCGTGGCGAGTATCGTGCGCTTCATCTCGTTACTGATTACTCGCCGGATAACGTGTCCGAGAAGGTGCTTCGCATAATTCAGAGCTATACCGATTTCGTGAATCGGAAGGTATGGCGCAGGGCGGAAATGGTTTAGGTGGATCTGCCCGCATGCGTGTTCTTGTCGTGTCCCAGTATTACTGGCCGGAGATTTTTCGTATTACGGAGGTTGTACAGGCACTCCGGGACGAGGGTTGTGACGTGCTAGTGCTGACGGGCCAACCTAACTACCCGGAAGGTGTGCCTTTTAAAGGGTATTCTTGGTGGTCGATGGGGGGCGAGCAGCACGATGAGGTCACGATCTTGCGTGTTCCACTTCTTCCTAGGGGGCAAGGGTCAGCGTTGGGTCTTGTGCTGAATTATCTTTCTTTCGTTTGTTTCGCTGCCGCTCTCGGTCCATGGTTGCTACGCCGGCAAAATATTGACTCTATATTGGTTTTTGCCCCATCGCCCATTCTCCAGGCAATCCCGGCTATCTGGCTTGCTAAACTGAAAAACGCTTCGCTGGTTACCTGGGTTCAAGATCTGTGGCCTGAAAGTCTTAGTGCAACGGGTTTCATACGTAGTCACAGGCTGCTTGCCGCCGTTTCGAGTGTGGTTCGCTGGATCTACCGAAAGAACGATCTGCTTCTGGTCCAATCACGGGCATTTGTTGATCCGGTGCGGAAAATGGCTGGCAGCACACCCGTTTGCTATCATCCGAATCCTGGAGATTTCGCGTTTTCTGAGCCGGGGAAAATGGAAGATTGCCCCGTCAACTTTGGGGCCGGATTTAATGTCGTATTCACAGGCAATTTGGGAACGGTGCAGGCACTTGAGACGATTCTCGATGCTGCGGAAATTCTCCGGGAAGAAGCGGGCATCATGCTTTATCTGATTGGAAGTGGCAGTCGCAGTGACTGGCTGAGATCCGAAATTTCCCGACGAAATCTCGAAAACGTGCGGTTGCCCGGACGTTTTCCACTAAAGGCAATGCCATCAATCATGTCGAGCGCCTCGGCACTGCTCGTAAGTTTGATGAGCAGTCCAATAATGAGCCAAACTGTGCCGAGCAAGATCCAGGCGTATCTGGCGGCAGGGAGACCAATCATCGCATCGTTGGATGGTGAGGGCGCGAGAGTAATTTTAGAGGCGGGTGCGGGTGTTGCTTCGCCTGCAGAGGACGCTCGTGGGTTAGCTGATGCCATTCAGCTTCTGAGACGTTTACCGACCGAAGAACTCGAGCGCATGGGTAAGAATGCTCACGACTATTATGAGGCCAATTTTGAGCCGGGTCTGTTGGCGTTGAAATTGAAACAAGCCCTGTTGGGCATTCAAAAAGGCTCTCGATGATTTTGTTGACCGGCGCTTCTGGTTTTGTCGGACGAGCCGTTCTGGCGTCGTTGATACAGTCCCGATTTGTCCGGGTGGCGCTGCGGCGATCTGATGCCGCTGGTATTCCTGAAGGCGTCGATGTTTTCGAAGCATCTCTATCTCCGGATCAAGACTGGATCAAGGCGCTTTCCGGAGTTTCCTCAGTCATTCATTGCGCTGCTCGCGTGCATGTGATGAACGAGGAAGCAACTGACCCGCTGGCCGAATTCCGTCGGGTGAATGTCGATGGAACACTGCGTCTGGCTCGCCAAGCCGCGGAAGCCGGCGTAAAGCGTTTTGTCTTCGTTAGTTCGATCAAGGTCAATGGTGAGCTCTCGCAACCGGGCCAACCGTTTACAGCCGATCAGATTCCTGCGCCGGGCGATCCCTATGGCATTTCCAAATGCGAGGCGGAAGTGGGGCTGCGGGCGTTGTCTGAAGAAACGGTGATGGAGGTGGTCGTCATTCGTCCGCCGCTTGTTTATGGGCCAGGGGTTAAGGCGAATTTTCTGGCCATGATGCGATGGTTGCAACGTGGGGTACCGCTGCCTTTGGGCGACGTGACAGAAAATCGGCGCAGTTTAGTCTATCTGGACAACCTGGCCGACCTGATCGTGACTTGCGTTGACCATCCCGCGGCTGCCAACCAAACTTTTCTGGTTTCCGACGATGAAGACTTGTCGACCGCGGCATTGTTGCGGCGCATGGCTAAAGCGCTGGGCCGGCCAGCACGGCTGATTCCAGTGCCGGTGGGCCTGATTACGCTGGGTGCAAAGCTGATTGGCCGGTCAGGTATCGCTCAGCGCCTTTGTGGTTCGCTGCAGTTGGATATTGGCAAGACTAAGGCCTTGCTTGACTGGATGCCGCCTATCAGCGTCGATGAAGGCTTGCGGCGGACTGCGGCGCATTGGATAGAGTCACAGCAGGCTTCGCGCGGTTAAAATATGTATTTTGCTGATTGTTCTTGATGAAGCGCCTGTTTGATTTTCTTCTGGGTTTGTGTGCCGCAGCGGTTTTGGCTTTGCCCATCTTGGTCGTAGCAATCCTGGTCCGCCTGACCTCGAAGGGACCAGCCCTGTATTGGTCGGATCGCGTGGGCAAGGGCAATGCAATTTTCAGGATGCCAAAGTTTCGCAGCATGCGGGTTGGCACCCCGGCAGTGGCAACGCATCTGCTGCAGGATCCCAAGGTCTATCTGACGCCCATTGGCTCTTTCCTGCGCAAGTCGAGTCTGGATGAGTTGCCGCAGTTGTGGAGCATTTTTGTGGGCGACATGAGCTTTGTCGGCCCGCGCCCCGCTCTGTTCAATCAGGACGATCTGATCGCCTTGCGTACGCAGTTCGGCGTGCATGAATTGGTGCCGGGCCTAACTGGCTGGGCGCAAATCAATGGGCGGGACGAGTTGCCGATTCCGGAGAAGGTTAAGTTGGATGTGGAGTACCTCCAGCGGCAATCGCTCTGGTTTGATATCAAGATACTGTGGCTGACCTTTGTCAGGGTGTTGCGGCGTGACGGAGTGTCGCACTGATGAAGCGGCTTCTGATCGTTGGCGCGGGCGGGCATGGCCGCTCGGTCGCTGAGGCAGTCTTGGATAGCGGAGGGTATGTCGTGGTCGGTTTCCTCGATGACTCTTTTCCGGAATTGAAGCAGGTTTGGGATGTTCCTGTGCTGGGCAAGGTGGCTGACATGGCTCAATTGCGCAGTGTGGCGGACTGTGCGGTTGTCACTTTCGGCAATAATCTCCTTCGTCAGAGAGTTACCGCCGGATTGCGGGCGGCAGGATTTTTGCTGGCTACCGTGCTTCATCAACGTGCCATCGTTTCACCGACTGCGGTGATCGGAGATGGCTCGGCGATCATGGCGGGCGCGATTATCGGCACCGGGGCGCGCTTGGGCGATGGCGTGATCGTGAATTGCGCCGCGGTCGTCGATCATCATTGTCATGTCGGTGATTTCGGGCACCTTGGGGTCAACGCGGCGATGGCCGGCGGGTCGGTTCTTGGCGCTACTGCCTGGATGCAGGCCGGGTCGGTGTTGGGGTGTGGTGTGAAAATTGAAGCCGGGCGTGTTCTGGAGCCCGGAGAGGCGGTAAGGTCATGATCAGAGGCTTTCTTGCATTGCCGCGGCGGATGAAGCAACTCATCTCAGTCGCGGTCGACCTGGCCTTGCTGGCCCTGGCCTTCTGGTCGGCGATTGCGCTGCGTTTCGAGACGTTCACGCCGGAGATCACGCCCTACAAATGGCAGATGATCGCCGCTCCCTTGCTGGCGATCCCCATCTTCATTCGCTTGGGCCTTTATCGCGCGGTGATCCGCTTCATGGAAGACCGTGTGGTCTTCGTGGTGGCGGGCGGGGTGACGTTGTCGGTGGTGCTGCTGGCCGCTGGCCTGGCGCTGACCCATGCCGCGAATGTCTCGCGTGGCTTGCTGGCGATCTATTGGCTGCTGGCCATCCTCTATGTCGGTGCCACGCGCTTCCTGGCGCGTAGCTATTTTCTGCGCGCCGAACGCGGCCAGGATTCGCGCATACGGATTGCCATCTATGGCGCCGGCCGGGCGGGAACTCAGTTGGCCTATGCCTTGCGCGCCGGGCGGGAATATCAGCCAGTAGCATTTTTCGACGACAATCCGGCGCTGCAGAAGAGCGAACTGGCCGGTCTGCGGGTGTATTCGCCTGATCAACTCGCGTCGGTGCTTGCGGCCAAGGAGATCGACGAGCTGTTGCTGGCGATCCCGTCGGCCAACAGGGCGCGGCGGGCGGAGATCATCGATCGCCTTGAGGGGCTCCATTGCAGGGTCAAGCTGGTGCCAGGCATGGCGGATGTGGTGAGTGGGAATGTTACGGTCGACGCCATAAGAGAGGTCGAAATCGAGGATCTGCTCGGGCGTGAACCGGTAGCGCCGGATGGTGCCTTGCTGGAGCGCTGCATCACCGGAAAGGTGGTGCTGGTTTCCGGGGCGGGCGGCTCGATCGGTTCTGAGCTTTGCCGCCAGATTGTCCGCTTGCAGCCGTCGCGGCTGGTGCTGATGGAGCTTTCCGAATTTGCCTTGTATTCGATTGAGCAGGAACTGGCAGGACTGTGTGCGCACGGTAATCTGGGGGTCGAACTGGTGCCGGTGCTGGGTTCAGTGATTCACCAACATCGCAATGAAATGGTGATGAAGAGCTTCGGGGTGCAGACGGTGTACCACGCAGCGGCCTACAAGCATGTTCCGTTGGTCGAGCATAATCCGATCGAGGGCATTCGCAACAACGCGCTGGGCACGCGCCGCATGGCGGAGGCGGCGCTGGCGGCGGGTGTGAAAACCTTTGTGCTGATTTCCACCGACAAGGCGGTGCGCCCGACCAACGTGATGGGCGCCAGCAAACGGCTGTCCGAGCTGATTCTGCAGGCGCTGGCAAGAAAGGGTGGAGCGACTCGCTTCTGCATGGTGCGTTTCGGCAATGTGCTCGGCTCGTCGGGTTCGGTGGTGCCGCTGTTCCGCAGGCAGATTGCGGCGGGCGGGCCGATCACGCTGACCCACGCCGACATCACCCGTTACTTCATGACCATCCCCGAGGCGGCGCAACTGGTGATTCAGGCCGGCTCGATGGGGCAGGGTGGCGAAGTTTATGTGCTGGACATGGGCAAGCCGGTTAAAATCATCGACCTCGCGAGGCGCATGGTGCATCTGAGCGGCCTGGAACTGCGAGACGAAGAACATCCGGACGGCGATATCGCGATTGAAGTGGTGGGTCTGCGCCCAGGCGAGAAGCTCTACGAGGAGTTGCTGATCGGTGAGAACGTGGAAGGCACATCGCACCCGCTGATCATGCGCGCCTATGAGCATGAAGTGCTGTGGGCGGTGCTGACCGAACGGCTGACGAGCTTGGATGATGCCTGCCAGGCTTTCGATTACGAAGGAGTGCTGTGCTTGCTCGGTGTGCTGGTGCAGGAATACGCCCCGGCCCGGCATGGTGATGGCGAACTGCTGTGGCGTACCATGGCCACGTCGGCCAAGGGCGATGTGCTGCCGCATTGAAATTTTGGGAAAGCTGGACAAATGAATGAAAACGAAATGCTGCAGGACGACGAGATCAGCCTGTTCGATCTGTGGGAAAAATTGCGGAATGGCTGGCGTTATGTGGTGGGGGGGGGCGTAATCGGGTTGGCCGGGGCCGGGGCGGCGCTGATGGTCTTGCCGCCTAAGTATGAGGCGGTGGCGGTTGTACAGATTGCTCAAGTCGGGCAGGTTTCTTACGCGCAGCTTGGGCAGGTGATGCAAATTCCCAGCCTTAATGTGGAGCCAGCGGCGCAAGTGATCGAGCGGATGAAGACGCCTGCCTTTCAGACGACGGTGGCTCAGACGTTGGGGAATCGGGGGTGGATTGATGACCTGCAGCATTCAGCAAATGCTACGGCGAAATATATTTCGCTTCAGCATATCAAGGGCACTTTAGCACAAGGCGCATCGTCCTTGATTGAGGTAAAGGCAAATGCTTCGAATCCTGAGGATGCAATGAATATTGCAGATGCATCCGTCAAGGAACTGGCAAAACGCCATTCGGAACTTGCAAAACCGATTCTCGAAAAAATGTATTCGGATCTTAAGTTGACCAAGGAAAAGCTGATCAGTGCCGAGAAGGAGCTTGAGAGTATCAACAAGCTGGTAGCGAACGCCGGGGTCAAGGATGATCGTTTCACCCAACTTTCGTTGATGACCGGCCTGCGCGTTCAGAAGGAGTCTGAATTGTTTGCGCAGCGTCAGGCGATCGTGGCGCTTGAAACTGCGTTGAGTGCACCGGCTACACAACCGACCAAGGCTATAGAAGCGGTTTTCGTTACGGACAAGCCCGTATCCCCCAAGAAAACCCTGCTCCTCGCCCTCGGCCTGATCGGCGGCCTGCTGGCCGGTGTAGTGGCGGTGTTCTTCGTTGATGCCTGGCGGCGGGCACAGGTGCAACGAAGGGCAGTTTCCTGAATGATTGCAGGGACTTGTTGCCGGTGCAGTCTGAAATGCCGTGGTGTCGGCACATACCATTGCAGTACCCGCTTTTCCGTGTCGCGTTGGGATGCCGGCATAGAACGGAGCTGTTAACATGAAGCGGCTTGGCGGCCCGGTTGTGATAACGCTGCTCAGCCTGGTCCTGCCGTTGGTGATGGGGGCACTTTCCGTCCCCTACATCATCGAAAAACTCGGGGTTGCCGGCTTCGGTGTTTTGACGCTGATCTGGGGTATTTTCGGCTACTTCAGTCTTTTCGATTTTGGTATCGGCAAGGCATTGACCAAGCGGGTTGCCGAATGCGAGTCAGGGTCGCCCCAGGCAGCAGTCGCAATTCGTGTTGGGTTGCTGCTGCTGATGGGATTGGGCGTGATTTCCGGGTTGCTGCTTGCCATTGCCTATCCTGCACTCTTACGCCACGGAATTCTTGTGGACTCGCCGGAGAATTTTCGCTCCATTGCGTGGCTTGCGTTCGGCATGCCATTCCTTCTCGTCGGAATTGGGTTGCGCGGCGTGCTCGAAGGGCTAGGGCGGTTTTCTGCGCCCGCCTTTGCACGAATCATTCTGGGCATTGCAACATTTGGCCTACCGGTGCCATTGTTGGCTGTGTGGCCGACGCTGGATGTTATCGTTGTTGGGCTGGTCGGGGGCAGGGTACTCACCATCGCATCGCAGGGCTGGGCTTGCCGGGATTTGTTGGGCGCGGCGCTCCGGGTGCGCGGCGAGCGCGCGGCGCTCCGCGAGATTGTTTCGTTTGGCGGCTGGATGATGGTGTCGAATCTGGTCAGTCCGCTGATGGTGTTTGCTGACCGCTTTGTCATCGCGGGAAGTTCCGTCGCCAGCCAATTGGCCTACTATACGACGCCGTTCGAACTGGTGACGCGCCTGCTGGTGTTGCCGGCGGCGGCGACAACGGTACTGTTTCCAAAGATGGCAGGGCAGCAGGGGGCGGACCGCCACCATGTTGCGGGGCGAATGATGGTGCGCGGCATGGGGATGATGTTTGTCGCGCTGCTACCGGTGGTGATCGCGGGCAGCGTATTTGCCAGCGATTTTCTTGGCTGGTGGTTGAATCCCGATTTTGCCGCGCAGGCTGCCGGGCCGATGGCTCTGCTTTGCTGGGGCGTGTTGTGCAACAGTGTGGCGCAGTTTCCTTTCTCCTATCTGCAGAGCATGGGGAAGGTCCGCCAGATTGCATATCTGCATCTTCTTGAGTTGCCTGTCTATTTTATGACTTTGCCTTGGTTCTTGGAGCGCTGGGGCATCCTCGGGGCGGCAATCGCCTGGCTCCTGCGTGTTGTTTTTGATCTTTTTGCGCTGTCGGCCCTTTCGGCGATAATGCTGTTTTATGGCATCAGGCAGCACGATGATTGAGCAGTTACGTTCAGAGAGTTGCCAGGCATTTGCCGCCCGCTGGTGGGTTGTGGTGCTTCCGGTGTTGCTCCTTGCGGGGGTTTGTGCTGGGCACATCGTCGGTACCGTGCGGGAGGATTATGGGGCGTATCTCGCGATGTTTGCTTGGGCGCGGACAGTCGAATGGAATGGCTTGTTGACCTTCCCATATCGTGATTACGGCTTTGGTGCCCTGCTTTTCCTTTTTGCGAAATTACTTCCCGCTAGCGATGCTCTCTGGTTCTTTCTGATTGCGATGCTCGGGCTGGGCGTGAAGTTCTATTGCTTCCAGCTGTTTTCTCCGGCCTACTGGGTTGCAATGTTGGTTCATGTGGCGTTGTTCTTCGTTCTACATGATTACACGCAGTTGCGCGCCTCCCTGGGGATTGCATTCTTGATGCTGGGCGTCGGGTTTCTGGTCTCCCGAGGGCAGTACGGCAGAATGGCGGGAAGCTGGCTTCTTGCTGCTAGCTTTCATGTTCAGACGCTCTTTGCGATGCTTCTGGCGCTGACCTGCGTTTTTTCGATGGCTGCATTTCTGGGTGGCACGGCCTTGTCGTTGCTCGGCGGCAAATTGTTCACTTGGGCGTCATCGAATTTCGATCGATTGGTGCCCTATCTGTCCTACAGGGTAGAGCAAACGCCTAATCCGTTCTCGTCGTTGAAAATCTATCAATACCTGACGCTGGTGCTGTTTTTGTATTACAGGGGCGACATTCGTGCGCGTGGCTGGAAAATGGTAGAGCTTTCGGGTTGGTTTCTGTTAGCCGGTCTGGGGATCTTCATCGGACTTTTGCGCTTTCCAGCAGTGGCACACCGACTGTCTGAGATGCTCTTTGCGTTCATGCCGTTTCTGGTTTCCGGACTCTTCGTGCTGATGCCGAAGCGTTTTAGCGTTCCGTATGTCGGTGCTGCCGCTTTTATCGGTGCGTGGGCCAGCTACCGAATACTTTTTTTGTGGCAGTGATCTGAAAATCCCGACTCTTTGACGGCTGGCAACGATAGGGTCTAGGGCCGTTCCAAGACGGATTTGCATTGTAGTGCTGGAGGTTGTTGCGATTGGCTAGTGGGTCAGGCTTTGTGGAATCCGGTTGCCGATGATCATGTTTGGCCATTTGATGTGCAGAGAATTGTGGGGTTGATGTGGCAGCGGTTAGTGTCGTGATTGTAAATTGGAATGGTGGGTCGATGTTGCGGCGCTGCCTGACGTTTTTGAGCGCCCAGACAAAGCAGCCCGAAGTCGTCTGGGTGGTTGATAACGCCAGTTCCGATGGCTCTGCCGATTGTGTTGCCGAATTTTCGAATTGCCGGTTGCTTGCAGCAGGGGGCAATCTGGGATTTGCGGCGGGAAATAACCTGGCTTTCCGTGAGTGCAGCACTGAATTCGTCGCCTTGCTCAACCCGGATGCGTTCGCTGAGCCGGATTGGCTGGCTGCGCTTCTTGCGGCGGCGGAGGCGAATCCGGACTGCGCAAGTTTCGGGTCACGCCAGTTGGTTGCCGAGCGCCCCGAGTACCTTGACGGCATAGGGGACGCGTACCACGTTAGCGGACTGGTCTGGCGAGAGAGACACGGCCGGCTTCAGCAGTCGGACGATCTCAAGCCGCGTGAAATTTTTGCTCCCTGCGCCGCGGCCGCTCTTTATCGACGCAGTGCGCTGGCGGTGGCGGGCGAATTTGATGAGGACCATTTCTGTTATCTGGAAGACGTTGACCTCGGATTTCGTCTTCGGCTAGCTGGCTATCGCGCGCTGTACGTCCCGGATGCCGTGGTTCACCATGTTGGCTCGGCTACAAGCGGAGGCCAGCACAGCGATTTTGCGCTCTATCACGGACACCGGAATCTGGTCTGGACCTATGTGAAGAACATGCCAGGTGCGCTGTTTTGGTTGTGCCTGCCGCTGCACATTCTGCTTAATTTGATTGTTTTGCTAGTGTTTTCTGCCCGGGGGCGCGGCGGGGTGATTGTTCGCGCCAAGCGTGATGCGCTGAAAGGGCTGCCAAGGATGTGGGCCAAGCGGCAAGCGATCCAGAAGAATCGTCGTGTGTCAGTATTGAGTATCTGGGGTGTATTGGACAAGGGACTGTCCCGTGACTGATATAGCAAACAGGGGTGGGGCCGGACTCTGCTTTACGTTTTGCAAACCTTGGCCATGCTGTCATGTGAAGCAGGATGTTGTGAACGTTTGATGGGCGATCGAATTTCTGCTTTTCGGCAGCTACGTGACAAGGATATCCGGTACTTATTTCGTTGCCGGTCCCCCGGAGTATTCCGGTGATTGCAGTGTCCATCGTCAGTCACGGACATGGCGCTATGGTAGAGGAGCTGATTAGGGCGACCCTTTGCTGTCCTGAAGTTGGACAGGTTATCGTCACACTTAATATTTCGGAACCGCTGAACATCGTTTCAAGTGATCGCGTTCTCCTGATTGAAAATGCCCTCCCGAAAGGATTCGGCGCGAATCACAATGCGGCATTTGCCCTATGCCAGCAACCATTTTTCTGCCCACTAAATCCTGATATTGCTTTCCTGGGCAACCCGTTTCCTGAATTGTTGAAGGGTATCGCGCGATCCGGAGCCGCATTAATAGCCCCTCTGGTGGTATCGCCCTTCGGAGGGGTCGAGGACAGCATGCGGCGTTTTCCAACCTTGCGCTCGTTGGCCACCAAGGCACTTGGACGCTACGATGGCCGATATTTGGTATATGCCGGTGAGGCAGACTTTTGCCCGGAATGGGTGGCAGGAATGTTCATGCTGTTCCGCAGCGAAGTTTTTGCACGCCTGAACGGATTCGATGAGCGCTTCTTCCTGTACTACGAGGACGTAGATATTTGTGTTCGGGTCTGGCGGCAAGGTTTGAAGGTTGTGGCCTGTCCGCGGGTGAGTGTGGTTCACGATGCCCGCCGAGACAGTCGACGAAGCTTGCGGCATCTGCGCTGGCACCTCGCGAGCATGGGGCGTTATTTCTGGAAGCATTGGGGGCGCCTGCCCCGGTATTGCTGAGGAAAAGGTGTCAGCGATCTTTTTCAGCGGGGGGCCGGGGGAGTTGGTGCATGCTTGGCGAGCGGTCATTGGCGAGACTCGTCTCCAGTGAAATTACAAGCCTTCTGCAATGATCCAATTTCCGTGAGTGGCAACCCGCGACGGCAGCCCACATTGGGCCGCGATGCTAGAATGCCCGCAGTATGCCTGTTTCCTCAAAGCTGAGTTTTCAATTGTCTAGATCCGTTCGTCACCTCTTGGCTTTTCTGTTTGATTGTTCCGCTCTGGTGTTTGCTTGGGTCGGCGGGATGTTGTTGCGCTTCAATTTTGAAATTCCGCCCATTTTTGTACCGGGGGTCTGGTGGGGGTTGGTAATTCTCTGGCCATTGCATGCGCTGGCCTGCTTTCAGGCGGGCCTTTATCGAGGTATCTGGCTTTTTGCCAGCCTGCCAGACCTGAAGCGGGTTTTGCGTGCGGTTGCCATGTCGAGTGCAGCAGTTCTGTTGTTCTACTTGTGGTATCGCCAGAATGAGCTGCAAACGGTTCCTCGTTCTCAGCTCTTGCTCTACCCGATGCTCCTGTTGCTTTATATGGGCGGTGGCCGGGCAGCTTACCGGATGTGGAAAGAGCATCGCTTGTATGGTGGATTGGTTGCCCAAGGAAAGCCGGTGGTGGTCGTCGGTGCCAACAATGGCGCAGCGATGCTGGTACGAGGACTCGAACGGAGCGCAGAATGGCGGGTAGTCGGTTTCGTGGATGATGATCCAGGCAAGTGGGGGCTGGAGCTTTCGGGGCATCCAGTGCTTGGTGGATTGGAAAGTCTGCCCAAGGTGCTGGAGGCGGTGAAGGCTTCAAATGTCATCTTGGCCATGCCTTCAGATTCTGGTGAGGCATGCCGGCGAGTTACTGATCTCGCGGTGGCCGCTGGCGCACACGTCTTCACCGTGCCGGGCCTGGAGGATGTGATGTCCGGGCGGGTAGCTATTTCGTGGATTCGCCCAATCGAGATTGAGGATCTGCTCGGCCGTGGGTCGGTGTCTATCGATACGCCCCATGTGGCCGCTATGCTTGCCGGCAAGACGGTTCTGGTGACTGGTGCCGGTGGTTCGTTTGGTAGTGAGTTGTGCAGGCAGGTGGCACGCTTCGGACCGGCCAGGTTGGTCTTTTTCGAAAATAGCGAGTTGGCGCTGCATACGCTACAGCAGTGGTTTGCCCTCCACATGCCGGGCGTCTTGCAGACGGTGTTGCTTGGCGACGTCAAGGACACTGAACGGCTCAATGAGGTGTTTTCTCGATGGCGTCCGCAGGTGGTTTTCCATGCAGCGGCATACAGAAATGCCCCTCTGATTGAGGTCGACAATGCCTGGCAGGCGGTGCGTAACAACACGCTGGGAACGCTGCGGATTGCAGAGTGTGCAGCCCGTTTCGGTGCGGAGCGCTTTGTCCTGATTTCGACCGACAAGGCGCTGAATCCGACCAATGTGATGGGTGCAACTCAGCGGTTGGCAGAGATGGTCTGCGAGGCGCTGCACCGGCAGGGCGGCAATATGCGGTTCGAGATGGTGCGTTTCGGCAACCTGCTGGGCGGTGTGGGCAGCGTGATTAAAAAGTTCCAGGAGCAGATCGCCCAAGGCGGGCCGGTAACAGTGACTCATCCAGAGAGTAGGCGATATTTCATGTCAATTCTTGAAGCAGCACAACTGGTCTTGGAAGCGGCAGCAATGGGGAAGGGCGGTGAACTTTTCGTGGTCGATATGGGGGACCCGGTCAGCATTGTCGATCTGGCACGGCGCATGATCCAGTTAGGAGGCTTCTCGGAAGCGCAGATTCGCATCGAATTTACCGGGCTGCATCCCGGCGAGAAGCTCTACGAGGAATCGCTAGCCGATGAAGAGCAGGCGCGCGAAACCCCGCACCCCAAGTTGCGGATAGCACGGGCGCGAGCGGTCGACGACGATTTTCTGGCGAATTTGCATCCTTGGTTCGCCGAGTCTTGCCAGAGCGATACGCAGGTGCGCGAGAAGCTGACGCGCTTGGTTCCCGAATACCAGCCGGCGTCCAATATCTCCTGAGCAGCCTTTTGCGGCGACGCCGCGTCATGAATACGGTGACTTTGTGAATCACGAATTTCTCGATCTTCCTCAGCTTTGCTGTGCATCCGGCACCGTTCGCCTGCCGGGTTCGAAAAGCATTTCCAACCGTGTCCTGCTGCTGGCCGCGCTCGCCGAAGGTGAAACCGAAGTGCGCGATCTGCTGGCTTCGGACGATACCGAGCGCATGCTGGATGCCCTGAAAATACTGGGCGTTGGCGTCACTCACCTGGGTAATGAGAACTGGCTCATCAAGGGTTGCGGTGGCCTGTTTCCGGTCAAACGGGCCGAGCTCTTCCTCGGCAATGCCGGGACGGCCTTTCGCCCGTTGACTGCCGCGCTCGCTTTGGCCGGCGGCGACTACATCCTGAAGGGTGTGGCGCGCATGCACGAACGGCCGATCGGCGATCTGGTCGACGGCCTGCGCCAACTGGGGGCTGACGTCACCTATCTCGGCAACGAGGGCTTCCCGCCCCTGCATCTCAAGCCGGCAACAATTCAACCCGGCGGCGTCGTCAAAGTACGGGGCGATGTTTCCAGCCAGTTCCTGACCGGCCTGTTGATGGCCTTGCCGCTGACCGGTGAGACGGTTGCGGTCGAAGTCGTTGGCGAGCTGATTTCCAAGCCGTACATTGAAATTACGCTGGCCATCATGGCGCGCTTCGGTGTCACGGTCGAGCGCGAGGGCTGGCAGCGCTTCACCGTGGCGGCGGGTAGCTGTTACGTATCGCCGGGAACGATTTATGTGGAAGGCGATGCGTCGTCTGCCTCCTATTTCCTCGCACTGGGGGCCATCGGTGGTGGCCCCGTGCGCGTCGAGGGCGTCGGACGCGATTCGATACAGGGTGATGTCAAGTTTGCCGAGGCGCTGGCGAAAATGGGTGCCCGCATTGAGACGGGGCCAAACTGGATGGAAGCCCGGGCGCCGGAAAATGGCCTGGTCGCGGTCGACCTCGATTGCAACCATATTCCCGATGCGGCGATGACGCTGGCGACGACTGCGCTTTTTGCCAAGGGTACGACGACGCTGCGCAACATCGCATCCTGGAGAGTCAAGGAAACCGACCGCATCGCGGCAATGGCGATCGAGTTGCGCAAACTCGGTGCCGAAGTCGAAGAGGGCGAGGATTTCATCCGCGTCACGCCGGCCCGCCTGAAGCCGGCCGCCATCGACACCTACGACGATCATCGCATGGCGATGTGCTTCTCGCTGGCCGCCTTCGGGACGCCGCTGCGCATCAACGATCCGAAGTGCGTGGCCAAGACGTTCCCTGATTATTTCGAGCGTTTTGCCACGGTGACCAGCGCGGCGCCGGTGATCGCCATCGACGGCCCGTCGGCTTCCGGCAAGGGGACGGTGGCGGCGCGCGTGGCGGCAACGCTGGGCTTTGCCTATCTGGATTCGGGTGCTTTATACCGGTTGACAGCGCTGGCCGCCAGACAGGCGGGTGTCGCCTGGACTGACGAAGCTGGTGTCGCGGCCATTGCCGCCGGGATCGATGTCGAGTTTTTCGAGAACGATATTCGCCTCGACGGGCAGCCAGTCGGTGAGGCCATTCGTAGCGAGGAAATCTCTTCCGGCGCCTCGCAAGTCGCGGCTTTGCCGGCGGTTCGTGAGGCCCTGCTGTTCCGCCAGCGGGCGTTCAACACTTTGCCGGGGCTGGTCGGCGATGGCCGCGACATGGGTTCGGTCGTCTTCCCGCGAGCGGTGCTCAAGGTCTTCCTGACCGCGAGTGCCGAGGCGAGGGCGGAGCGGCGCTATAAGCAGTTGATCGAAAAAGGATTCTCTGCTAATCTCCTCGACCTTCTGCTTGACCTTCAGCAACGCGATGCGCGGGACTCCCAACGCAGCGTGGCACCGCTCAGGCAGGAGGCAGATGCCTGGTTGCTCGACACGACGGACCTCACCATCGAACAGGCGGTGAATCAGGTTCTTGCGTGGAGCAAGGAGGCATTGCAGTAAGGCATTGCCGGCCGACGGGCCGGCGATGTGTTTTTCAACTCTAACCCGCTGTGAATTTAGCGATTCGCGGCATGAAAGCTCTCTCCGTCAATGGAATCTTTTGCTCAACTATTTGAAGAATCCCTGGCTCGCCAGGAAATGCGTCAAGGCGAAGTCATCACTGCAGAAGTGGTGCTCATCGATCACAATTTCGTCGTGGTCAATGCCGGCCTGAAATCGGAATCCTATGTTCCGCTCGAAGAATTCCTGAATGATCAGGGCGAACTCGAAGTCAAGGTGGGCGATTTTGTTCAAGTCGCCATCGAGATGCTCGAAGACGGCTACGGCGCCACGCGCCTGTCGCGCGATCGCGCCAAGCGCATCGCCGCCTGGAACTTCCTTGAAGAAGCCCTGAACAACAACTCCCTGGTCACCGGCACCATCACCGGTAAGGTCAAGGGCGGCCTCACCGTCATGTCCAACGGTGTCCGTGCATTCCTGCCGGGTTCGCTGGTCGACATGCGTCCGGTCAAGGACACCACCCCGTACGAAGGCAAGACCCTTGAATTCAAGGTTATCAAGCTGGATCGCAAGCGCAACAACGTCGTGATGTCCCGTCGTGCCGTGCTCGAAGCCACCGCTGACAAGGATCGCGAAAAGCTCCTCGAGAACCTCAAGGAAGGCACTACCGTCAAGGGTATCGTCAAGAACATCACCGATTACGGCGCATTCGTCGACCTCGGCGGTATCGATGGCCTGCTGCACATCACCGACTTGGCCTGGCGCCGCGTCCGTCACCCGAGCGAAGTGCTCAACGTCGGTGACGAAGTTACCGCCAAGATCCTCAAGTTCGACGCCGAAAAGAACCGCGTCTCGCTGGGTATGAAGCAACTGGGCGACGATCCGTGGGTCGGCATTGCCCGCCGTTACCCGGCCGGTACCCGCCTGTTCGGCAAGGTTACCAACCTGACCGACTACGGTTCATTCGTTGAAATCGAACAAGGCATCGAAGGCCTGGTTCATGTTTCCGAAATGGATTGGACCAACAAGAACGTCCATCCGTCCAAGGTCGTTTCCCTGGGTGACGAAGTCGAAGTCATGATCCTGGAAATTGACGAGGAACGTCGTCGTATCTCTCTCGGCATGAAGCAGTGCAAGCCGAATCCGTGGGACGATTTCGGGATGAACCACAAGAAGGGCGACAAGGTCCGTGGCGCCATCAAGTCGATCACCGACTTCGGCATCTTCATCGGCCTGCCTGGTGGCATCGATGGCTTGGTGCATCTGTCCGACCTGTCCTGGAGTGCGACTGGCGAAGAAGCCATCCGCAACTTCAAGAAGGGCGACGAAGTCGAAGCGCTGGTCCTCGGCATCGACATCGAGAAGGAGCGTATCTCCCTCGGCATCAAGCAGATGGAAGGCGATCCGTACACCAGCTTCATCGCTACCCATGAGAAGAACAGCATTGTGCGCGCCACCGTCAAGACGGTCGACGCTCGTGGTGCCGTGCTGACTCTGGACGGTGAGAACGAAGGTTACCTGCGTGCTTCCGAATTCTCGCGTGATCGCATCGATGACCTGTCGCAGCACCTGAAGGTGGGTGACGAAGTCGAAGCCATGATCATCAATGTGGATCGCAAGACCCGTGGTATTAACCTGTCGATCAAGGCCAAGGACAATGCCGAACAGCACGAAGCGATGCAGAAACTCTCTGCCGAGTCTTCCGCCGCTGCTTCCGGTACGACCAATCTGGGTGCCCTGCTCAAGGCCAAGCTCAACCAGCAAGGCTGATAAGGCAAAGCATGACCAAGTCCGAGCTCATCGCCCGGCTGGCGGAGCGTTTTCCCCAGTTGGTGGCGAAAGATGCTGATTTCGCGGTCAAGATGATTCTCGATGCGATGTCCGAAGCACTTGTGCGCGGAGATCGTATCGAGATTCGCGGATTCGGCAGCTTTGCGCTCAACTACCGGCCGCCGCGCACCGGCCGCAACCCCAAGTCGGGGGAGAAGGTCAGTGTGCCGTCCAAGTGGGTTCCCCACTTCAAGGCCGGCAAGGAACTGCGTGAACGGGTCGATCAGTCGATCTGACGCCGGTTCGGGCGCATTGTGGTAGATTCGGGGCAGTGAATTTCACTGCCCCTTCTTCTTTGATGTCATGACAGCATTGACCTGGGCCGTACGGCTCATCATCTTTTCATTTCTGCTGCTGTTTGCCGTGCGCAACACGCAGCCGACGATGTTGCGCTTCGTTCTGGATTACGTCTGGGAAGCCCCGCTGGTGATCATTCTGCTGGCATTCTTCTCCGGTGGCGCCATTCTCGGGGTGTTGTCCCTGGTCGGTGTCATCTATCGCCAGCGCCGTGAAATCGCGCGCCTCAAGCGCCAGGCGGCGAAGCCGGCTTTGCCCCCGACGCCCGAACCTCCGCCGCTGGCATGAACGAACTTTTCGAATACTGGCAGCTACTGCTCATCCCCCTTTTCTTCGGGCTTGGCTGGGCTGCCGCACGGGTCGACATGCGGCAGGTGGTGCATGAATCTCGTGCCTTGCCGCGTTCCTATTTCCAGGGTCTCAATTTCCTGCTCAACGAGCAGCCGGACAAGGCCATCGACTCCTTCCTCGAAGTGGCGAAGGTCGATTCGCAGACCGTCGAACTGCACTTTGCGCTCGGCAACCTCTTTCGTCGCCGGGGCGAGACCGAACGCGCCATCCGCATGCACCAGAACCTCATCGACCGTCCCGATCTGGACGATGGCGTACGTCTGCACGCACTTTCCGAACTGGGGCAGGATTTTCTGAAATCCGGCCTGCTCGACCGCGCCGAAGAAATCTTCAACAAACTCGTCGGCACTGCCTTCGAAGACGAAGCCAAGCGCAACCTGTTGGAAATCTATCAGGTCGAAAAGGAGTGGCAGAAGGCCATCGAACTGGCCCGTGAATTGCCGGATGTCGCTTCGCAGCAGCAAGTTGCCGAGTTCTACTGTGAACTGGCAGCCGGCGAGATTATGCGCTCGCGCCCGGACAGTGCCCGGGTTCATCTTGAAGCGGCGATGCAGCAAAACCGCAAGTGCGTGCGGGCCAGCCTGTTGCAGGGCGATCTGCTGTTGCAGGAGGGCAAACTGTCGGACGCCATCGACGCCTGGCAGCGCATCGAGCAGCAGGATCCGGCCTATCTGGCGCTGGTTGCCCAGCGTCTGCTGGAAACCTACCGCAAGATGGCGCAGCGCGACGAAGGTATAGCGCTGCTGCGTGGCTACCTCGAACGCTATCCCTCGCTCGATCTGCTCGATGTCGTTTATCAACTGATCCTCGAAGGTGAAGGCACCGAGGCCGCCTATCGCCTGGTGCGCGACGAACTGCAGCGCAACCCGACGCTGCTCGGGCTGGAAAAGCTGATGAGTGCACGCTTGCCGCTGGCCGAGCCGGAAATCCGGCCCGATGTGGAGTTGGCGAAAACCATCATCCAGGGCTACACCAAACGCCTGTCACGTTATCGGTGCGATAATTGCGGCTTCAAGGCGCGCCAGTTTTATTGGCGTTGCCCGGCCTGCGGTGGTTGGGAAACCTATCCGCCGCGCCGTAGCGAAGAATTCGATCAAACCTTGTAGGAAATTTCCATGAAAATAACCGTTGTCGGTACCGGCTACGTCGGTCTGGTCAGTGGCACCTGTCTGGCGGAAGTTGGCAACGATGTCCTCTGCGTGGATGTCGATCCCGAGAAGATCCGCATCCTTGAGGAAGGTGGCATCCCAATCTATGAACCGGGTCTGCAGGACATGGTCCGGCGCAACGTCGCTGCCGGCCGGCTGCACTTCACTACCGACATCGAAAAGGCCGTCCGGCACGGCACCATCCAGTTCATCGCAGTCGGCACGCCGCCTGACGAAGACGGCTCCGCCGACCTGCAATACGTCCTTGCCGCCGCTCGCAACATCGGCCGCCTGATGACCGACTACAAGGTTATCGTCGACAAGAGCACGGTGCCGGTCGGCACCGCCGCCAAGGTCAAGGCGGCGGTCGCCGAAGAACTCGCGAAGCGTGGCATCGACACGCCCTACAGCGTCGTTTCCAACCCCGAGTTCCTCAAGGAAGGCGCCGCTGTCGAAGACTTCATGCGTCCCGATCGCATCGTCGTTGGCGCTGAGGAAGAGCAGGCCATTCACCTGATGCGCGCGCTCTATGCGCCGTTCCAGCGCAACCACGAACGCCTGATTATCACCGACGTCAAGAGTGCCGAACTGACCAAGTATGCCGCCAACGCGATGCTGGCGACCCGCATCAGCTTCATGAACGAACTCGCCAATCTGGCCGAAGTGCTGGGCGCCGACATCGAAATGGTCCGC
Organism: Dechloromonas sp. UBA6271; assembly: GCA_002440665.1. Taxonomy (GTDB): domain Bacteria; phylum Pseudomonadota; class Gammaproteobacteria; order Burkholderiales; family Rhodocyclaceae; genus Azonexus. Next base: position 30,263 of record DJUX01000039.1, read on the forward strand.
CAGGGCATCGGCTCCGACCCGCGCATCGGCTACCACTTTCTCTACCCAGGTTGCGGCTATGGCGGCTCCTGCTTCCCGAAGGACGTCAAGGCGCTGATCAAAACCGCAGCCGACGACGCCAATATCACCCTCAAGGTGCTGACGGCCGTCGAAGAAGCGAACGACCAGCAGAAGCATATCCTGAGCACCAAGCTCAAAGCCCGCTTCGGTGACCTCAAGGGCAAGCACTTCGCCCTCTGGGGCCTGGCCTTCAAGCCCAACACCGACGACATGCGCGACGCCCCGAGTCGCGAACTGATCGCCGACCTCTTCGCCGCTGGTGCTACTGTCACTGCCTACGACCCGGTCGCCATGCACGAGACACAGCGCATCTTCGGCGACGAGCCGCGTCTCAAGTACGCCGAGAATCCGATGGGTGCGCTCGACAAGGCCGACGCCCTGGTGATCGCCACGGAGTGGAAGGAATTCCGCAGCCCTGACTTCGAAGCGATCAAGCAGACCTTGAAGAATCCAGTGATCTTCGACGGGCGCAACCTCTACGATCCGAAACTGGTGCGTAGTCTCGGTATCGAATACTTCGCCATCGGACGCTGAGACGCATGCTGGACAGGGTCAGGAATGTGCGTTTGCTGGTGGTGGGCGACGTCATGCTCGATCGCTACTGGTTTGGCGAGGTGAGCCGGATTTCGCCGGAAGCGCCGGTGCCGGTGGTCAAGGTCGAGCGCCAGGAAGAGCGCCTGGGCGGTGCCGCCAACGTGGCGCGCAATGCCGCTTCGCTGGGTGCCGTATCGGCCTTGCTCTCGGTTGTCGGCGACGACGAGGCGGGGCGGATTCTTGGCCGCCTGCTCGAAGAGGGCCAAATCGATGCCAGCCTGCATGTCGACCGCGACATCGATACCATCGTCAAACTGCGCGTTATCGGCCGCCAGCAACAGCTGTTGCGCATCGATTTCGAGACGCCGCCGTCGCACGAAATCCTGCAGGCCAAGCTCGCCGATTTCGAGAGCCGCGTCGCCCAGGCCGATGTTGTGATCCTCTCCGACTATGGCAAGGGCGGGTTGACGCATATTTCTGAAATGATCCGCATTGCACGCGCCCACGACAAGCTGGTTTTGGTCGACCCCAAGGGCGACGAATGGGGCAAATATGCCGGGGCGACGGTCATCACGCCGAACCGCTCCGAACTGCGGGAAGTCGTCGGGCGCTGGTCCTCGGAGGATGAACTGCTCGCCAAGGCGCAGAAATTGCGCAACGAACTTGGACTCGAAGCCCTGCTCGTGACACGCAGCGAGGAAGGTATGACCCTGTTCGCCGACGACGGCATTCATCACCAGCCGGCCCAGGCCCGTGAAGTCTTCGATGTCTCCGGTGCCGGCGATACCGTGATCGCCACGCTCGCCGTCATGCTTGCCGCCGGCGCCAGTTGGGCCGAAGCCATCCGGATCGCCAACGTTGCCGCCGGAATCGTCGTCGGCAAGTTGGGTACTGCCGTCGTCACCCGCGAAGAACTCGCCGCAGCACTGTAAGGAAAAACCATGTACATCGTCGTCACCGGCGCCGCCGGCTTCATTGGTTCCAACATCGTCAAGGCGCTCAATGAGCGCGGCGTGACCAACATCATCGCCGTCGACAACCTGACCAAGGCCGACAAGTTCCGGAATCTGATCGATTGCGACATCGTCGATTACCTCGACAAGCACGACTTCATCGCGCGCGTCCAGGCCGGCCATTTCGACGGTGAGATCGACGCCATTTTCCATGAGGGCGCCTGCTCCGATACCATGGAGACCGATGGCCATTACATGATGGAGAACAACTACCGCTACTCGATGATCCTGCTCGACTGGTGTCTCGATCAGGACGTGCAGTTCCTCTACGCCTCGAGCGCGGCGACCTATGGCGGCAGCAGCGTGTTCAAGGAAGAGCGCCAGTACGAAGGCCCGCTCAACGTCTACGGTTACTCCAAGTTCCTGTTCGACCAGATCGTCCGCCAGCGTCTGGCGCAGAATCCGTCGTCGCAGATCGTCGGCTTCCGCTACTTCAACGTCTATGGTCCGCGCGAAACGCACAAGGGGCGCATGGCCTCGGTCGCTTTTCACAACTTCAACCAGTTCCGCGCCGACGGCAAGGTCAAGTTGTTCGAAGGTTCGCACGGTTACCCGGACGGCGGCCAGCAGCGCGATTTCGTTTTCGTCGGCGATGTTGCCAAGGTCAATCTCTTCTTCCTCGACCATCCCGAGAAATCCGGCATCTTCAATCTCGGCTCCGGTCGGGCGCAGAGCTTCAACGATGTCGCGGTTGCTGCGGTCAACGGCTGCCGCAAGGCAAAAAGCGAAGCACCGCTGACACTGGAAGAACTGCGGGCACAGGGTTTGCTGGAGTACGTCGCCTTCCCCGAGGCGCTGAAGGGCAAGTATCAGGCATTCACGCAGGGCGATCTGACCAAACTGCGTGCGGCCGGCTACGATGCGCCGATGGCCACGGTCGAGGAGGGCGTCTCCCAATATATCGAGTGGCTACAGCGCAATGTATAAAACCCTGCAGGATTTTGTCGGAAACACGCCGCTGGTTCGTCTGGTGCGCATTCCCGGTGCCGACAATGACCGGCGCGGCAACGTGATTCTTGCCAAGCTGGAAGGCAACAACCCGGCCGGTTCGGTGAAGGATCGCCCGGCGCTGTCGATGATCGTCCATGCCGAGGCGCGTGGCGACATCAAGCCGGGCGACACGCTGATCGAGGCGACCTCCGGCAATACCGGCATCGCGCTGGCCATGGCGGCGGCGATGAAGGGTTACAAGATGATCCTGGTCATGCCGGAAAACCAGAGCATCGAGCGCCGCCAGACCATGCGCGCCTTCGGCGCCGAACTGGTGCTGACGCCCAAGGACGGCGGTATGGAACTGTGTCGCGACGTTGCCGAACGGATGCGCGACGAAGGCAAGGGCATCATCCTCGACCAGTTCGCCAACCCGGACAACCCGCTTGCCCACTTCGAAGGTACCGGCCCGGAAATCTGGCGCGATGCCGAAGGCAAGATCACCCATTTCGTTTCCAGTATGGGAACGACCGGCACCATCATGGGCACCTCGGCCTTTCTCAAGAAGCAGAACCAGGCGATCCAGATCGTCGGTTGCCAGCCGGAAGAGGGCAGCCAGATCCCCGGCATCCGCAAGTGGCCGGAAGCCTATTTGCCGAAGATTTTCGATAGAAGCCGGGTCGACCGCGTCGAGAACGTCAGTCAGGCCGATGCCGAGGCGATGACGCGGCGCCTCGCCATGGAAGAAGGCATCTTCGCCGGCATTTCCTCGGGCGGCGCATTGGCCGTGGCGCTGCGCCTGTCGCAGGAACTGGAAAACGCAGTCATCGTCACAATCGTCTGCGACCGCGGCGACCGCTACCTGTCGACAGGTGTCTTTCCCGCATGAAACCGGTCCTGGTCTTCGATATCGAGACCATTCCGGATGTGGCCGGCCTGCGTCGGCTGAACGACCTGCCGGGTGCGCTTTCCGACGACGAAGTCGCTGAACTCGCTTTCCAGCAGCGCCGGGCCAAGACTGGCCATGACTTCCTGCAACTGCACCTGCAACGGGTCGTCACCATTTCCTGCGTGTTGCGCACCAGCGAAGGCCTGAAGGTCTGGTCGCTGTCCGAGCCGGATCTGAACGAAGGTGCGATCATCCAGCGCTTCTTCGACGGCATCGAGAAATTCACGCCGCAGATCGTTTCCTGGAATGGCAGCGGCTTCGACCTGCCGGTGCTGCACTATCGCGGCATGCTGCATGGCGTGGCCGCACCGCGCTACTGGGATCTCGGTGATGGCGACTATGCTGACAGCCGCGATTTCAAGTGGAACAACTACATCAGCCGCTACCACACGCGCCATCTCGACCTGATGGACCTGCTGGCCCTGTACAACCCTCGCGCCAACGCGCCGCTCGACGACCTGGCCAAGCTGTTCGGCTTTCCCGGCAAGCTCGGCATGGATGGCAGCAAGGTCTGGGAGGCCTGGCAGGCCGGCAAAAGCGCTGAAATCCGCGACTACTGCGAAACCGACGTCATCAATACCTATCTGGTCTATAACCGTTTCCGTCGCCTGCGCGGTGAACTGACGGCGGAAGAAGAGGCGGCCGAAGCCGGGTTCGTGAAGGTGCAGCTCGCCAAGATCGGCGCCCTGCACTGGCAAGAGTTTCTCGCTGCCTGGGGCTGACTCCCGGTAGCACAGCGTTATAATCACAAGTTCTCAAACCACAAACTGCAGAGAGACAACGATGGCCCTTAACAACGTTCCTTCCGGCAAGTCCCTTCCCGACGATTTCAACGTCATCATCGAAATTTCCGCGCATTCCGAGCCGGTCAAGTATGAGGTCGACAAGGAAAGCGGCGCGATCTTCGTCGATCGCTTCATGTCCACTTCGATGCACTACCCGTGCAACTACGGCTACATCCCGCACACCATCGCCGGTGATGGAGATCCGGTCGACGTGCTGGTCGTTGCGCCGTTCTCCCTGCCGCCGGGCGTTGTCGTCCGCTGCCGCCCGCTCGGCCAGCTGTCGATGACCGACGAAGCTGGCGACGATGCCAAGCTGCTGGCCGTGCCGGTCGACAAGCTGACCCCGCTCTACAAGGACGTCAAGTCCTTCGAAGACATGCCGCAACTGCTGCGTGACCAGATTGCCCACTTCTTCGCGCACTACAAGGATCTTGAAAAAGGCAAGTGGGTCAAGGTCAACGGCTGGGAAGGCATCGATGCCGCCAGAAAAGAAATCACCGATGGTATCCAGCGTTTCAACGACGCGAAAGACAAGCCGAACTACTAAGCTGTCATGTTGCGGATCGCCGTTGCCCAGTTCAACGCCACCGTCGGCGACCTGACGGGCAACGTCGAACGCATCATCGCCTGTGCTGCCGAGGCCAAAGCCCGCGGCGCGCAGGTGCTGCTGACGCCGGAACTGGCGTTATGTGGCTACCCGCCGGAAGACCTGCTGCTGCGCCCGGATTTCTACCGGGCCTGCAGTCGGGCACTGGACGATCTGGCAGGCCGGGTCAAGGGCATTGCCCCAGGGTTGGCAATCGTCGTCGGCCATCCGGAAGAACATGCAGGCCGCCGCTACAACGCGGCCACTGTCATTGAAAATGGCCATAAAAAAGCGGTTTACCGCAAGATTCGCCTGCCTAATTACGAAGTTTTCGATGAAAAGCGCTATTTCGACGCCGGCAGTGAAGCCTGTATCGTCACGCTCGGCGGTGTGCGCTGCGGCATCAACATCTGCGCCGATATCTGGGAAGCCGGGGCGGCCGAACTGGCGCATGGTGCCGGTGCCGAACTGCTGCTTGTCCTCAACGCCTCGCCCTGCCATCTCGAAAAGCACCAGCAGCGGGCGCAGGTTCTGGGCGAACGGATTGCGGCGACCGGCATTCCCGCCATCTACGCCAACCTGGTTGGCGGTCAGGATGAGCTGGTTTTCGACGGCGCCTCCTTCGCCCTCGATGCCCAAGGCAACTGCCGCATGCGCCTGCCGCAGTTCGCGGAAGCGCTTGGCATTGTCGATTACGCTGCCGGCCGACTGCGCTCTGACGACCTTGCCGGCGAATTGCCGGTCGAGGCCGAAGCCTATCAGGCGCTGGTTCTCGGTGTGCGCGACTACATTGGCAAGAGTGGTTTCAAGGGTGTGATCATCGGCCTCTCGGGCGGCATCGATTCGGCGCTGACCCTGGCTGTTGCGGTCGACGCGCTGGGGGCGGAAAAAGTGCGTGCGGTGATGATGCCGTCGCCTTACACGGCGCAGATGAGTCTCGACGATTCACGCGAGATGATCCGCACACTTGGCGTACTCTATGACGAGATTGCCATCGCGCCGGCGATGACGACCTATACGGCGATGCTCGACCCGCTGTTTGCCGGCCTGCCGGCCGATACGACCGAGGAGAACATCCAGGCGCGCATCCGTGGCAACATCCTGATGGCCCTGTCCAACAAGACCGGCGCGCTCGTGCTGACCACCGGCAACAAGTCGGAAATGGCCGTCGGCTACTGCACTTTGTACGGCGACATGGCTGGGGGCTTCGCCGTCATCAAGGACGTCTACAAAACGCTGGTCTACCGCCTGTCGCGCTACCGCAACACGCTTTCGCCGGTGATCCCGGAAAACATCATTGTCCGTCCGCCTTCTGCCGAACTGAAGCCGGACCAGACTGACCAGGATTCGCTGCCGCCCTACGAAATCCTCGACGCCATCGTCCGTGGTTACATGGAAGAGGATCGCAGCCCGCGCGAGATCATCGCTGCCGGCCTGCCGGAAGAGGCGGTGCGCCGTGTCGTGCGCCTGCTGCGCATTGCCGAATACAAGCGCCGCCAGGCGCCGGTCGGCATCCGCATCACGCCGCGTGGCTTTGGCAAGGATTGGCGGTATCCTATTACCAACCGTTATCAAGACGAATTCTGAGAAACCGAAGCAAGAGGAAAGAGACATGAAAAAAATCGAAGCCATCATCAAGCCCTTCAAACTCGACGAAGTACGCGAAGCGTTGTCGGAAGTCGGCATCACCGGCCTGACGGTAACCGAGGTCAAGGGTTTCGGCCGCCAGAAAGGCCACACCGAGTTGTACCGCGGCGCCGAATACGTGGTCGATTTCCTGCCCAAGATCAAGATCGAGATCGTCGTCAATTCCGACAATGCCGATGCTGCCATCGAAGCCATCATCAAGGCGGCGCGTACGGGCAAGATCGGTGACGGCAAGATTTTCGTGATGCCGATCGAGCAGGTTGTGCGTATCCGGACTGGCGAAACCGACGAAGCGGCAGTCTGACCAGGAGGGGAAGATATGGACGAGCAGCAGGATTTTGATATTCCGGCCCTCAAGGCAAAGCTGGTGGGCTACCTAGGGCCAGATGCCGCGAAATACCCGGTGCTTGTGGAGCAGCAATTTCCCCGGATCCTTGAAAGAATAGTTGCGCTTTGGGGAAAATCGGGGCTCGATACTTTTCTTGAGGAACTCATGGTTACCAAGCGTCCCGGACGTAAGGGTTTTCCACATGATGTGGCGCTTGAAATATTCCGCTTGGCCACGTTGCACGGTGCCTTGGGTCTGACACCGAATACCTCGCTGGGTACGGCATGGGACTGGGTCGAGGATACTGAACTATTCAAGCGCGAATTCGCAAAGAACCAGAAATAATAATTGGCCGGACTGCCGTCGTTCAGGGCGGCGGGGCGGCCTTTCGTTGCGTGCTCAGCAGTACGATGACGGCACCTTCGCCGCCGTCCTGCGGTTTTGCCTGGCAGTAGGCGAGTATTTCATTCCTTTGCATCAGCCAGCCGCGTACCAGGCGGCGCAGCACCGCCTGCTTGCCGGGTGATCCCAACCCTTTGCCGTGAATGATGCGCACGCAACGTACGCCGCGCTTCAATGACTGGGCAAGGAAGCTGGCCAGAAGCGCGCGTGCTTCCTCGCGATTCAGTCCGTGCAGGTCGGTTTCGTCCTGGATAATCCAGCGCCCGCGTCGCAAGTCGCGGAGAACGCTGGCGGCCAGGCTTGGCCGCAGGTAGCTGGGCTCGTCACCACCTTCCAGGCGGTCCTGCAGGGCGATTGGCCCATGCAGGCTTTCATGCAGAGCCGCGCGCTCGTCGGCCAGATGCTGCAGCGGACGCGGTGGCGGTAGCGGACCGCCGAGATGTACGCGCCCCGATTCCGGCAGTGGCCGGGTATCCGCCACCGCTGCCCGAAATGCCGCGAGATCGTCGGGGTCGATCAAGTTTGACGGGTCCCTAGCCGAGTTGGTCGAGGTAGCGTTCGGCATCCAGCGCCGCCATGCAGCCGGTTCCTGCCGAGGTGCAGGCCTGGCGATAGATGTGATCCTGAACGTCGCCGGCGGCGAAGACGCCAGGAATGCTGGTCTGCGTCGCGTTGCCCGAGCGCCCGGACTGGGTCACGATATAGCCACTTTCCATCTCGAGCTGGCCGGTGAAGATATCGGTGTTCGGCTTGTGGCCAATGGCGATGAAGACCCCGAAGACATCGACGTTCTGCGTGGCGCCGGTTTGCGTGCTCTTGACGCGCAGGCCGGTAACGCCAGTGTCGTCGCCAAGGACTTCGTCCAGCGTGAAATTGCGCAGGATGGTGATCTTGCCGGCCTTCTCCTTTTCGAACAGCTTGTCCTGCAGGATTTTTTCCGACTTGAAGCTGTCTCGGCGATGGATCAGCGTGACATGACTGGCGATATTGGCCAGGTAGAGTGCTTCCTCGACGGCGGTGTTGCCGCCCCCGACGACGGCGACTGCCTTGTTGCGATAGAAAAACCCATCGCAGGTGGCGCAGGCCGAAACCCCCTTGCCGGAAAATTTCTCTTCAGAGGGCAGGCCGAGATATTGTGCCGAGGCACCGGTGGCGATGATCAGCGCGTCGCAGGTATACGTGCCGGCATCGCCGGTCAGCGTAAACGGCTTCTGCGTCAACTGCGTTGTGTGAATATGATCGAAAACGATTTCGGTATCGAAACGGCGGGCATGCGCCTCGAAGCGGGCCATCAGGTCCGGGCCTTGCACGCCGTCGGCATCGGCCGGCCAGTTGTCGACATCGGTCGTCGTCATCAGTTGGCCGCCCTGGGCGAGTCCGGTGATCAGCAGCGGTTTCAGGTTGGCGCGGGCAGCATAGACGGCAGCGGTGTAACCGGCGGGGCCGGAGCCCAGAATGATCAGGCGACTGTGACGAACGGCTTGGGACATGGTGATCCTCGATGATGGTTGATCGGCAAATTATAGCCTCCATCGACCGGCTGATTTTTCCCCGGTTCCCTTGAAAATTGCGAATTGAGTTTATAATCTTCGCGCAACTCCATGAAGGGAAATGCTTTATGTCCTCCTCAAATGTCGGCCTGAGTCTGGTTGTCCTGCGCAATGTGCCGCTGTTTTCGGGCCTGGATGAGACCGAGCTCGAACGCTTGTCGCGCGTCGCCACGCGCCGGCGCGCCGGGCGCGGCGAACAGGTCGTCCGCGCCGGTGAGAGCGCCGATGCGCTGCTTATCCTGCTAACCGGCCGTGCCAAGGTAACCAATTTTGACGAGGAAGGCCGCGAGATCATTCTCGCCTGGCTCGGGCCGGGCGAGTTTTTCGGCGAAATGGGCCTGATCGACGGTAGCCCGCGTTCAGCCAGTGTTGTCGCGGTCGAAAACTGCGAATTGTTGAGCATTGGCAAGAACGAATTCCAGCGCTGCATGCAGGACAATTTCCAGGTGGTGCTAAAGCTGATGCAGATTCTGGTGCGCCGTTTGCGCGACGCCGACCGGAATATCGAAAGCCTTGCCCTGCTCGACGTCTATGGCCGTGTTGCGCGGCTGCTGCTCGATATGTCGGAGGAAGAGGGCGGCAAGCGTATGGTCAAGCAGAAGATCTCCAAGCAGGACATGGCGCGCATGATCGGCGCCTCGCGCGAAATGGTCAGCAAGGTGATGCGTGACCTCGAGGTTGGCGGCTACATCATCAGCGAAGGCGATCAGATCACGATCACTGGAGCTTGAGCATGGGAGTTCGAACGGCTGACCGTGCAACTGCCAGCCAGTTGCCGGAGAAGATCGGCAATCTGCTGGACGAGTCGCGCTGGCTGGCGCTGGGGGCGGTAGCCCTGTTTCTGGCTATGGCATTCTGGGGTTTCAGCAAGGACGATCCGGGCTGGTCGCACGCGGTCGTTTCCGGAAATCTGCACAACCCGACCGGTCATGCCGGCGCCTGGATCGCCGACTTGATGCTCTACCTGTTCGGGTTTTCTGCCTGGTGGTGGATCGTCCTGCTGGTGATGTTCATGTGGTGGGGATTCCGGCGGCTCAATTCACCGCTCGGACATGCCGATCGCCGGCCGCTGTACCTCGCGTTGACCGGTTTTGCCGTGTTGCTGGTTGCCAGTTCGGCGCTCGAAGCGCTGCGTTTCTATTCGCTCAAGGTCGAGTTGCCGCTCGCGCCGGGCGGCTTGCTCGGTATCGAAGCCGGTCGTCTGCTGGAACATCTGCTCGGTTACACCGGATCGACTCTGGTGTTATTGGCGGCGATGGCTGCAGGCTGGAGCATTTTTTCCGGGATGTCCTGGCTCTGGGCGTTCGAGCAGCTCGGTGAGTTTCTCGAAGCCGTCGGCGGTTTCTTCTTTGGCCTGGTGGATACGTGGCGCGACCGGCGCATCGGGCGCGAAGTCGCGCAGCAGCGCGAGGAAGAAGTGGAAGTGGAAAAGCGTCGCGTCGAGCTGCACGACCCGATCATCATCGAAACGCCGCCGCCCGAAGTGCCGGTTTCCAAAAAGGCCGAGAAGCGCATCGAGCGCGAGAAGCAGGTGGCACTCTTCCCCGAAGCCATCATCGGTGGGCAGTTGCCACCGCTGCACCTGCTCGACCCGGCGCCGCCGGTCACCGAGACGGTCAGCGCCGAGACGCTGGAATACACCTCACGCCTGATCGAGCGCAAGCTCGCCGACTTCGGCGTTCAGGTCAAGGTGCTGGCGGCGATGCCAGGGCCGGTCATCACCCGCTACGAAATCGAGCCGGCGGTAGGCGTCAAGGGCGCCCAGATCGTCAATCTGGCGCGTGACCTGGCGCGGGCGCTGGCCATGGTGTCGATCCGTGTCGTCGAGACGGTGCCCGGCAAGTCGTGCATGGCGCTCGAACTGCCCAATCCCAAGCGGCAGACGGTCAAGCTCTCCGAGATCATTTCCAGCAAGCCGTACAACGACATGACCAGCCCGCTGACCGTCTGCCTCGGCAAGGACATCGGCGGCCAGCCGGTGGTTGCCGACCTGGCTAAGACGCCACACCTGCTGGTCGCTGGCACCACCGGTTCCGGCAAGTCGGTCGGCGTCAACGCGATGATCCTGTCGATGCTCTACAAGTCGGAGCCGGATCACGTACGCCTGATCATGGTCGACCCGAAGATGCTGGAACTCTCCATCTACGAAGGTATCCCGCATCTGCTGGCGCCGGTCGTCACTGACATGAAGCAGGCAGCCAACGCGCTGCACTGGTGCGTGACCGAGATGGAGAAACGCTACAAGCTGATGTCGGCGATGGGCGTGCGCAACATCGCCGGCCTCAACACCAAGATCCGCGATGCCGAAAAGCGCGGCGAGCATATTCCCAACCCGCTCACCCTGACGCCGGAAACCCCGGAGCCGCTGAAGACCATGCCGTTCATCGTCGTCATCATCGACGAGCTGGCTGACCTGATGATGGTCGTCGGCAAGAAGGTCGAGGAACAGATCGCCCGTTTGGCGCAGAAGGCACGCGCCTCCGGCATCCACCTCGTGCTGGCGACGCAGCGGCCGAGCGTCGACGTGATCACCGGCCTGATCAAGGCCAACATCCCGACCCGCCTGTCCTTCCAGGTGTCGAGCAAGATCGATTCGCGCACCATCCTCGACCAGATGGGTGCCGAAGCCTTGCTCGGCCAGGGCGACATGCTCTACCTGGCGCCGGGTACCGGTTACCCGACCCGGGTCCATGGCGCCTTCGTCTCCGACGATGAAGTTCACCGTGTCGTCGAACACTTGAAGACGACCGGTTCGCCGGAGTACGTCGAGGACATTCTCAATGGCGCCGGTGGCGACGACGAGGAAGGCGGCGAGGGCGGCAGCGACGGCGGTGACGCCGAGAGTGACCCGCTCTACGACCAGGCGGTCGACATCGTGCTGAAGAACAAGCGCGCCTCGATTTCATTGGTCCAGCGCCATCTGCGCATCGGCTACAACCGCTCGGCACGCCTCATCGAAGCCATGGAAAAGGCCGGACTAGTGTCGTCGATGGACGGACGCGGCGGCCGCGAAGTGCTGGCGCGTCGGGAAGCCGAATGAAATTTGGCCTGAAAATGCTGTCGACCGCAGCAATCGTCTTTTTTCCCCTGTTGGCGGATGCTGGCGCGATCGACCAACTGCATCTGTTCCTGAACAACACGCGCACGCTGAAGGCGGATTTCTCGCAGATAGTGGTCGGCAAGGGTGGCCGCAAACCCCAGCAATCGTCGGGCACGGTCGCCATCTCGCGCCCCGGCAAGCTGCGCTGGGACATCCAGAAACCCTACCCGCAACTGGTGGTCGGCGATGGCGAGAAAATCTGGATCTACGACCAGGAACTCAAGCAGGTCACGGTGCGCAAGGCGGGGCAGGCGATCAGTGGCTCACCGGCCGCGCTGCTCGCCGGCAGCAATGAACTCGAAAAGAACTTCACGCTGAGCGAAGCCGGTGAGGCGGACGGCATGAACTGGGTCGAGGCGACGCCCAAGGTGAACGAAAGCGGTTTCGAGAAAGTTCGCCTCGGCCTCGTCGGCAGCGACCTGAAGGCCATGGAGTTGCACGACAGCTTCGGCCAGCGAACGCTGATCCGCTTTTCCGGGCTGGAGCGCAACGCCGTGCTGCCCGCGACGGCCTTCAAGTTTACGCCGCTGCCGGGCGTCGACGTGGTGGGCGATTGACGCTCACACCGGCTTGCCGATTGTCACGGGCCTTTATTCACGCTTGAGGGAAGTGCCACGAAATCGCCGGTTCTCGGGAGCGATTCGATGGCGGCAAGCAATGCTTCTGGCGGTGCCACCAGTTTCCGGGCCGCGAGGTCGAGCCAGCCACCGGCGCTGGTGACTTGCGCGCAAAGCGTTCCATCCGGCCGGCGGATTTCGTTGCGCATCAGAAAGCGGCTGCCGTCGGGCGACATCCCGGCGATGGCCAGCGCAACGACGATTTCCTGCAGCAGCCCGACCTCTTTCCGGTATTCGATTTCATCCTTCATGATCACCGGGCCGATCCTGAGTCGTGAGAATTCGGCCATCGGGAAGCCGTTCTCGGCGAAAAACAGCATCCGGACATCGGCTGCCTTGTCGAGGAAGGCGGTGTTTTTCATGTGGCTGTTGAAATCCATGTCGCCCCAGCCGGCGAACAGCGTTTTCGAGTACATGTGGGGTCTCCTCAGATTTTCTCATCCCAGTGAAAGCGGTGGATCAGGCGGTGCAGGATCGGTGTGAATAGCAGTGCGGCGGTGACGATGAACACCAGCCCCGCGTAGAGCGCATAGAATCCGGCGAACAGCTTGCCGGCGCCGGTCTGCGGCGGATTGACCGGCCCCATCCCGCCGAGCAGCATGGCCGCGTTGAGGAAGGCGTCGAGCCACGAGAGATTCTCGAACAGTACATAGCCAATCATCCCCAAGGCCAGCGATACGCCGAGCAAACCGACAGCGACCAGCAGGTGGCCCAGTAGGCGTCGGGCGAATCCGGCACTGGCCAGCGGCTGCTGGTATTTCGACTCATACATGCAATGCTCCCGAGGTTAATGCGAAACGCCATTTTGCCGAAGTTCGGCCTCTCTTCGTATCGCGAGTTCCAGTCAATACGGCGAAAATACCAAGGCCGATGAAAGTGCGGCCACCCGCATGCTGGCCAAAGCGGCGAATCTTGTGGGCGCTGCTCAGAGCAGGTGCTACGGTGCTGGCGGCGAGTGCGTAGTTGTTTAGGTGAGACCGCGTGAGATCTCGTTTGAATGAGCGATGCCTACCGTGACCGCGCCATGTCGAGATCGGCGCGGTTTTTTTCGTCCACGTAAATGCCGGTTGCTCCCGGCCGGCTGCTGGCGAAGCAGGTGACTTCGACGTTGGACAGCGTTTCCGCCTTGTGCAGCACGTCGACCGCGCAACGGCCGAAAACGCTGTCGATGGTGGCCAGCAGGTTGCGGGCGTAGGGGGTTTCAAGCTTGCCGTCGAGGATCAGGTTGGCGAGCAGGACGCCGTCGGGCTTGAGCACGCGGCGGGCGCCTTCCCAGAATTCGCGGGTGACCAGGTGGCTGGGAATCGAGGTGTGCGAGCTGTAGACGTCGACGACAACGGCGTCGAAGCGGCGTTCGGTGGTGGCGACGAAACGCCGGGCGTCGTCGGCGATGAACTCGCCGCGCGCGGCCTCGCGCAGGAAGTGCTTTTCGGCTATGGCCTTGATCGCCGGGTCGATGTCGACATAGGTGTAGCGGTTGCTCGGCTCGCGGTGCGACAGCGTAAAGCCGCCGGCGCCGAGGACGAGGATGTCGCGCTCGCGGAAGGCCAGTTCTTCGAGCAGGATCTGGCGCAGACGCTTGATGTAGCGCGTGTAGTTAGGCGGTTCGGAGTCGTCGATCAGCGAGGCAGTCGACTTGTTGACCCAGAAGGCGCGCGGGTCTTTCTGGCCGGGCGGGGCGGCCGGGCCGACGATGTATTCGGCGTAGGCGGTGTCGGCGGTGACTTCGTGGTGCAGGTTGAAGCCGATGGCGATTGCTGCGGTCGACGCGCAAAAAAGGGCTATTTTCAGCTGGCGGCCGCCGAGCAGCAGCGTACCGGCAACGAGCATCAGACTGCAGGCGACCACCGCCGCCGAGACGCCCAGCCATTGCATGACGAGCAGCGACAGGCTGAGCGAACCGAGAAAGGAGCCGAGCGTGGACCAGTAGAGCGCCATGCCGCTGGCTTCGCCGGTGCGCTCCGATTTCATCAGGTTAGTCAGGATCGGCACCGTCTGGCCGAGCAGCCAGGCGAGCGGGCAGAGGATGCCGCCGATGAAGACGAAGTAGGCGATCAGCGCCGGCTGCAGGTGGACGAACAGCCAGTCGACGGTGACGCCGGCCAGCCCGATGCCGGCCAGCGCGGCGGAAATCAGGAAGTTGCGGGCGACGATGGCCCGGTAATCGGTCGCCACCCGGGCGCCAGAGGCATAGCCGAGCGCCAGCGCGAGCAGAAAGAAGCCGATGGTCGGCGCGGTGACGACGATCGAGCTGCCGACATGCGGCAGCAGCCGGCGCAGGGCGATGACTTCGGCGCCGAGCGAGGAGAAGCCCTCGATGAATACGATGGCGTAGATCAGCAGGCGCGACATTGCCGGGTCAGGGCGCTTTCGGGTCGAGCCGGGTGACCAGCAGCTGGTCGATGCGATGATGGTCGACGTCGAGCACCTCGAAGCGGAAGCCGCCGTGGTCGACGCTTTCGGTTGGGCGCGGCACCTTGCGCAGCACGTACATCAGGAAGCCGGCGATGGTTTCGAACTGGTCGTCGTCGGGAAAGGGCGGAATGTCGAGCAGGGTTTCCAGGTCGCCGACCGGCGTCAGGCCATCGACCAGCCAGGAGTTTTCGTCGCGCCGGATGATCTGCGCCTCGTCCGAGGAATCGAGGGTTTCGCCGACCAGCGTGCTGGTCACGTCGTTGAGCGTGATCAGGCCGACGATCAGCGCATATTCGTTGATGATCAGCGCGAAATCCTCGCGCGCCGCCTTGAACTGCTTGAGGATTTCGCCGAGCGTCAGCGTTTCCGGCAGGATCAGCGCGCTGCGCAGCAGGCCCTCGGCCTTGAGCGACAGGGCTTCACCGTTGAGGATGCGGTTCAGGATGTCCTTGGAATCGACGTAGCCGATGACCTCGTCGATATTGCCGGCGCACACCGGAAATTTGGCGTGCGGGTGGGCGCGCAGCCGGGCCTGGATTTCCGCCTCGCTCTCCTTGGTGTCGAGCCAGACGATGCTGTCGCGGGCGGTCATCGCCGATGGCGCGGTGCGGATATCCAGCTCGAACACGTTCTCGATCAGTTGATGTTCCTGTTGCGCGACGACACCGGCGTCCATGCCGGCCTGGGTCATGGCGACGATATCCGCCGGCGTGACATCGTCAGGACGGGTTTCGGGCAGGCCGAAGCGCGACATGATCAGGTTGGCGGCACCGTTGAAGGCCCAGACCAGCGGCGACAGCAGACGGATGCACAGCGCCATCGGGCCGGCGATGCGCAGGGCGATGGCCTCCGGCGCGACGATGGCGACGCGCTTGGGCAGCAGGTCGGCGAGCAGCACGAAGGACGCCGTAACCAGCACGAAGGAGAGGACGGAACCGAGCGTCGCCGCAGTGGCGGCGCTGCCGACGTAGGGCAGCAGCGTGCCGGAGAAGAACGGCCCGTAGGCTTCCTCGCCGAGAATGCCGCCGAGGATGGCGACGGCGTTGAGGCCGATCTGGATGGTGGTGAAGAAATGCCCGGGCTGCCGTTGCAGTTCCAGCACCGTGGCGGCCCGCGGGTCGCCGCTCGCGGCGAGTTGCTTCAGCTTGAGCTTGCGGGCGGCGGCCAGCGAAATCTCGGAGGTCGAACAGAAGGCGCTGATGGCGATCAGCAGCAGGATGATCAGGGTATTTTCGAGCAATCCCATCGGGCGCTCCGCAGTGCTTGATGACTGCGTATTATCCGCGATCCCGGTACTTTTCCCACATGCTCCAGCTGAAAACGAACAGCCCGAGCCAGATCAGGCCGAAGCTGACCAGCCGCGCCGGCTGCAGCGGCTCGCCGAAGAGCCAGACGGCGGTGAGGAATTGCAGCGTTGGGTTGATGTACATCAGCATGCCGACGGTGGCTAGGTCGAGGCGCTGCGTGGCGGCGGCAAAGGCCATCAGCGGCAGGGCGGTGAGGATGCCGGCGCCAATCAGCAGAGTTGCGGTCGACGCGTCGTGGAGGGCAAAAACCATATGCCCGTGCTGCGCCTGCCAGAGCGCGTAGAGGCCGCACAGCGGCAGCATGGCCAGGGTTTCCAGCCACAGTCCGGACAGCGCATCGACCGGCACCTGCTTGCGCACCAGCCCGTAGCAGCCGAAGGTGGCGGCGAGGAAGAGCGATACCCAGGGCAGGCTGCCGAGGGTGAAGATCTCGTTGGCCAGCGCCGCCAGCGCCAAAGCGACGGATATCCATTCGAGCCGGTTGAGGCGCTCCTTCAGCACGACGAGGCCGAGCAGCACATTGACCAGCGGCGTCAGGAAATAGCCGAGGCTGGAGGCGACCACCTGGCGGTTGGCGACGGCCCACAGGAACATCAGCCAGTTGCTGCCGACCAGAAGCGCGGCGAGTGCCAGCATGGCGAACTGGCGCGGCGTGCGGAAGACCGCCAGTACGTTGCGCCAGCGGCGGCGCAGGGTGAGTAGCAGACCGACGAAGACGCAGGCCCAGACGGCACGGTTGCTGAGGATGTCGAGCGGCGAGACGTGCCCGAGCTGGCGGAAGAAAAGCGGAAAGAAGCCCCAGATGCCGTAGGCGATCAGGCCGAAGCCGATGCCGGCCAGATGGCGGTTGGCGCCCATCGGCTCAGTTCTGGTCGCGCAGGATGTGGAGCGCCGCCGAACGGTAGTCGCGCCGGTAGAGCACGATCAGCACGGCCAGCGCCAGCACGGCGAGGGCGATCGGGTTGAGCAGCCAGCCCGATGCCGCGAGGCCGAAATAATAGGCGCGGATGCCGCGGTTGAAATCGTCGCCGGCCAGGTTGTTGGCCCCGGCCAGCCGGTGGGCGTAAGTGTCGATGCCCGGCTCGCCGGCCTTGCCCAGCGGTGCCGCGCCGACGAGTATGGAGAGCAGGTTGAACTGGCGCAGCGACCAGGTGAATTTGAAATAGGCGAAGACGAAGGAGGCGAGCAGCAGCATCAGCTTGATCTCCAGCAGTTCGCGGTTGCCGGAGCCGCCGAACGGCAGGTCGGCGGTGAAGCTGAGCAGCCGGTCGGCGGCGCCAAGGGCGGCGACGAGGCCGGCGATGATGTAGATGGTGGTGTTGGCGTAGAAGGAAACGCTGGTCATCAGGTTGCCGATCAGCGTCGAGTCCATGACCCGGACGTCGCGCTCCAGCATGCGGTACGCCCATTGCAGGCGGTAATTCTGGCTGGTGCGGATCAGCCCGACCGCGCCCCAGTGGCTGTGTTCGGAGAACCACGCGTAGCCGCCCCAGCAGGCGAAGAAAATGGCCAGAGAAATCCAGTCGACCGCAGCAAGGTGGGGAAGGGCATGCATGCCGGCATCTTGCCATATCCGGCGCCCAGCGGGCAGCGGGGAATCCTGGAGCGGCAAAGCCTTCCCATTTAGGCCAGATTGGGGAATGATGTATTTTCTCTGACAGCGTTTTCATGAATCGAGGCCCCACCGATGATGGAACGACTGCATCCCCTGACCCTGAGTTTCCGCGACCCGGAAGCCGAGTGCGCTTTTGCCGAACATTCCTTGGCACGAATGCGCCTGCAGGGGCGGGCGGCGATCCTGGTCGGGACTTTCGTCTACCTGTTCTACGGCGTGCTCGATCCGTGGCTGGTGCCACCCGAGTACCAGGCGACCGTGTGGACCATCCGCCTAGCGATCCTCAGCGTGCCGGCGGCGGTCTTCCTGCTCACCTTCCACCCGGCTTTCGCGCGCTTCAACCACTTGCCCCTGGCATTGACCGGACTCGCAGCTGCTTACGGGCTGATCGCCGTTCTCTGGTTCCTGCCGCTGGACTCGATTTCCTATTTCTACCCCGGGCTGGTGCTGTCGACTTTCTATACGTACAACTTCATCGGCACTCGCTTTATCTATGCGCTGGTCGTCGACATTGTCGTGATCCTTACCTATGGCGTGGTGTTCGGCTATCTGCGGGAGTTTCCACCGCATGTGCTGTTCAGCCATTGCTTCTTCATCCTTTCCGCCAACCTGATCGGCGGCGGCGCCGGCTATCTGGCCGAATACCAGCGCCGCCAGTTGTTTGTCCGCGAAACCGAGCTCGATCTCGAGCGCAAGCACCATCTCGAACGCTCGCTGCACGACCGCCTGACCGGCCTGCCCAACCGCGAACTGCTGGAGGACCGCATCGCTCAGTTGCTGGCCCGTGGGCGCCGCGACAGCGGCTGCCATGCGGGCCTCTATATCGATCTTGACGGCTTCAAGGCGATCAACGACACGCTCGGGCATGACCAGGGCGATGCCGTTCTGTGCGATGTGGCGCGCCGCCTGGTCGGAACGGTGCGCCTGACGGACACGGTGTCGCGCCTAGGCGGCGACGAGTTTTTCGTGCTGGCCCATGATGTCGATACAAGGGATGGGGCTGCGCATCTGGCGGAAAAATTGCTCACTTGCGTCGAGCAGCCGCTTGTCGGCTTGCCGGTGGCTAGCAGCCTCAGCGCCAGCATCGGCATCTGCATTTTCCATGGGGGTGACAAGGGCTGTGACGACCCTCAGGAAATCATCCGCCATGCCGACCGGGCGATGTATCGGGCCAAGCTCGGAGGCAAGAATCGCTACGCCTTTGCGGCCATCTGATGCATTTGCCGGTGTGGTTCGACAAGCCGGGAGCGCGCAGTTATGCTCGCTGCCTTTGCCAATTCAGGGAGAAATCATGGGGCAAGCGAAACAGCGCGGTAGCGTCGAGCAGCGCATTGCGCAGGCACAGGCCAAAATCGAGGCGACACGGCCGGAAAAGCTGGTCTGCAACGGCTGCGGCGCCAATGTGACGACGATTCACCCCGTCAGCACGCGCGGCATGCCGGGCGTCGAGGCGATCTGGCTCGGCCAGTGCGATTGTGGGCAGACAACCTTTGCCGCCAGCGGCAAGCCGGAAGCGGTGCAAGCCTTCTTCGATGCCTTGAGCGCCGATGCCGAACTGACGCTCGGCAGCCAAAGCCGCGACGGCACAAAGCACGAAACGGCGTGAGCCGGCGCCGGGCAGCTCAGCGCGAGTTGCGCGGGGCGTTAGGCACCTTGTAGAGATCGACCGGCTTGCCCGGCCTCGGCTGCGGGGTGGGGTCATCCGGATACCCGGGCCGCGGCGGTCGCGCATGCGGCGGAATGTAACCGCCGCCATACGTCGGCACCGGTACATAGACCGTTTCCGGCTGTTTGCTGGCCCGGCGCTCGCGTTCGAGTTCGCGCTCCCGCGCCCGGCGCTCCTCGGCTTCTCCGGCCCGGCGCTGGGCCTGCAACTGGTCGGCACGCTGGCGCTGGCGCTCGGCATTGCGCTCAGCCTGTTCGCGCGTGGCTTCGGGCACGGCTTCGTCGTGCACCGTCCGCACCGTGCTGCTGCCGCCCGTGCACGGTTCGCTGGAAATCTGCGTGCTGCCATCCGGTTTGCGGCACTTGTAGGCCTCGGCCTGGGCCGGCAGGGCGACGGCGAGTAGCGGGAGCAACAACAGAGCGGAGTAATTGGGCTTCATGTCTGATTTATAGCGCAAGCCAGCGAAAATGGGGAGCCGGACCAGTGCCGCAAGTGGGTCCGCTCAGCGTTCCTTGCCGCCCATCACCCCCCACAGGGCGCGGAATTTTCCGGTAAAGCCCAGGCGTTCGTCGGACAGGGCTTCGAGGAAGTCCGACAGGCGCTTCGAGCGGGCGACGGCAAAGAGCACCAGGCCGACGAAGAAGCTGGTCGCGACCAGTCCATGCAGCAGCCGCTCGCCGGCCGGCCCCTCGCCTAAAACGATGATGTTCATGCCGAAATAGCCGGTGGTCACGGTGGCGATCAGGCCGAGAATGGTGATCACGGTCAGCCGGACGACGGTGTTCGATTGCCGGCGCTGGGAGTCGCTGTCGAGGTAATGGCTCATCTCGCGGATTTCGTCGCGCACGTCGTCGTACATCGCGTCGTTGTGCAGGTGGTTCGAGCACATCCGGTACATGCTCTGCACGTGTGGCCGCTCAGATAGTTCGTGGAACCAGTAGCGGTGCGTGAAGCGCAGGAAGGTCTCGAAATTGGCGCGGATGCGGCGCTTGAAGCGGCGCACAGACATGTCGTTGCGGATGTCGAGATCGTTCACGGCATCGACCAGCACTTCCGAAAACGCAAGCAACGCGGCGCGATGCAGGTGGGCGATCAGGAAGACGACGAAATACTGGTGACGGAACTGGGCCAGCACGCCGCGCTCGCTATCGACGAAAAACGGGAAGGCCGCATCGCCGACGACGGTGAAGGTGTTGCCGGTGCACATGAAGCGCGTGTTCGGCCCGGCCGCGCTGTCCGTCCAGAAACGGTCCTGGCAGAAGCGTTTTTCAAATTCGATGACGCCCGGCTCATTGACCGGCAGGGTTTCGTTCGGGTGCAGCGTGCTGGCGAAGCCGATGCGCACCCACTCCTCGCGGCTCAGGGTGCGCGGATCGTCCACGGCCAGGAAGGCCATGACCGGCATGCGCTGGTATTCGATGAGCCGGTAACGCAGGTCGCCGGCTTCGTCGGAATGCGACAGCATCATCGGCCGCAGCAGGCTGGCCCAATGCTCGGAAACGCAGGGGCTGCGGTGCTCGCAGACGTAGCCCAGGTATTTCTCGCGCTTCTCGGCGTCGGAACGGGCGACGACCTGGCCATCGACGCCGATCCACTCGGCCAGATAGACGTTGTGCAGCCCCTCGCCGCCCTCCTCCCAGCCCGACGGATAGGCGCGGCCGAAACGGAAAAGGATGTCGCGCATGGTGTCGAGCGGCAGGGTGTTGGCGCGCACCTCGGGGTTGAGCAGCACGACGTCGAGATCGTGGAAGAAATAGAGGTCGAGATGGACGATGTCCAGTTCAACCGGTCCTTGCCCCTTGCGTAGCGTCAGGCGTAGCCGAGCGATGTCCTTGCGCCGGAAGACATGCATCGGCGAACCGCCCGGCGGGTCGTCCGCCGCCGAATGGCGCGAACGTCCCTCGCCGTAGAGAAAACGCTGGACGTAGGGCAGGAAGGAGACGAATTCCCGGTAATGGCGCTCCTTGAACTGGCTGGCGTCCTCCATGAACTCGTCGTCGATCCGCCGCCACGGATGCGTCTCGGTGCAGGACTCGAAAACCTCCCAGTGCCGTCCCTCGACGCCGTCGACGGCCAATGCTTCGAGTTGCAGCGGCCAGACCAGGCTGGCGTGGAACAAGCGAACGCGGTCATCGTCGTGAGGGCTGGGTTGCACGGACACCGGGTTTTCCTATGCTGATCTGGACTTGGCCACATTCTAGTGCCATGTCGGCTCCGGGTTCATGCTGATTCGCTATCGTTCAGGCTGATCTGAACACAAGGTTCCCGGAACTCGCATGACGAGGGCTGTCGAACGCAATGTGACCTGCCATTGCCGTCATTGCAACATGGCACCCGGCGTTTCGGGTGGGTAAAGGAGGTCGATCATGTTGATGTCCCACATTCCCGCAATGCTCGTTTCCGAAAAGACCGGCTGGGAAGAAATCGATCGTTCGCGTTTCTCGTCCCGCTGGTTCTTCAAGTGCCTGGTGCTGCCCATGTCGCTGTTGCCGCCGGTGCTTTATGCCTTTGCCGAGTTGGTTCACCCGGGTGCC
The DNA here is from genome assembly GCA_002440665.1 of Dechloromonas sp. UBA6271. Classification (GTDB taxonomy): domain Bacteria; phylum Pseudomonadota; class Gammaproteobacteria; order Burkholderiales; family Rhodocyclaceae; genus Azonexus. The sequence continues at coordinate 52,301 of DJUX01000039.1, forward strand.
GTTTTCCCGTTGTCGGTGCCGGCCCTGACGCCGATGCAGCTGATCGTCTCGGGTATCGTCTTCTATGTCGCCCAGTTGCTGATGCTCGGCTACATGGCCATGCTCATCCAGCGCATGTCGCTGGTCCGCGACCATGATCCGGGTTATGACAGTGCCTACGCGCTGGCTGCCATCGCCCCGGTGCCACTGTGGCTCGCTTCGCTGTCGCTGCTGGTTCCCAGCCTCACCTTCGTTGTCGCCATCGGGGCAGCGGCCTGGGTGGCGTCGATTCTGCTGATCCGGCACGGGTCCGCCCCTTGCTCCACATCGGCGACGAAAAGACTGTTCACTACGTTGCCAACGTGGTGACTGGTGCTGGCATTCTCGCCCGGGTCGGCCTGCTGGTGGTCAGTGCGATGGTTCTCAGCATCCTGCTGGGGTTCTGGTCGGCAATGTTGTAAAACGCTGGGTTGCGCCGCCGCCCGCGTGCGCCTTGCCTTGCGCCTGCATCAGTCTGACATTCAGTACCAGATTCTCCAGCACCAGCTTGGCGGTCACCGCCAGCAACATCGTCTGGCGGTTTTCTTCGCCGAGTTGCGCGGACTGTTCGGCGATATCGCAGATATGGCTACATACCAGCAGACGTAGTTCGTCTTCGTCGTAGGGCAGATCACCGTAGTCGATCGGGTCTTCGACTTCGATTTCGCGGATCAGATCGGCAAGACCAGTACTGGTGATATTCATGACACCTCTTTCGGATATTTTCCGGGTTCATCGGCTAGGGCCGCGATTTTGCCGAAAAGATCGCGTACCTCGCCATCCGCAAGACCATCACCATTGCAGCGCAGCCCACCCGAAAAATGAGTGCCGGAAAAAAAGCGTTCCCGCAGGCGGCATTTGAAGTTCAGAATATACAAATAGCCGCAGCATGCGATTGCGGTCGTTAAAAAGTGGGAGGAGCGAGCATATGGATAACAAGTGGGTCTACGCCTTCGCCGAGGGCGACGGCAAGAACAAGAAGCTGCTCGGCGGCAAGGGCGCCAATTTGTGCGAGATGACGCGCATCGGCCTTAACGTGCCGCCCGGCTTCGTCATCACTACCGAAGCCTGTCTCGCTTGCCTGGCGACGCCCGAGCGCAGTCTGCCGGACGGCGTCATGGCTCAGGTGCGGGACAACATGGCGGCGCTCGAAGCGGCCACCGGCTGCACTTTCGGCGGGCGCGACAAGCCGCTGCTGGTATCGGTGCGTTCCGGCTCGGCGATGTCGATGCCGGGCATGATGGACACCATCCTCAACCTCGGCCTCAATGCCGAAACGCTGCACGGGCTGATCGCCCAGACCGGCAACCCGCGTTTCGCCTACGACGCCTACCGGCGCTTCATCCAGCTCTTCGGCAAGGTGGCGCTGGGCGTGCCGGACGAGGCCTTCGACGCCGAGTTCGAGGCGGCCAGGCAGCAGGCCGGGGTCAAGCACGACATCGGGCTGTCGGCAGCCGATCTCGCCGGCATCGCCGAGCGCTTTCTGGCCGTGGTGCACGAAGCCACTGGCAAGCCTTTCCCGGTCGACCCGCACGAACAGCTCGAAATCGCCATCAAGGCGGTGTTCAACTCGTGGCTGGGCAAGCGCGCCGTCGATTACCGCCGCGAATTCAACATCACGCCGGAGATGGCCAACGGCACGGCGGTCAACGTGGTGACCATGGTCTTCGGCAACATGGGCGACGACTCGGCCACCGGCGTCGGCTTCACGCGCGACCCGGGCACCGGCGAGAACGTCATGTTCGGCGAATACCTGGTCAACGCCCAGGGCGAGGATGTCGTCGCCGGCATCCGCACGCCGAAGCCGGTCGCCGAGATGGCCAGGGAGATGCCCGACCTCCACCGCCAGCTGGTCGAACTGCGCGATCGTCTCGAAGGCCACTACCGCGAGGTGCAGGACTACGAATACACCATCGAGCGCGGCACCCTCTATTGCCTGCAGACGCGCAACGGCAAGATGAACGCGGCGGCGCTGGTCAGGAGTTCGGTGGACATGGTGCGCGAAGGGCTGATCGACAAGCGGGCCGCCCTGCTGCGCATCCAGCCCGAGGTGCTGGAGCAGCTGCTGTTCCCGCGCCTCGACCCGAAGGCCAAGGCACGGCCGCTGGCGCGCGGGCTGCCCGCCTCGCCCGGGGCGGCGTCGGGCATTGCCGTGTTCGACGCCGACCGTGCCGAGGCGCTCGGCCGCAGCGGGGAAAAGGTCATTTTGGTGCGCGAGGAAACCCGGCCCGAGGACATCCACGGTTTCTTCGCCAGCCAGGGCATCCTGACCAGCCGCGGCGGCAAGACCTCGCACGCGGCGGTCGTCGCACGCGGCATGGGCAAGCCCTGCGTCGCCGGCGCCGAAGGAATTCACGTGGACGTGCAGGCGCGGCGCGCCATCGTCGGCGACCAGAGTTTCGGCGAAGGGACGCTGATTACGGTCGACGGCACGACGGGCGACGTTTTCATCGGCGCCGTGCCGATGATCGAGGCGACGTTTTCCGACGAACTGGCGACCCTGCTCGGCTGGGCCGACGCGTTGGCCCGCCTGCAGGTGCTGGCCAACGCCGATACGCCGCACGACGCCGAGCGCGCCGTCCGCTTCGGCGCCATGGGCATCGGCCTGTGCCGCACCGAGCGCATGTTCAACGCCGTCGAGCGCTTGCCCATCGTCGTCGAGATGATCGTCGCCGAGACGCCGGCCGACCGTCAGCGCGCGCTCGACAAGCTGCTGCCGATCCAGCGCGAGGATTTCGCGGGTATCTTCCGCGCCATGGCGCCGCGTCCGGTGACCATTCGCCTGCTCGACCCGCCGATGCACGAGTTCCTGCCCGGCGAACGGCAGCTGGTCGAGGAGCTGGAGCGCCTGCGCCACCTGCGTGAGACGGTGAATGGCCTGCAGGTGCTGCACGACTCGGTCGATTTTCTCTACCGGGTGCGCGAGGTGCATCCGCACGTGGACCTGCCGGCCGACCCGGTGCTGGTCGACGAGGTGATCGCCAAGAAGGAAGCGATGCTGAAGAAGGTGCGTGCGCTGTTCGAGGTCAATCCCATGCTCGGCCATCGCGGCGTGCGTCTCGGGCTGACCTCGCCGGAAATCTATCGCATGCAGATCCGCGCCATCCTCGAAGCCGCCGCCGATTGCCGCCGCGAAGGGCTGGCAGTGCATCCGGAAATCATGGTCCCGCAGGTGTGCACCGCGCAGGAGTTGAAGACGGTGAAGGGCTGGGTCGACGAGATTCGTGCCGAAGTCGAGAAGGACTGCGGATTCACGCTCGATGTCAGCTATGGCTCGATGCTTGAAGTAGTGCGTGCTTGCCTGCGCGCCGATGCCCTGGCCGAGGATGCCGAGTTCTTCTCGTTCGGTACCAACGACCTGACGCAGGCGACCTTCTCGTTCTCGCGCGAGGATGCCGAGAACAAGTTCCTGCCTGCCTACACGCAGGGCCGCATCCTGCAGCACAACCCGTTCGAGGTGCTCGACGTCAAGGGCGTCGGCCAGCTGATGGAACTGGCGGTGGCCGGCGGCCGCAAGACGCGGCCGGGGATGAAGGTCGGCATCTGCGGCGAGCATGGCGGCCATCCGGCATCGATCGCCTTCTGCCATCACGCGGGCCTGAGTTACGTGTCTTGCTCCGGTCCGCGCGTGCCGATCGCCCGGCTGGCGGCTGCGCATGCCGCGCTGAACGAGTTACCGGGGCACAGCACCAGTCTCTAGCGCGAGACCCAGCCGCCGCAGACGGGGAAAACCTGGCCGACGAAGCAGTCGGCCGCGGCGCTGCACAGATAGGCGGAGAATTCCGCATCCTCGCGGGCGCCGACCAGACGTCCGAGCGGAACCTCGCGTTGCAGACGTTCCTGGAAGCGGGGATTGGCCTGGACCTCGGGCGGGAAGTAGGTCGGGTTGTCGACGAAATTCTGGGCGATGGCGTTGACCTGAACATTGTGCGGCGCCATTTCGACGCCGATCGCCTGCACATAGGCCAGCTGGGCACCGCGTGCCGCGCTGTAGGTTGAGGCGCGCTTCATGCCGCGCAGCGCGGAAGCGCTGCCCATTACCAGGATCTTGCCCGAGCGGCGGGCTATCATCTGCGGCAGGACGGCGCGGACCAGCCGAGGCAAGGGATCGACCAAGGTAGCGAAGACCTGCGTCCATTCGGCATCGGCTACATCGATGGCCGGCGTGCTGGGTGCCGCAAGCGCCAGGTTGGCGACCAAGATATCGACGATGCCGGCAGATTCGACCAGTGCAGCGGGTGCTTCGGGGGCGAGCAAGGGGCTGCTGTCGGCGATCACGGTGGCCCCATGCTCGGCGAACACCGCGCAGAGGATCGGCCCCATGAAGGCATCGGCGTGGGTGATCAGTACGCGCTTGCCGGCGAGATTCTGGCTGGTCATGGTGGCTCCTCGTCATCGGCGGTCGGTGAGGAAACAGCGTAGCGTAGCGCTGCCGGTTTGGCGATATCGCTCCCGAAAATGAAGAAGTCCCCCATTCGGGAGGCTTCTTCGTTTTTGGCCTTTTTTGGCCGTCGACCGCAACAGGCGCTTACAGGATCATGCCGGCGCCGACTGTATTGTTGTTGCTCTCGTCGATGATGATGAAAGAGCCGGTGCCCCGGTTTCCCAGATAGGGATCGGCCGAACAGTGGCTGGGAAGTTTGAAGGTGACCTGGGCGATATCGTTTATTCCGCGTATTGGGCGGGCCTGCAAGCCTGTCTGGTATCCTCGGAGGACCCGAAGGGTGTCTTGTTATATACGGCGGTTTCAAGTCCGAAGTGCAACGAGTTGATGATAGTGTTCAAAGAAGTCGAACGATTTTGGCATAGACAGTTCAGCGGGGCATGGAAAGTTGAGGCTCTTGCGCGGCCGAGTATTGAGTTGCCAAGCCACGGCGTCGAGCTCTGCTTGAGAGAAGCCGGAGAGATTAGAGCCCTTGGGGAAATACTGGCGGAGTAAACCCGAGTTCTACGCCGATTGCAGCCCGTTAGAGCGCGAACTGATCGTCAGAATTGCCGCCCGCTTGGAGTACGAACGCGAATTAGGCGCCTGATTGTCGGGTAAATTGTGACCAGAAAAACCAAGGAGAAATACCGCCAAAGCGCCGTAGCACGGCATCTGAGGCACAAGGTTCTGTCACCCTGCTGTCACCCTAGACCCCCAAAAATCCAAGGTAGGGGAGCAATCACGGGACGTTTTTCCTAGTGGCAAAAAACCCGCAAAGCCTTGCGCCGTGCGGGTTTCAGGTACATGCTAGTGGTGGTGCTGAGGGGCTCGAAATAATCGATGAATCGATTGCAGCACAACGGATAACGAGTTTTGTTGGTTGATGTATACCGCCTTAAATACCGCCAATCAATAGGTGTTGCCATATTGCAACACTGCATTTTGCAAACCCATGAATCATCGCCGGCCGCCCTTCCGCAAAGCCTCGCGTTTTACCACCTCGACAAGCTGATCGGCGACCGATGCGCTGGACTGCATCGGGAAGGTTCGCCCATCAAGCGTCAGATTAACCGTTGCCCCAGGTCGACCACCGCCAGCTGGTTCCGTGGCGCCTTTCATGCTTGGCAACGAAATGTTATCCAAAGCGCTGCCGACCGCGCCGCCGTCAGCAAATTTCGGCAGCTTCATGGCGTTGATCGCACTCAGCAGGCCGGGCCCGTAGTGATTGACTGCAGCCGCCTTGACAATAAATTCACCATTGGAAAGCCGCGCCAAGATAGAGTCTGAGGTCGCCGTTCCGGGGCCGCGCAACAATCCGCCATCGGCAAAACCGCCCATCCCGGCGCTGTTGACGTCAGCGGCAACTGTCCGCATCGTGACTGTCACCGTCTTGTCATTGAGTTCCGCCATCTGCTTCTGCAGTGCGGCCACCGCGCCTTCGGCCTGCGTGATGTTGGCCTTGATTTCGATGTTCGCCGCCTTGGCTTTCAACGCCTCTATGTCGACATCAAGGTTGGCGAGGGTGGCGGCCTGCGCCGAGGCCTGGGCTTCAAGTGCAGTGGCTTCGCCCTGCTTGGCCTTGGCGTTGTTCTCGATGACGCCGGCCTGCGCATTGCCGATAGCTTCGATAGAATCCGCATTGCCGGCGGCTTCGGCGAACTTCATGGCGCGGTCGAGGAAGGATTCGGCCTGTTTCTGGTACTTCTCGAAATCCTTGGTCCGCCCATCAAGCTTTGCAGCCCCAGCGGCGGCTGCGTAGTAGTTGCCCTCGCTCTGCAGATCCTGCGCCTGAGTCAGCGCCAGCGCTTTCTTGTCTTCTTCCGGCAGGTCGGCATTGCGCAACTCGGTTGCCTTGTCGGCGGATGAGGTGCGCACACCGGCGGCCTTCTCCAGCAGCTTCTGTGCGTCGTCGGCGGCCTTCTGCGCTTCCTTGCGCGAGGTTTCCCAGGCCGTCTGCAGCGCGCCGCGCAGCTTCTCGGCATCCTTCAACTGCTCGTCGGTGCGCGCCTTGTCGGTCTTCAGGATGTCGGCCGATGCCTTGCCGGCGGCGATCTCCTTGAGCTGCTCCAGGTTCGCGGTCTCGCGCGCCAGATGCGCGGCGATGTTCAGGCGCTTGTTCGCCGTGTCCTGGTCATCGCCAGTAATCCGCTTGTTTTGGGCCTCGTAATACTGCACCTGCTGCGCTTTTGCGGCAATCTCCGCCTCAAGACCAGCTATCTGAGCATTGACCGAGTTTATCTCAGTCCTTTTGCCTGCAGCACCGAACCCGTCGATCCGCGGGTCAGATTCAATTTTATTGCGAGCTTGCTCAAGCCCATCGATCTCCTTTCGAGCACCTTCAATGCCCAATTTCAGTCTTTGAATCGTTTCGGCGGGTGACTTCTCACCAACCAGGGCGGCGTCTCGCATCCCGATTGCGAGACGATCCCAAAATCCTAGCCCGGCCTTATTGGCCTCATTGAGCTTGTCCAGATATTTGTTTAGCGTCGGGACGAGGTGCATACCAATGCTGACCTGGGCGGACTTGGAAGACGCGTTCATTCGATCAAGCTGGTCGTTGAATTCTGCTGCTGCCCGCGCCTTCTCGGCACTGAGCACCAGGCCGAGCCGCTCGGCTTCGTCGCTCATTGCCTTAAGCCCGGCGCTGCCGTTGTTGAGCAACGGGATCAGCTCGGTGCCGAGTTTCTTGCCGAAGAAATCCATCGCCAGCGCGGTCTTTTCCGGGCCGGCCGGCATGGCTGAGAACACGTCAGCGAGGTCGTAGAGCACCTCGGTCGTGCTGCGCATGGTGCCGTCGGCGTTGCGCAGCGAAATGCCGAAGCGCTCGAACAGCTTGCCGCTTTCGGCGCCGCCGGCCGCCGCGCCGACCATCAGTTTCGACAGGTTGCCGATGCCCTTGCCGAGCGCCTCGGTCGAGGTATCCGACAGCTTGGCGGCGTATTGCAGGCGTGACAGTTCCTCGACGGCGACGCCGGTGCGCTGCGACATGTTGTCGAGCTGATCGCCGTAGTCGGCAGCGGCCTTGACCGAGGCCGTTATGGCGGCGCCGACCGCAAGCGCTGCCGAGGCTGCACCGCCCATGACAGAAAGACCACTGCCAAACGAACCGAACGATTTGGAGACAACCCGCTCAAGGTCTTGAAAAAGCCCAATGGAGCCACGAACGGCCTTGGTCAGATCCGACGTATCGGCTGAAATCCGTAGCGCTACCTCACCGCCGGTCGCCATGTCAGTTGCTCACGCCGATCGCCGGAAGGCGGCCGGCGGCGCGCTCTTTCTCCAGGTGCTCAGCCGTCACGCGAATAAGCCGGCGAACGCGGAAGAAATGCGTATTCACCTCGGTGGCCATGTCGGCGAGCAGCTTCAGCTCACGCGCCGTCAGTGGATCGAAGGCCGAAACCTCACAGCGGCAGAGCATCGCCAGATCGCCGAGGCTGATGCCTTCGACGGCCAGCTCAGAGACCACGTCGGTCTCGCCGCCGGTGTTGAAAGATTCCACCCAGGTGCGCACTTCGGCGATGGTCATTTCATGAATGGTAAATGAAGCGTTGTCGGTGGTTACGGATTCAGTTCTCATTACAGGGTCCTTTGAAATTAAGGGGCCGCCGCCAGATGACATTCAGGGCTGGTCCCTTGCCACGTCTCGCGAGCGTGGCCAACTGGCGGCGGCGTAAGCGGTCAATCTCTATCGTTTCGACCAGGGCGCGCTGGCAACAGGTCGCGCCGGTCGATGTATGCCAAGTGTCGGGCATGCAGATCGACGCCATGGCCGCGAATGTGCCAGCCTTGGCTAACTTGCAACACCTCGAGGCCGCGCGCCATGGCCGCGTCGTAAATCACACGATCTTTGCCATATAGCGCAGGCGGTGCCGGAGACGCTTCGGCGGTCATTTGCGCCGCTTTCGGTAAATGGCCGCTGCGTTGAGGTCAGCCACTTTCTTTGAGGCTACCGGCGGCTTTTTGAAAGCCGAAGAGGCCTTGTTTTCAGGACTCTTATCGGCGGTTTTTTTCCGCTCCAGCATGCCGTTGTACAACGAGTTTCCGCAGGCCTGGACGTGGTAAATGACCGTATCGAACGCGGATGCCGAAGGCGTGTATTCCAGGTTGTTGCTTTCGATTTTCTCGAGCCACGACGCCGCCGCTTTCCTGCAGTCGTCGAAGTACCCGGGCTGGGATGCCAGTTTGGCGTCGATTTCTCCAAGCTTCTTGACGGCAGCTTTGCAATAGACAAGCAGCGCATCGGGGTCGACCTGGAGCAGTTTTCGACCTGCGTTGTCGATTGTCGCCGCAACCGGAAGACGCGGAAATGAACCGCGGCTATTTTTGGAATCCTTGATCATTTCAGCGTCTCCAGCACGTCATCGGGGACGCCAAGAACCGCTGCCGGATCAGCATCGGCTCTCCGCTCAACCTGGTTCCCACGCAACAGATCGGCCTCGATCTCGGCTTCCTCCGCGCGCTCCAGGGCCAGCAGTTCGCGCGCCAGCCGCTTGCGGTCGGCAGCGCGTTTCTGGTCGCTGACGCCGGGCGGATGATCACCTTTAATGCGCACGAACTGCTCCTTCACGTCGTCGGTGATCATCGGCCCGAGGTGGCGGAAAATCGCACCGATGACGAATTTGTCGGACTGGCCAAACACCAGACCGGTGGCGACGGCAAAGTCGATATCAGAGTCCTGGCGGGCCGCAATCGTGTTCGTCGCAAGGTGCCCGACCACCTTAAAGTAGTCGGCCGCCGCTCGGTCAACATGCATCTGCCAAAGCGCCATTGCGCCATCGTCTGGCAGTCCGGCGGCGTCGAGGTCGGCAATCGCCTGTTTTTTTGCTGAAATCTGCTCGCGCAGTTTTGTGATTTGGTTGCTCACCGCGCCACCTCGCCAGGATTCAAAATCCCCAATTTCACCAGCAGGCTGCCGGCAGCGAAGGAAACCGATCCGGCGGCCAATATCTTTTGGCGGATCACGTCGCGGGAGGCTAGGGCCGACGGCAACACAGCCGCGATCCGCTGCAGCTCGCGCTCGGCTTCTTCGCGCTGGCGGATAACGTTCTCGTTTTTGCCATACGTTGCGTCAATGAATTCATCAAGCTCAACGATCCGTTGCTCTGCCTCGCGCCGACGCCACAGCAGATCGTTGACACGATCATTGGCGCCACCGCTGGACGCAATCAGCCCAGTTGTTTCGCCCGCCAGGCGGAAAAATTTTTCCATGGCCAATTGGGCCCATTGGGGGTTATCCATTGGGGTTTTCTCCGTTGATGCTGTCAAGCCATTGCTTAAATTCGGCGGCCGGAACATACCGGGAGCGCGGCCCAAACTTCATAACGCGAACTGGAATGGTGCCAGCCAGCGATGCCGCCTCGAATGCGTCCGGTGTTAGCCCGGCCTTATGGGCGGCTACGCCCAAGCGCCAAAGGCCGGTAGCGTCCGCGTGATCCTGATTGGTTTTCAACTTTTTGCCCTTTTTTTGATGCAACGGGCCTATTGTGGGTTTTTGATTTAACGCGGCCTGTGAGTGGATTTCAGCAACTCAAGGCCATGCCGGCGAATTTCTTAGCCAGCTCGCCAAGCGCCTGCTCGATATGGTCTTCGAGCAGCAGGCGCACCAGGTTTTCGTCGCTAAGTGCGGCGATTTGTGGGGCCAGGATGGCGGGGAGCGTGGCGAGGTGGGAGCGCATGGTGGCGCCGGCATCGGCTATTGCGGCGAGCACCAGGGCGGTTTCCATGAGCTGGCCAGCGCGCGAGGCGGATTCCATCTCGGCCAGGTCGGCGTTGGCGTCTTCGCGCCGGGCGCGGGCCGCTTGGTAATCATGCGCCGGGTGCATCCACCTCTGGTTTCCGGCGTCGACCGGCGGCGGCGCGGCGCCGCCCTCAGTCTGCGACATCTTCCAAAGGCTGGCATCGACGTCGACTTTCCCGTTGGCGGTCAACACCAGGCGCCCGGCTTTGCGGAGGGCTGTCACCCGCGCCGGTGAGCGGTCGATGTGACGGGCGAATTCAGAAAAGGTCATCTCGCTCACTCCCTGCCCCCTTTCCCTGACATGACACGGAGCACCGGCTCGCGAACCGCCCCGAGGCGAAGCTCGGCGCCGGCATCCAGTAGCGCGTCACTGAGCGCCAGGCGAAAGGCATCGCGCTCGATTCCAGCGACGGCCTTGCGGAAATTGCCGATTGCCGTCGCCCCTGGCGGGCGTGGGCGCCAGGGATCGAGGCCGGCGAAAGTGGCAGCGCTGTGGCAGTCGAGAATCAAATCCTCGCTCGACTCGTCGGAGAGTTGCATTAGAAACTGGAGAGTCCAGACGCGAACCATAGTCCGCAGCGGGTAAGGCGGGCGGCCGGTCACTGGCTTCGGGTAGCTCGGGGCGGCCAGGGCTTCCAGCTCGCCCCAGGGAATCAGCTTGTCTAGGCGCTCGAGCAAGCGCGCCCGCCTCGGTGCCCGCCCGCGTGGCCAGCTTACCGAGGTGAACAACCCTCGGCTGCCTGATCCATCAAAAACAGGTTTCATCTGAATATCCATAGTTAACATTAATCACGTTCACTAACTTTGATAGAAACTGACTAGCTAGGTTTCGAGGCTCTTTGCACCCTCATGGGCATGAGACTGCAGGGGCCCCCGGCCGGTAATGCGGGTAATGCGGGAATTGCGGGGTCTGTTTCCTCTAATAAATATTTTTTGTCTCTGACATTTTTTTCGCATTGGTAGGAAGGGATACCGCATTACCCGCATTACCCGCATTTGATGACCTTCCATCGGGCAACCTTCTTGTTGCCATCGGTTCCGGCCTGTTTGAGTTGCAGCCCGTCAATGATCCGGTCGCGGTTGCGCTGCGCCCAGCCACCCAGGCGGAGCCCGGTTGGCTTCTCGGAGCAAACCAGGTGCAGCGCATCGCGTAAGTCTTCATTGGCGCTCTGACCCATAGAGGAGGCGGCGGAGAGGACGGCGGCGACTGTGACGGGCTGGTTGCTGAATTCGTTGTACCAGGAAGAAAGCACCAAACGCAGCGCCTCGAGTTCAGGGTCGGCGGCGCGCAATTCTTCTGAGGTCAAGATCGGGTCGGGCAGTCCGAGCCAGATCAGCGGGCGACGAACCATGCGGTCCCATGTCTCGAAGCCACCGAACGCATGCAGGCCGGGGATGGCAGGCGATCCGGCTGCAATGTAGGCGGCGACGATGGTCAGCACATGCATGATGATCTCGCCTCGGCGCTCGCCAATAATGGCCAGGTGGTCACGGTCGAAACTGCGGTGTTCCGGGCGCTCGACCTTGGCGTCGAGCCGGATCATTACAACGCGGCGTTTGAGGTCGCCGACGATGCGCAGATTATTCCCGGTCGCGATCAGTAAGGAATGGGTCGGTACGCTCAACATTCCAGATCCGCCAAGTGGGCGCAGGCGTAGGTGGGTTTGTGTCGTTGCTTGGCAAAGTAGATCGCCGCGGAGATCGCGCTCTATGTTGTCAATGCTGACAACCGGGTCGCCAGCCAGATAGACACCGGTCAGGCGCTTTTCCGTTTCGGCATCGTCATGTCCGAGCGACATGACGCTGGCGCGGCGACTGGTGGCGACGATGGCCGCCGATTCGCAGAGCAGAGTCTTACCAGTGCCTGCCGTCGGCGCAGTTATTGCGAACATGGGTGCAGATGGCAGCAGGCGGCGCAGCAGCGCAGTCAGCAGGCAGGACATGAGCGCGGAGTGGTCGATATCGGCCACAAACGGAAAGTCGGCGAAGATGCCACGCAACTTGCCGATAGCGGTCTCGGCTTGCTGCATGGTCGGCGCTTCCGGTGGCCGGATATAGCCAGGAATCGCTTGAAAGGCGCAAAACAAGCCGCTGTCTGCATCATAGCCTGGCCGGTCGATCAGGCGCCCGGTGCCGGTGATTGTCGGCGCCTCGATGAATCCGATAAGATCGGGCAGCTTCGGGTAATGGCCGCGTGATAGAAGGTTGTCGGCAATTCGGCGCGGGCAGTCGCAAGGCTTGTAGCTGCCAGTACGGGAGTCAAATTTCTCATGCCGTGCGGCGCGGGTAGCCAATTCTGCGAGCAGCGGGGATTCGACTGGGTGCACCATGATGGCGCCCGCCGGCCGCTTTACGGATTTGTCCGTTGGCTCGTCTGCTTGATAGACCCGGGCCAGGCGGCCGGCGTAGCGGTAGACGTTTTGTTCCGGCGACTCGGCGAGCGCAGCCTCGATCTGGTCAAGCACTCCCGGTAGGTTGCCGGGGTCGTGTCGAATCACGCGGCGGCCGTCGGAATCGAAAGCGCTGCCAGACGGCGAGCGAGGTTTTTTTGCCTTGGCCAGTTTGGCGGCAGCTTTTTCCAGGTTGGTAACGTTGCTCAAAGGCCAGCCCCCGACAAGGCAGACTGGATACGCTCGCCAGCTTGCAGAAGGCGCTCGCGGTCGACGGCGGAAAGCGGTTCACCGGTGGCCAAGGCAGCCGCAGCGGCGCAAACCACAATGGCCTCGAAGCTGACGGCGCGCAATGCGTCGGTGGCTGGAAACGGTCGTCGCTCTGGTCTGGCATGATCACCAGCGAGGCGCGGCGGGAACAGGTCGGAAAGCTCGAGGCCGACCGCCTGCACAATTTCATGGACCGAACAGCCGGCAAAACAATGCACCAGGACGCGGCCATCGTCGGTTTCGCGAATGCTTAGGCTCGGGCCTTTGTCATCGTGCGCCGGGCAGCAGGCGGAGTAGCGGTCTTTGCCGGTGCGCTTTACCTTGTCCAATTTAGAAATAAGGGTGTCGGCGGCTGTCATAGATCGAAGACCCCAACGAGTTTCATACCGCTATCTGGACAAACCGCAGCCCGATAGACCAAGGTGTGCACGATAGGAAAGCTCACGTTCTCAAAGACCACGCTGCGAGCTCGGGGCGAGGCGGTGCGCAACAGGTAGCACAGCATCGACAGTTCTTCGTGCTTGTGAAGATTCTTGCGTCGGTAGGCTTCTTTGGATTGCTTAGCGAGGGTACGCAGCAGCTTACGGCTGGCGCCAGTCAATTTATTGGCGGCCATGTCAGGCGCCCTTCAACTTTTGGCGCAATTCACCAACGTTCCAGACAGTGATCTTTGGCCCAATTTTCCGGGGGGATGGAAGGCGACCATCAGAAGACATTCGCCAGACCGTAGCTGCCGCAGCACCGGTCAGCCCGCAAACTACGGGAAGACGAACGCTTGCGGAATCGGGGAGGGAGTCGAAGTTGCGAAGTGCGGCGGGCACTTCTGATTTGTCTTGGTTTTGCATGATTGCTCCGTGTATGTGGTGCGACGGATGCAATCATCAAGCCAAGAATTGTCATTGCTCGGTATCAGAAACCTACTTTCTATTACCTGATTTCGTCCGGCTTTTTTGGTATAGAGCCAGCTTAGCCCATTCGCTAATATCCTTGTCTTTCAAGTAAGCATCAAGGGTATCGGCTGATATGCCGCGCCGATTGGCGACAAAATCGATTGCGATATTGCGATACGCCCGCGTGCCTCCGATCTTTCTTTTATCGATCTCGGATATCAGCTCAGCGACTATTTCAATTTTTTCTGGCCGGGACTTTATTGTGGCTTTCCCAGGCGGCCGGATCATGAATGGATCTCCATTTCCGGCGAGTGCGGACTCAATACCTGAAAGCAGCAACCTGATCATATCGGTGCTTGGCTTAGGAATAATAAGCGGGGGTGGAACTATTGGTTCTCCGGGCTGCAGATCATAAAGGCGGTCTTGTTCACTTTGCTGGCGGGCGATGGCGTCTTGAAACATCGATAGCCAGAGCTCGAGCAGGGCGCGCCTGGCAAGTGCGGTGTCTGTCTTGTTCATTGTCTGCACCCTTCCGTGCATCCCTCGATAGGTGCCACCCCAGGCGATGACGGAATCCGCTTTTCGCCTTGGCGATGGCTAGGGAGTGGCATGCTCGGTTACTTCCCGGTGAAATTGATGACCTTGGCTGCGACCATCCGCTGCCGTGGTAATTCGGCGTCAATAGCACCCGCAAACAAGGCGAGTTCGCGCAGCCCGTCGGTGCTTATCAGCTCGGCGATCCGCAGCAGATGCTCGGCGGCTTCGGAAATCCCTTCAGTCGTCATTGATGGTGGCAGCGGGAAGCGGGGGTGCTTGGAAAATATATGCAGCGCCGCGCCGGTAATCTGCGCAATCCCGCTTTCGCTCAACTTGCCGACCAACGAATGGAGCTTTTTGATTTCCGGCCGTGGTTTGTACCCGAATGAGATTACGGGCGCGATGGGGGTGAATTCTTCGGTAGACTGCTGAGTAGCCATGATGTGAACTCCTATTCACGTTTTGGTTAGGGTCGGCTGGTGTTACCGCACCTTCCGGCCCGCCTTGCCGGATACCGTCAGGCGGCGGTGTTGCCTCGCAGGGGAATGACTTGTGCCCCTTCTCTCATCCGATCGCATTCATCGGCCCACCATTGCATGAGCTTGCGTCGTTCTTCCAGGTATTCGCCACGGTCATAGGCCAGTCGCACGGCGTCGCCGTGCTTGTGGGCGAGCTGGATCTCTACCACCTCCACCCGGAACAGTCCGCTGCCGTGGGCCATCGTAGAAAATGAAGAGCGGAAGCCGTGGGCGGATTGTTCACTCTGGGTGTCGTAGCCCAGGCGCCGCAGTGCGGCATTGATGGTGTTCTCGCTCATGGGGCGCTCCGTTCCTTGGAGACTTGGGAAACAGAAGCGGCCGGCGCCGGTCAATGGTTGCAGGGCCTCGAAGATTTCAGCGGCCTGGCGGCACAGCGGAACGGTATGCAGGCGGCGGCTTTTCATCTTGCCGAGCGGTATACGGATTTGGCCGCTGGCGGTATCTACCTCGCTCCATTCCAAGCTGCGGATTTCACCAGGGCGCAAACCGAAGAGGGCAGATAGCTTGAAGGCGCAGGTGGTTGAGAATTGGCCCTGATAGGCCCAGATGTCGCGAAGGAGCTGCCCGAACTTCAGCGGGTCGGTGATCGCCGCAAAGTGCTTTTGCTGGCGTGCGGGGAGGGCGCCTCGCAGATCGGCGGCAATGTCCCGTTCACAACGGCCGGTTGCAATCCCGTAGCGGAATACTTGGCCGGCCGTCATGCGCAGGCGGTGGGCGGTATCGAGGAGGCCACGTTCTTCGGCGCGGCGGATGATCGCCAGCAACTCGGGGGCCTTGATTTCGTCAATGGGGCGCGGGCCTATCCAGGGGAAAGCGTTGATCTCCAGGATGCGCAGATTCTTTTCGGCAGTGTGGGCGGTCCAGTTCGGCGTGAACTTGCCATGCCATTCCCTGGCGACGGCCTCGAAGCTGTGCGCGGCCTTATGGTGGGCGGTCAGCTTCCCAACTTTCTTGACCATGCCGGGGTCGGTATTCTCCTCGAGGAGCTTGCGGGCCTTGTCGCGAGCTTCACGGGCTTCGGCCAGGCTGGTAGCAGGATAAGCGCCCATGGCGAGCGTCTTACGTTTGCCGGCGAAGCGGTAATTCATTCGCCAGTATTTCCCGCCCTTGACGTCGACCAGAAGATACATGCCGCCGCCGTCTGTCATCTTGTAGGGCTTGTCGGCGGGCTTCGCCTGCTTCACTGCAATCGCTGAAAGTTTACCAATGCTCATCTTCTGCACCTCGTGAATACCGCCTGGCGGTAGACGCTGTTGGCGGTATCAGATGTCCCGCCAGATATACCGCCAATCAGGCGGTATACAGATGCTATTGCATGGTGCGACGTGATGCAATAAAAAACCCCGGAAGCCTATTGCCTGCGGGGTTTGTGGTACTGCTTGATGCTACGTGATATTCATTTCTGGTGGGTGCTGAGGGGCTCGAACCCCCGACATTCGCCTTGTAAGGGCGACGCTCTACCAACTGAGCTAAGCACCCAAATTCTATTAGTTCACAGCATCCTTGAGGGCTTTGCCCGGGCGGAACTTCGGCACCTTGGCAGCCTTGATGTTCAGGGCCTTGCCGGTGCGCGGGTTACGGCCGGTACGGGCGGCGCGCTCGCCAACGGCAAAAGTGCCGAAGCCGATCAGGCTGACGGAATCGCCTGCCTTCAGGGCGGACTTGACGGCTTCGACGGTGGCATCGAGGGCGCGGGCGGCGGCAGCCTTGGAGATTTCAGCGGAAGTAGCGATCTGATCGATCAGTTCAGTTTTGTTCATTGGATCCCCCTTTGGTGGATAGATAAAACGACGAAATTTTCTTGAGGACGGATTTATATCCCTGCTGAAATCCTTGTGTCAAGCGGATTCTGGGGGATTTGCCCAAGGCCGGCAGACGCGGGAAGCATGCCGTCGCTAATACGTCGGCATGCTTCCCTTCTAAATCAATGGGTAAGAAGCACTTGTGCAGGTGTGTTCTCGGTGGCGGCTGTAGCGCCAGCATTTTCCGCAGTCTGTTCCGGGAGCGCCTCCGGCTTGCGCTCCAGCGCCCGCTCCAGTACCTGGTCGATCCACTTGACCGGCACGATCTCGATCTTGTTCTTGATGTTGTCCGGGATCTCGGTGAGGTCCTTGACGTTCTCTTCCGGAATGAGTGCGATCTTCAAACCGCCACGTACGGCGGCCAGCAGCTTTTCCTTCAGGCCGCCAATCGCCAGCACTTCACCGCGCAGGGTGATCTCGCCGGTCATGCAGACATCGCAGCGAACCGGGATGCCGGTATAGGCGGAAACCAGAGCCGTCGTCATGGCGATACCGGCCGACGGGCCATCTTTCGGGGTGGCGCCTTCCGGCACGTGGATGTGGATATCGGTCTTCTCGAAGGCTTCGTCCTTGATACCGAGGCGGCGGGCGCGGGCGCGCACAACCGAGCGGGCGGCCTCTACCGATTCCTTCATCACGTCACCCAGCGAGCCGGTGCGCAGGATGTTGCCCTTGCCCGGCATGTTGGCACACTCGATGGTCAGCAATTCACCGCCGACTTCCGTCCACGCTAGACCGGTGACTTGGCCAACCTGGTTTTCCTTTTCGGCCATGCCGAAGGTGTAGCGACGGACGCCGAGGAATTTGTCCAGATTTCGGGCGTTGACCGCAATCTTCGTGTCGCGCGTCTTGAGCACCAGCGTCTTGACGACCTTGCGGCAGATCTTGGAGATTTCACGCTCCAGCGCACGCACTCCGGCTTCGCGGGTGTAGTAGCGGACGATGTCGCGGACAGCGCTGTCGGCTACCGCAACCTCGGTCTTCTTCAGGCCGTTGTTCTTGATCTGCTTGGGCAGCAGATAGCGCATGGCGATATTGACCTTCTCGTCTTCCGTGTAGCCCGAGAGGCGGATGACTTCCATCCGGTCGAGCAGCGGCGCCGGGATGTTCATGGTGTTGGCGGTGGCCACGAACATCACGTCGGAGAGGTCGAAATCGACTTCGACGTAGTGATCCTGGAAGGTGTGGTTCTGTTCCGGATCGAGCACTTCGAGCAGGGCGGACGAAGGGTCGCCGCGGAAATCCTGGCCGAGCTTGTCCACTTCATCGAGCAGGAACAGTGGATTGCGCACGCCGACCTTGGTCAGGCTGCTCAGAATCTTGCCCGGCATCGAGCCAATGTAGGTACGGCGGTGACCGCGGATCTCGGCTTCGTCACGCACGCCACCGAGCGCCATGCGCACGAACTTGCGGTTGGTCGCCTTGGCGATCGACTGGCCAAGCGAGGTCTTGCCGACCCCCGGAGGGCCGACCAGGCACAGAATCGGTGCCTTGACCTTGTCGACGCGTTGCTGCACGGCGAGATACTCGACGATGCGTTCCTTGACCTTGTCCAGGCCATAGTGATCCTGATCGAGCACCTTCTCGGCTTCGTGCAAATCCTTGCTGATGCGCGTCTTCTTGCGCCACGGCAGGCCGACCAGCGTCTCGATGAAGTTGCGGACGACGGTCGCTTCGGCCGACATCGGTGACATCAGGCGCAGTTTCTTCAACTCGCTCTGGGCCTTGGCGAGGCCTTCCTTGCTCATGCCGGCGGCCTTGATCTTCTTGTCCAGTTCCTCAAGGTCGGCACCTTCTTCGCCTTCGCCGAGTTCCTTCTGGATGGCCTTGACCTGCTCGTTCAGGTAGTACTCGCGCTGGCTTTTTTCCATCTGGCGCTTGACGCGGCCACGGATGCGCTTTTCGACCTGCAGGATGTCGATTTCGGACTCGAGTTGGGAAAGCAGGCGATCGATGCGGTCGCGGATGCTCTCCATCTCCAGCACTTCCTGTTTCTGCTCGAGCTTGAGCGGCAAGTGGGCAGCGATGGTGTCGGCCAGGCGGCCAGCGTCTTCAATGCCGGCGATGGAGGAGAGTACCTCGGGCAGAATTTTTTTGTTCAGTTTGACGAACTGGTCGAACTGGGCCACCACGGCACGGCGCATGGCCTCGATTTCGTGGTCTTCGACACCGGGTTGCGGCAGCGGGACAGCAGTTGCCATGAAGACCGAGGATTGCACCTCGATAGCTTCGACGCGGGCGCGCTGCGTGCCTTCGACCAGCACCTTGACGGTGCCGTCGGGCAGCTTGAGCATCTGCAGGATATTGGCCATGCAGCCGATGCGGTAGAGATCTTCCGGCTCCGGTTCGTCCTTGGCAGCCGATTTCTGGGCCAGCAGCAGGATGTTCTTGCCGGCTTCCATGGCCATTTCGAGGGCCTTGATCGATTTTGGACGGCCGACGAAGAGCGGGATGACCATGTGCGGAAAGACGACCACATCGCGCAGCGGCAGCAGCGGCAGTTCGACGGTTTCCGGGAGCGTGTTGGGGTTCGACATTACGATGCCTTTGAAATAGGTATTAGCCCCCTACGTGGGGGCGGGAAACCGCAATTCAAGCCCCGGGCTCAGTTAGAGCCGGAGACCTTCGGCTGATCGGCGTAAATGAGCAACGGCGGGGTATCGCCGGTGATCATGTTCTCATCGATGACCACTTTTTCGACATTCTCCATGCCCGGGAGTTCGTACATCGTGTCGAGCAGGGCGTGTTCCAGGATCGAACGCAGGCCGCGCGCGCCAGTCTTGCGTTCCAGCGCCTTCTTGGCGATGGCGGAAAGGGCGCCGGAGCGAACTTCCAGTTCGACGTCTTCCATGCTGAAAAGCTTCTGATATTGCTTGATCAGTGCGTTCTTCGGCTCGGTCAAAATCTGGATCAGCGCCGGCTCTTCCAGTTCCTGCAGCGTGGCAACCACCGGCAGGCGGCCGATCAGTTCAGGGATGAGACCAAACTTGATCAGATCTTCCGGCTCGGCATCGAGCAGTACCTGGCCGACGGCCTTCTTGTCTTCCTTGCTCTTGACCTCGGCGCCGAATCCTATGCCGCCGCGTTCGGAGCGGTTGAGAATGATCTTTTCCAAGCCGGCAAAAGCACCGCCGCAGATGAACAGGATGTTGGTCGTATCGACCTGGACGAAATCCTGGTTCGGATGCTTGCGGCCACCTTGAGGCGGGATCGAGGCGACGGTACCTTCGATCAGCTTGAGCAGCGCCTGCTGCACGCCTTCGCCGGAGACGTCGCGGGTAATCGAGGGGTTGTCGGACTTGCGCGAAATCTTGTCGATTTCATCGATATAGACGATGCCCTGCTGCGCTTTCTCGATGTCGTAGTCGCATTTTTGCAGCAGCTTTTGAATAATGTTCTCGACGTCCTCGCCGACATAGCCGGCTTCGGTCAGCGTGGTGGCGTCGGCCATCACGAACGGCACGTTGAGCAGGCGGGCCAGCGTCTGGGCGAGCAGGGTCTTGCCCGAGCCGGTCGGGCCGACGAGCAGGATATTGCTCTTGGCCAGTTCGACTTCGCCGGCATTCTTGGCGCTATGGCGCAGGCGCTTGTAGTGGTTGTACACCGCGACGGCGAGGATGCGCTTGGCGACCTCCTGGCCGATCACGTACTGATCAAGGATCGAGCAGATCTCGCGCGGCGTCGGCAGGTCGGAGCGACCGGCCTTGGCTGCTTCTTCCGGCAACTCGTCGCGGATGATGTCGTTGCAGAGTGCGATGCACTCGTCACAGATGAACACCGACGGGCCGGCGATGAGCTTCTTGACTTCGTGCTGGCTCTTGCCGCAGAAGGAGCAGTACAGCAGTTTTTCCTGGCCGCCTTTAGACATCTGTCAGTTCTCCGGTCAAGCCGCGTCGCGGCGGGTCAAAACCTTGTCGATCAAACCATATTCTGCCGCCTCGGCTGCAGAAAGGAAATTGTCGCGATCGGTGTCTTTTTCGATGCGTTCCAGCGGTTGGCCGCTGTGCTCGGCCATGATCCGGTTCAGACGATCACGGATCGAGAGGATTTCCTTGGCGTGGATGGCGATGTCCGAGGCCTGGCCCTGGAAGCCGCCCAGCGGTTGGTGAATCATCACCCGGGAGTTGGGCAGCGCGAAACGCTTGCCCTTGGCACCGGCGTTGAGCAGAAAGGCGCCCATCGAGGCGGCCTGGCCGATGCACAGCGTCGACACGTCCGGCTTGATGAACTGCATGGTGTCGTAAATCGACATGCCGGCCGTTACCGAGCCACCCGGTGAGTTGATGTAGAAATAAATGTCCTTGTCCGGATTTTCCGCTTCAAGGAACAGCAATTGGGCGACGACCAGGTTGGCGCTGGCGTCGTTGACCGGGCCGACAAGAAAGATCACGCGCTCCTTCAGCAGGCGGGAGTAGATGTCGTACGCGCGCTCACCGCGTCCGCTCTGTTCCACCACCATCGGGACGAGGCCCAGAGCCTGCGGATCCCAGTTGCTTGCGTTGTCGATATTCATGTCAGCCCTTGTCTGTTGCCTTTTGGTTACATTCGAGACGATTGTCGTTTTTGCGACAAGGTCCAGATTACTGCTTTTGGCCCATCAGTTCATCAAAAACTGCAGCCTTGTCGGTCACCTTGGCCTTGCCAAGCACCCACTCGACCACATTGTTCTCGATCGCCAAGCCTTCGACTTCACCCAAGCGTTGCGGTTGCGCGTAGTACCAGCGGATGACTTCTTCGGGCTGCTCGTAGCTCTGGGCAGTTTCCTCGACCATCGCGCGGACCTGCTCGGGCTTGGCCTGAAGGCTTTCCGTCTTGACCAGTTCAGCAAGAATCAGGCCAAGGGTGACGCGGCGCTTGGCCTGGTCGGCAAACCACTCGGGCTGGATCGGCATGTCCTTGACCTTCATGCCACGTTGTTCCATGTCCTGGCGGGCAGCCTGCATCAGGCGCTGGATTTCCATTTCGACCAGGGCATTCGGCACGGCGATCTGGTTGGCCTTGATCAGCGCTTCCATAACCTGGTCCTTGATCTTGCCTTCGATGCGGCGCTTCACTTCGCGCTTCAGGTTGGCTTCGATCTCGGCACGCATCTTGGCAACGTCGCCATCGGCGATGCCCATGCCCTTGGCGAATTCGCCATCGACTTCCGGCAACTTCGGTGCCTGCACCTGCTTGACGGTGATATCGAACTGGACGGTCTGGCCGGCCAGATCCTTGGCGAAGTAGTCAGCCGGGAAGGTCAGGTCGAAGGTCTTGAACTCGCCGGACTTGGCGCCTTCGACGGCGCTTTCGAAATCAGGCAGCATCTGGCCCTGGCCGAGAACGAAGGGGTAATCGGCAGCCTGGCCACCCTGGAACGGCTCGCCGTCCTTCTTGCCGAGGAAATCGATGACGACGCGGTCGCCCTTGGCGGCAGCGCAGTCGGTGTCATCATAGGAAACGCGTTGTTGGCGCAGGATATCGACGGTCTTGTCGACTTCCGCGGCCGTAACTTCGAGAACCGGGCGCTCGACTTCTGCGGTCGACATGTCCGCAGGGGTGAAATCCGGATAGACCTCAAAAATGGCATGAAACTCGAGGTGGGTCGTGCTTTCGCTGGTTTTCGGTTCGATGCGCGGATAGCCGGCAACACGCATTTTCTGGGCGGTCACGGTTTCGCCGAATACGCGGTCGAGTTCTTCCGACAGGACTTCGTGGCGAGCCTGGTCACCATGCTGCTGCTTGATGATGCTGAACGGCACCTTGCCCGGGCGGAATCCCGCCATCTTGATGTTTTTGCCCATCCGCTTCAGGCGCTGTTCCATCTCTTTTTCGACATCGGAGATGGCGATGGACAGGTCGATGCGGCGTTCCAGTTCGTTGGCTTGAGCGGTGGTCGCTTCCATGAGGTTTCCTTGTGGCTACGAGGCGAAAAAATAAAGCTGACAATTCTAACACGGTGCAGGCACCCGCGATGGTCTGCGCGATTCAAGGTGGTGTCTCAGTTTGAACTTGAAAATATTGACCGTGAACATTGAGCCGCGCATACTTTCCTCACTATGCCTAAACGCTCAAGCACAGGTCGGCTAGACCTAAATCAACTCGCCAAGCTGATCGTCGATGAAGCTACGGACGACGCGCCGACAATCGAACAGAAACCAGAGAAAAACAAAGCCGCCCAGGAGTTGGGGCGGCTCGGTGGCCTCAAGGGCGGTGCTGCTCGAGCAAAAAAACTGACCGCTGAAGAGCGGTCAGAGATTGCGAAGAAGGCGGCAGCGGCGCGGTGGAAAAAATCGCCTAGCAAGCAATGATAGAAAGCAATTATTCGCGGGCCGGGAGGTACATCCTGAATTGCACAGGATACCGTCCATAGTGTTCGGCTACTTTGTCTCGAAGCTCACGCATGTCTTTGCATGTTTTTGCCATGCCAATTACCTCATAGCACCTCGAGACAAGTTGTCTAGCACCGATGTTTTCTGTAAGTTGCCTGTGCCAATGAACGCCGGCTGGCGGTTTGTGGGTTTTTACATATTCGGCCACATCAGGGTCTAGGGTGTCGTAAATCATCTCGATCACCAATTTCCCCCACCACTTAGGGCGACTATGCAATGTTCCTTTCCATCCGGTAAGTCGTCCAAATTCCGCCCACAGTTCGTCTGGAAACGTTTTTTCCCATGCGCGCAACTCTTCAGCAATAAAAGCTCTAAGTTTTACCTGAAGCGCATCTTCGGCGCGCTCGTACTGGTATCCAGTGGCCTCGTCGATAAGCGCCTCGAGGCCTACCTTTGCGCAGGCCGATAGGAATATGCTCGCCTTGACCGCCATCTGTTGTTGCCGGTCAGTCATCTTTGTATCTGAGGTTGGATCAAATGACGCTTGAAGAGCAGCAACAAATCCCTGGCAAATTTCAATCATAAGGTCGGCCGGAAGCCCCTTTACCGCCTTCTCTAATCCCTCGACCTCAAGGAGTCGAAATGGGATAAGCCTCTCGAGAACTAAATCCTTGTTTATATAAGGTTCTAGTGCTTTTACGCCGATATATTTCTCGAGCGCGCCACCGCCTTTGATACCAGTTAGAAGCTCTGTTGCAGAGGTTCGCCCAATGATCTTTGTTCCGTTGTCGAGAACGTAGCAAGGGACTTCCATTCCGATAATGTTCAGAGACCCGCGCCACCGAGCGATAGGCATCTCTACAGTCGGCTCTAGAACTTCAACATCCAACCGATCTATGGGTTCAGCTATTACCTCGAGTTCGGGTTTCGACCATCTTGCAGCGGCGGCGCGCTTTGCAATATCAGATCGCTCTTCTGGCTGAAGCGACATCGCTCTAGCAACCCCACCTTTTGCACGGCCAACAGGTTTTTTATTATCAGACATTGCAAGCACCTCAGCTAAGTAATGCTTGCAATAATGCTTATTTATTTCAGGCAATGCAAGCATGAATTTAAAAATGCTTGCATTTGCGAGTTCGGTCAAGCATAATATTCAACATGAGCTAATGCTTGAGGGGTTGCAATGAACGTCCTGCCGATTGAAAAGCGCGCCCAAATCCTGCATCTGCTGGTGGAAGGAAACTCCATGCGCGCAACCTCTCGAATTGCTGACGTTTCGATCAATACAGTAACCAAGCTGCTGATCGATGCAGGTACGGCATGCCTTGCCTCCCAAGACGAAGCAATCCGCAACATCAATAGCAAGCGCGTCCAGTGCGATGAAATCTGGTCTTTTTGCTACTCGAAAGAGAAGAATGTCGCGGATGAAAACAAGGGCGTTCTCGGATACGGCGATTGCTACACATGGACGGCCATTGATGCAGATACCAAGCTGGCGATTTCGTGGCTGGTTGGTCGCCGAGAAGGTGAATACGCAGAGGCATTCATGGCAGATCTAGCGTCCCGTCTCGCAGGCCGAATTCAGCTAACTACCGATGGCCACGGCCCCTACATCGACGCCGTGGAGAAGATGTTCGGCGGCGCCATTGACTATGCAATGCTGGTAAAAATATACGATGGTCCAGATCAAAATGGGCAGCGGAGATATAGCCCGTCCAGCTTCGTAAAAGCCGAAAAGCGCCGCATGAATGGTGCACCTGACATGGACAAGGTATCAACCAGCTACGTCGAGCGCCAGAACCTGACGATGCGCATGGGCATGCGCCGCTTTACCCGGCTTACAAACGGTTTCAGCAAGAAAATCGAGAACCTTGAATATGCGGTTGCGCTGCACTTCATGCACTACAACTTCGCCCGCATTCACAAGACGCTGCGTGTCACTCCGGCAATGGAAGCTAGTATTTCTGACCACCCTTGGACGCTGGAAGAAATCGCCAGGCTGGTCAAAGACGAAGCGCCGAAAAAGCGCGGCCCATATAAAAAGAAGAATTCAAACTGAGACACCACCCGATTCAACGAAATATAGACAGGAGCTGCGAATGTTCGCTACAATGCGCGCCTTCTTCGACGGCGGCTGTAGCTCAGTTGGTAGAGTCCCGGATTGTGATTCCGGTTGTCGTGGGTTCGAGCCCCATCAGTCGCCCCAGATCAAAACCCTTGTAAGTGTACGCTTACAGGGGTTTTTCATTTTTGGTGCAGCTTGCCGATTCCAAGCCGTGGCGCACTCTTGGAACGCTAGCGGGGAGCGAGAGGGAAACCTGCTCGGGCAAGATGCCTTCTTCAGTCAGGCAGTTTTGCTATGGCCATATTCCGAATAAATGCCAGATCGGAACCCCGTCCCGATGCGATTCAGATTCAGATATCCAAAAGCAAAGCTATGGTGCTCTCGACTCCAGTGCTTCAAATGCTTTTCTGATTTCTTCTTCTTGGATCCTTCTCTGTGCCACGAAGGAAGCAAAGCGTCTAAACCATTCTGTCTGCGAGATTTCGTCCTCATTAACCGTAGGCATTCGACGTTCAACCTTCCGGCGGCGTTCCTTCCACCCAATTGGTGGCCCAACGTCCTCCACACGTCGGTCGCAGATGTTACGAAGGTCATGACTCACTCGCCTAACGTGCTTTCCGGACATCATATGACCTCCCTTGGCAATGCAGACTGACTCTAGGTACCGTGAATCAATACCTTTCCAAAGATCATTGGTTAATCGTAGCAAAGTTCAGGTCACTGTAAAGGTTTAGCGTAACGGGGCCTCGCATATAATTTGTTATCTTGCATGGGTGACTGAGCGGGACTTACAGCCGGTATCTATAACTGAGCGATGATTTACTCGTGGCGCAATTGACGTGATTCCGGTTACCGTGGGTTCGAGCCGCATCAGTCTCCCCCGGAATTTAGTCCCCGCAAGCCGCAAGGTTTTCGGGGCCTTTTGCTTTGGAGCCACGTCATGTCTGATCTGTTGCTGCCATCAGTATTCTCCGGCCTGGAGCCGGCCATCGTCTGGCAGCATTTCGCTACCTTGTGCGATATTCCGCGTGCCTCGAAGGCCGAGTCACGCCTGCGGCAACATCTGCAGTCTTGGGCCACCGCGCACGGCTTGCCGGCCACGGTCGACGCGGCGGGCAACCTGCTGGTCCGCAAGCCGGCCAGCGCCGGTCGGGAGCATCTGCCGGGCGTCGTCCTGCAATCGCATCTGGACATGGTGTGCCAGAACAACGCCGAAACGCCGCATGATTTTTCACGCGATCCGATCCGGCCGCTGCGCCGTGACGGCTGGCTGATGTCGGAAGGCAGCACGCTGGGGGCCGACAACGGGATTGGTGTGGCGTTGATGTTGGCAGTTCTTGAAGATGGCGAACTGCTGCATGGTCCGATCGAGGCGCTGTTTACAGTCGACGAAGAAGCCGGCATGGGCGGCGCACGCGGCTTGGCTGCGGGTGTGCTTCATGGGAGCCTGATGCTGAATCTGGATACCGAGGAATGGGGCGAGTTCTATCTCGGCTGCGCCGGCGGGCTGGATGTCAATGTCGAGCGCACCAGCGTTCCGGATGTAGTGCCGGCCGGCTATGAGAGCTGGCGAATCGACTTGCGGGGTTTGCGCGGCGGTCATTCCGGGGTGAATATTCACGAGGAACGGGGTAATGCCATCAAGCTTCTGGTGCGCGTTCTCCGCGATCTGGAGGTCCGCTTGCCGCTGCGCCTGGCCAGCCTGTGCGGTGGCACGGCGCGCAACGGCCTGCCGCGGGAGGCGGCGGCGGTCGTGGCGATCCCGGCTGGTCGGGCCGCTGTGCTGCCCGGTATCCTGGCCGAATGGGAAGCTTGCCTACGACGGGAACTCGCTGGTGTCGAGGCCGCTTTAACCTTGGGTTGTTCGCCTATTGCATCGGTTGACCAGGTGCTGTCACCGTCTGAGCAGGCAGTCTGGCTGGCTTCGTTGCATGCGGCACCACATGGCGTCCGGCGCGTGAGCCGGCAGGTGCCGGGGGTGGTGGAAACATCGAACAATCTGGGGATGGTGGCGCTCGATGCGGGCGGCGGTTCGTGCAACTTCATGGTCCGCTCGCTGCTCGATAGCGGCAGCACGGCGCTGGCCGATGAAATTGTCAGCCTGTTTGCACTTTCCGGGACGCCGGCCGAAAAAGCCGGTTACTACCCGGGCTGGGCGCCGAATCCGGATTCGCGCCTGCTGGCCTTGTGCCAGTCCGTCTATCGGCGGGAATTCGGGGCCGAATCGACGGTTCAGGTCATTCATGCCGGATTGGAGTGCGGCATCATTGGTGCCAAGTATCCGGGGCTGGATATCGTTTCCTTCGGCCCGACCATTCGCGGTGCGCATGCGCCGGGTGAATCCGTGGAGATTTCGTCGGTCGACCGAAGCTGGCGGCTTTTGCGGGCCATCCTGGCTGCGGTAAGCTGAGCGGGTCAATTTACGGGAGATACGGGCGATGAAATTCTGGCTGAGTCTGGCGGCTGCCCTGGCCGTGAGCGCATGCGGTGTGGAGACCGTCGGTACGGCGGCGACCGGCGCGGCGATCAAGAAACAGGAACTCGAACAGGGCAAGCAGACGATGGAGCAGATGCAGCAAAAGCTCGATCAGGCGAACCAGCAGGTGCAGCAGCGCGCCGAGCAGGCCGGCGGCAACAAGTAGCTCAGTGGCGGCGTAAGGCTTCGCGACGGGCGAGTCCCAGCTTGGTCGAGCGCTCCATCTTTTGCGCGAAGGCCGGGAAGTCCAGGCCGTAATTGGCGCGCAGTTCCTTGGCGAAGCTGTGCAGCCAGCGCCAGCGCGGCTCGAAATGGCGCTCCTTGAAGGCGTAGAGAACGTGGTTGCCGTCGTCCGGCACCGAAATCACGATCACCTGGTCGTCGAAAACGTGCATGGCCTCGCCGATCAGGCCGGCGTAGCTTTCCTTTTCGCCGGCCAGGTTGATGACCAGGACGCCGTTGCCGGCCAGCTTGGCGTAGGAGTCGTCGAAAAATTCGCGGTTGGCCAGGCTGGGCGCGAAACCGGTCTTGTCGAAGGCGTCGACGAGCAGGACATCGATGCCTTTTTCGGCCTGCGCCAGATATTCGGCACCGTCGGCCTGCAGGATTTTCAGACGCGGACCGTCGGGCGGCAGCATGAAAGTGTCGCGCCAGGCGATGACGTCGGGGTCGAGTTCGATCGCCGTCATCCGGGCGCCGGGCAGGCGGTGGTGGCAGAACTTGACCAGCGAGCCGCCACCGAGACCGATCAGCACGATGTGTTTCGGGCGCGGGTGAAAGAGCAGAAATGCCATCATTTTCTGCGTGTACCGCAACGCCAGGTCGTTGGGGGCCTTGAGCGACATTTCGCTCTGCATCAGGCGGACATTGAAATACAGGAAGCGCGACTTGCCGTCGTCGATGACGAAAGGCTTCGGGTAGCTCTCGTCGAGCAACTGTGCGCGCAGCTCGCCGGCCTTGGCCCAGTCCGGTTCGTGCAGGAATACGGTGCCCGCTTCAGCCTCGAACGGGCTTGGCAATTCGTAGAGCTGGGTCAATCGGGCAGCTTAGTCGGGTAAGTCGGCGGCGTGCAGCAGGAAGACGAATTCGTCGCCGGCGGCGGTGTCGAGCCAGGTGAAGGGCAGCGCCGGGTAGGCGGCTTCCAGTTCGGCGCGGTTGTGGCCGATCTCGACCACGAGCAGGCCGTCCGGGTTCAGGTGGCGCCTGGCTTCGCGCAGGATGATGCGGGTGAGGTCGAGTCCGTCCTTGCCGGAGCCGAGCGCCAAGACCGGCTCGTGCAGATATTCCGGCGGCAGCGCGGCGACGGAATCGGCATTGACGTAGGGCGGGTTGGAGATGATCAGGTCGTAGCGCTTGCCCTTGAGGTTCGCGAAGGCGTCGGACTGAATGATCTCGATGCGCTCGCTCAGGTCGTATTCCTCGACATTGCGTTTGGCGACGGAAATGGCCTCTTTTGAGAGGTCGACCGCATCGACCTGCGCCTCCGGGAAGGCGAGGGCGGCCAGGATGGCTAGGCAACCGGAGCCGGTGCAGAGATCGAGCGCCGAGCCAATGGCCCACGGGTCTTCGACCCACGGTGTCAACTGCTCGTGCAGCAATTCGGCGATGAAGGAGCGCGGCACGATGACGCGCTCATCGACGTAGAAACGATGCTCGCCGAGCCAGGCTTCGTTGGTCAGGTAGGCAGCGGGCAGGCGGTCTTCGCAGCGGCGGCGGTAGATTTCCAGCAGCGCAGTGCGCTCGTGCGCCAGCAGGCGGGCGTCGAGGAAGGGTTCGAGGCGGTCGAGCGGCAGGTTGAGGGTATGCAGCGTCAGATAGACGGCTTCGTCCCAGGCGTTGTCGCTACCGTGGCCGAAGAACAGGCCGGCGGCGTTGAAGCGGCTGACAGCGTAGCGGAGATAATCGCGAACGGTTGAAAGTTCGCTATTGGCGGCGGTGTCGGTCATGCGATCAGCAACTGTTCGAGGATACGGGTGTAAATAGCGGAAAGCTGCGGCAGGGCCGAGATGTCGACGCACTCGTCAATCTTGTGGCTGGTGGCATTGACCGGGCCGATTTCGAGCAACTGGGCACAGATTTCGGCGATGAAACGGCCGTCGGAGGTGCCGCCGGTGGTCGACAGTTCGGTGTCGATGCCGCAGATTTCACGGATCGCGCTGCTCGCGGCTTCGGCCAGCGGGCCGCGGCCGGTCAGGAAGGGGCGGGCGCCGAGCGTCCAGTCGATCTCGTATTCCAGTTCATGCTGGTCGAGAATGGCGGTCAGGCGTTGTTTCAGGCCGTCGACGGTGCTGGCGGTGGAGAAGCGGAAATTGAACTTGATCTCGACGCTGCCCGGCACGACGTTGGTGGCGCCGGTGCCGCCGTGGATGTTGGAGATCTGCCAGGTGGTCGGCGGGAAGTATTCGTTGCCCTGGTCCCATTCGGTGTCGCCCAGTTCGGCGATGGCCGGCGCAGCCAGGTGGATCGGGTTCCTGCCGAGATGCGGGTAGGCGATGTGGCACTGGATGCCCTTGACCGTCAGCTTGCCGGACAACGAGCCGCGGCGGCCGTTCTTGATCATGTCGCCCAGTGTGTCGACCGAGGTCGGTTCGCCGATGACGCAGAAATCGAAGCTTTCGCCGCGTGCCTTGAGGGCTTCGACGACGGCGATGGTGCCGTCGTTGGCGTCGCCTTCTTCATCGGAGGTGAGCAGGAAGGCGATGGAGCCGGGATGGCTGGGGCTGGCGGCGACGAAGGCTTCGGTTGCGGTCAACATCGCTGCAAGCGAGGATTTCATGTCGGCGGCGCCGCGCCCGTAGAGCATGCCATCGCGGATTTCCGGGGCAAACGGCGGCGAGGTCCATTTGTCGAGCGGGCCGGTCGGCACCACATCGGTATGGCCGGCGAAGACGAACAAGGGCTTGGCAGTGCCACGGCGTGCCCAGAGGTTGGTGACGCCATTGCGGTTGATGTATTCACAGGAAAAACCGAGCGGCTGCAGGCGCTCGGCGAGGATTTCCATGCAGCCGGCGTCGTCCGGCGTGACAGAAGGGCAGGCGATGATCTGCCTGACCAGTGCTAGGGTGGGATCGGACATCAGGGGTGTTGGTCGTCGTGATCGCCCAGGCTGAGCGTGAATTCCTTGAAGGACGCGCCGCCGGCGTTGGTGCTGTCGAAGTCGAGTGCAGCATCGGGCTTGCGCTCGTCCTTGCCGCCACCGGGGCTGATCTCGGCGTTGTTAATCAGCCACGAGAGATTGGTCGGCGAGTCGGCATTGCTCAACGCCTCCTCGAGCGAGATGAAACCCTCGCGATAGAGGCGGAAGAGATCCTGTTCGAAGGTTTGCGATCCCGGGGCCAGCGTTTGTTCCATGGCGTCCTTGATGCCCTGCACCTCGCCGCGCTCGATCAGCTCGCTGATATGGCGGGTGTTGAGCATCACCTCACACGCCGGAATCCGCTTGCCTTCCGGCTTCCTGACCAGGCGCTGCGAGACGATGGCGCGCAGGGCGACGGAAAGATCAAGGAACAGCGCCGGGCGGTTTTCCAGCGGGAAGAAGCTGATGATGCGGTTGAGCGCGTGGTAGCTGTTGTTGGCGTGCAGGGTCGCCAGGCACAGGTGGCCGGTCTGCGCGTAGGCGATGGCGGCCTGCATGGTTTCCTTGTCGCGGATTTCGCCGATCAGGATGCAGTCCGGTGCCTGGCGCATGGCGTTCTTCAGCGCAGCAGCCCAGTCGACGGTATCCATGCCGATTTCGCGCTGGTTGACGATGGATTTCTTGTGCTTGAACAGGAATTCGATCGGATCCTCGACCGTCAGGATGTGGCCGGCCCGGTTGCTGTTGCGGTGATCGAGCATCGAGGCGATGGTCGTCGACTTGCCCGAGCCGGTGGCGCCGACGATGAGGACCAGGCCGCGCTTTTCCATGATCAGGTCGCCGAGCACCGGCGGCAGATCGAGGGCACTGAGTTGCGGGATGTTGCCGAGAATGAAGCGGACGACGATGCTGATCGAGCCGCGCTGGCGGAAGATATTGACCCGGAAATTCCCGATCTGCGGCACGCCGAAGGAGAGGTTCATCTCCATCGTCGCCTCGAAGGCCTTGGTCTGCTCCGGCGACATCAGTTCGTAGGCGATCTTTTCGATCATGTCGGGCAGCATGGTCTGCTGGTTCACCGGCATGGTGTTGCCCTGGATCTTGATATGGATCGGCGTGCCCGCGGATATGAAGATATCCGAAGCCTGCTTTTCCGCCATCAGCTGGAACAGTTTGTCGAGAATCACGTCGAGACCTCCGGGTCCGTTATGTTTCGCTTAAGCGCGCAGCAGTTCGTTGATGCTGGTCTTCGAGCGGGTTTGCGCGTCGACCTTCTTGACGATGATGGCGGCGTACAGGCTGTACTTGCCGTCGGCCTTGGGCAGGGTACCGCTGATCACGACAGAGCCCGGCGGGACGCGGCCGTAGGTGACTTCACCGGTTTCGCGGTCGTAGATCGGCGTGCTCTGGCCGATATAGACGCCCATCGAGAGAACCGAGTTCTCGCCGATGATGACGCCCTCGACTACTTCCGAACGGGCGCCGATGAAGCAGTTGTCTTCGATGATAGTCGGGTTGGCCTGCAGCGGTTCGAGCACGCCGCCGATGCCGACGCCGCCGGAGAGGTGCACGTTCTTGCCGATCTGCGCGCAGGAACCGACGGTGACCCAGGTGTCGACCATCGTTGCTTCATCGACGTAGGCACCGATGTTGACGAAGGACGGCATCAGCACGGCGTTCCTGGCGACATAGGAACCCTTGCGGACGATGGTGCCCGGCACGACGCGGAAGCCGCCCTGGCGGAACTGTTCTTCAGTCCAGCCCTGGAACTTGGTGTCGACCTTGTCGTAGAAACGAACGTCGCCGCCGTCCTGGACCCGGTTGTCGCGGACGCGGAAGGAAAGCAGCACGGCCTTCTTGATCCACTGGTGGGTGAACCACTCACCGGCGATCTTTTCGGCAACGCGCAGCTTGCCGGAATCGAGATCGCCGATCACCGATTCGATGGCGGCGATGGTCGTCGGGGCGGATTGCGGGGAAAGCTCGGTGCGGCGTTCCCAGAGTTCTTCGATGGTGGCTTGCAGGGGATGGGTCATGGTTGTTCTCTCTCGGGTTACAGTTGTTGTGCGAATTGACGGATGCGGCGGGTCGCTTCGAGACACTCGTCGAGCGAGGCGACCAGTGCGATACGGATGAAATTGGCGCCCGGATTGACGCCGCGGACTTCGCGGGCCAGGAAACTGCCGGGCAGGACCACGACATTATAGTGTTCGAGCAGGCCGCGGGCGAACTCGGTGTCGGCGATCGGCGTCCGCGCCCACAGGTAGAAGCTGGCGTCCGGCATGCCGGTGCCGAGCACTTCGGCGATCAGCGGCGTGCAGGCGGCGAATTTCTCGCGGTACTGGTTGCGGTTGTCGAGCACGTGCGCCTCGTCGTTCCAGGCGGCGACCGAAGCCGTCTGCACCGGCGGGGCCATGGCGCAGCCGTGGTAGGTGCGGTAAAGCAGGAATTTCTTGAGGATGGCCGCATCGCCGGCAACGAAACCGGAGCGCATGCCCGGCACGTTGGAACGCTTCGACAGGCTGGAGAACATGACCAGCCGTTCGTTTGAGCGGCCGAGCAGCTTCGCCGCCTGGAGGCCGCCGATCGGCGGATTGGCTTCGTCGAAATAGATTTCCGAATAGCACTCGTCGGAAGCGATGATGAAGCCGTACTTGTCGGACAGCGCGAACAGCGTCTTCCAGTCGGCCAGCGACAGCACCTTGCCGGTCGGGTTGCCCGGCGAGCAGACGTAGAACAGCTGGACGCGGGACCATTCCTCGTCCGATAGGCTGGCATAGTCGAAGGCGAAATCGTTGTCCGGCAGGTTGTTCAGGAAGCATGGCTCGGCGCCGGACAGGTAGGCGGCGCCTTCGTAGATCTGGTAGAACGGGTTGGGGCTGACGATCAGCGGCACATGGCCGCGGCTGGGGTCGATGACCGTCTGCGCGAAAGAAAATAGCGCTTCGCGCGAGCCATTGACCGGCAGTATCTCGGTTTCCGGGTTCAGGGTCAGATCGTAGCGGCGCTGGCACCAGGCGGCGATGGCCTGGCGCAAGGCCGGGATGCCCTGCGTTGTCGGATAATTGGCCAGGCCCTTCAAGCCGTTGGCCAGCGCCTCCATGATGAAGGCCGGCGTCGGGTGCTGCGGCTCGCCGATGGAGAGCTTGATCTCCTTGAATCGCGGATTTGGCGTCAGGCCGGCGAACAGGGCGCGCAGTTTTTCGAAGGGGTAGGGCTGGAGTTGGGCGAGATGCGGATTCACTTCGGGCGTCGAATGGGTGTCAAAATGGGAATTATCCCTGAAAAATCTTTGCCTGCCTCGTGAACAAACGCGATTTGACCCTTGCCACTTTGCTTGCCGGTTTTCTCGCGGCCTGTGCCGTTGGCTATCAGGCGCGCGGCAGCCTCAGTGATGTGCCCGGTGAAATGCGCGGCAAGGGCTATCCGGGCAGCAACGGCGGTGGCCGCTTCATGCTGAACGACAGCGTCGGGCGGCTCAGTTGCGATGGTCAGGCCTTGCCGCCGAAGGTGTCGCCTACCCCCGGCATTTGTGCCGGCGAAGCAGGTGAAGGCATCGTGCGCTGCTCCGATGGCCGCGAAATCCCGGTGCGCTGGGAAGCGATCACCTGCCGTTCGTGGCAGGGCAGCGGCGTCGACGCGCAAGGCAATCGACTGGAGTTCCGCGTCGAGCGCCGTTGAGGCCGGGATCTTCTCGATCTCCGACTTTTCTCAAAGCCGCCCCAGTTTTCGGTACAAGGTATTGCGGCTGACGCCGAGCAGGCGGGCCGCCGCCGAAACATTGCCGCCAGCGGCTTCGAGCGCATTCTGGGCAGCCTGCCGGCCCATTTCCCCCAAGCTGGTGCTGCCCGGTACGCCGGCTGCCGGGGCTGCAGGATTGGCCGACCAGGCGGGAATGCGACAGGACGCCATGTCGGCAGCCTTGGGATTGGCGGGAGTCTCGAACAGTTCTTCCGGGAGGTGGCTTTCGGAAATCAGCGTCTCGTCGTCTTCCATCAGGGCGATGGCGACGCGGATGACATTGTTCAGCTGGCGGATATTGCCGGGCCAGGCATAAGCCTCGAATACCTGCATTGCCCCTGCCGAGAAGTGGATGTTGCCCCGTTTGCCGATTTTGCCGGCTTCCTCCCGCGCCAGGGCGCTCGCCAGCTTCTGGATGTCGGAGCGCTCGCGCAGCGCCGGCAGTGTGACGCAGAGGCCGTTCAGCCGGTAATACAGATCTTCGCGGAAGCTGCCATGCGCCACCTCTTCGCGCAGCCGGCGGTGTGTCGCGCAGACCAGCGAGATGTCGACCTGGATCGATTTGCTGCTGCCGAGCGGTGTCACGCTGCGTTCCTGCAGCACACGCAGCAGCCGCGCCTGCAGGTTGAGCGGCATGTCGCCGATTTCGTCGAGAAAAAGAGTGCCGCCGTGGGCTTGCTGGATCTTGCCCGGTGCGCCTTCCTTGCGCGCACCGGTGAACGCGCCGCCCTGATAGCCGAAGAGTTCGGACTCGATCAGGGTTTCCGGAATGGCCGCACAGTTCAGGGCGACAAATTGCGCGTTGCGCCGGGGGCCGGAATTGTGGAAAGCCTTGGCGAAAATTTCCTTGCCGGCGCCGGATTCACCCTGGATGAGAATGGGGATGTCGCGGCCGATGATGCGCCGGGCGCGGTCGATGGCGAGTTGCAACTGCGGGTCGCCGGCATTCAAGGTGTCCAGGTTGAGCGCCGGGAGTGCGTCCGTGTTTGCCGCGCGGGCCGGGCGCACGCTGACGACGGTCGGCGGTTCCTCGTAAACGTAGCCGGAAACGGCTTGCGGCGGCAGTTGACCGCGCAACTGAACATAGAGCGAACGGCCGCCGACATTGATTTCGTGGACGCTGAACGGGGCACGGCGCGTCTGGTCGACCAGGGTGGCCAGGCTGCTGTCGAAAACCATGGAGAAATCGCGCCGGATGGCATCGACCCGGCGGATGCGAAGCAGTTGCAGGGCATTCTGGTTGATGGCGACGACCTGGCCATCCGGCGAGACGGCGGCAATGCCTTCCCCGGGACTGCCCAAGTGATCGGCACGCTCATGGAAGCAGATGAGAATGTCGCGCGCGTGCTCCGCTTCGAACAGCCGCCGCTCGACGAATTTCGACGACATGCGGACGAGGCCCAGCGTGTGGCGCTGATAGCTGCGGTAATCGCCGGAGATGTCGAGGACGCCGATCAGGCGCCCGTCGGGACCAAAAATCGGGCTGGCGCAGCAGGTCAGAAAACTGTTGTGGGCCAGAAAATGTTCGGCACCGAGAATTTCGATGGGGGCTTCTTCGGCCAGTGCGGTGCCGATGGCATTGGTGCCGCGCTGGTTCTCGTCCCAGGAAGCGCCAGCAGACAGGGCGACACGGTCGGCCCGGTCGACGAAATCCGGATCGCCCACCGTTTCCAGCACCAGGCCGTTGGCGTCGGCCAGGATGACCATGCTGCCCGACTCGCGGATCTGCTCGTAGACATGCTCCATGATCGGCCGCCCGTGATTGATCAGCAGGCGATGGCGATTCTGCTCGGTTTTCAGGGCGACCCGGTCGAGGGAGTCGGTCGCGATGGCGATGCCGCTTTCGCTCAACCCGAAGCGCTGGCTGCGCTCCCAGGAGCGAACGACGTGCGGCTCGACCAGACCTTGAGGCGCATCCCCGCGTTCGAAAAACAACTGCCGAGCTTCATGCAGCCGTTGGCGGTGGACGTCCGCCGCCAATATAACCTGTCCCATTCTCTCCTCCAGTATTTCCACTGATTTTTCTTGTAGTTGCTTCATAACGTAGCACCTGCCCTTTTTATTAGCAATGTTCGAAACAGCGCTGCACAAGCCTAAGCAAGCTGTGTGCCATTGATGAATGCATTTCCCATTGGTGAATCAAGGCTGTGGCACAGGATTTGTGGCTGCTTGGCACAGGCTTTGCTGAAAGGAGCCCGGCAACTGCGCATCGCAGTGATAACTCAAGGAGACAATGTGAAAAATTCGGTAAATCGTTCCCTGCGCAGCCTCAGCCATCTGCTGGCTGTCCTCTGTATCGGCACGGCGGCGACGCAGGCGCTGGCCCACGGCGACGTGGTGCCCCAGGCGGTGGATACCACCGGTCTCAAGAATCTCGGTGCCGACTGGCAGAAAAGCAATCCCTACCGCAAGGACAAGACCGCCATCCGCATCGGTGACTCTGCCTTCAACCAGAACTGCGCGCGTTGCCATGGTCTCGGCGCCATCTCCGGCGGCATTGCTCCGGATCTGCGCTACCTGCCGCTGGGCGACGAGGGCGACGAGGTCTTCATGCAGCGCATCCGCAAGGGCGCCGTACGCGACGGCCGGGTTTACATGCCGCCCTTCGAGGGCACGCTGAGCCAGGAAGCGATGTGGGCGATTCGCACCTGGGTGGAGACCGTTCATGAAGACTGATCGCCGTCTGTGGCTGAAAGCGCTGGCCAGCCTGCCCCTGGCAGCGGCCCTGCCGGCTTTGGCCGGCGATCTCGAAGCGATCCGCCAGCGCGGCCGCCTGCGGGTTGCGGTCTACAACGATTTCATGCCGTATTCCAAGGCCGGCAAGGGCATCGATGTCGAGTTGGCGCGCGCCATCGCCGGCAAGCTCGGGCTGTCGCCGGAAATCGTCGGTTTCAATGCCGACGAGGACATGAACGACGATCTGCGCAACATGGTCTGGAAGGGCCACTACCTCGGCACCCAGCCGGCCGACCTGATGATGCATGTGCCGGTGGACGCGCATCTGGCGCGGGCCAACGACAAGGTCCGCATCTTCGGCGCCTATCACCGCGAAGCGCTGGGCGTGGCGCGCGATCCGGCGCGCATTCAGGCGCTTTCCGGCTCGGCGGCGGTGGCGCTGGAAATCTTCACCCGCGAGAAAATCGGCGTCGAAACGGCGACCCTGGCCGACTCCTTCCTGCTCGGCGTGCTCAATGGCCGCCTGCGCGAGAATGTCGTGCATTTCAGGAATGTCGGCGAAGCGGCGAAGGCGCTTGAGCGTGGTGAAGTGGCTGCCGTTCTGGCCCCGCGCGCCGAACTGGAGGCCGCGCTGGCCGGGCAGTCGAAGCTGCCGGTCGAACCCGCCGCTCTTGCCGAACTGAAAGTCGGTGGCTGGCCGCTGGGCATGGCGGTCAAGGTCGAGGAAAACGCGCTGGCCGATGCCGTCGCGGCGGCGCTCGCCGACCTCAAGCGCGAAGGCGTGGTGGCGGACATTTTCCGGCGCAACGGCATTACCTACCAGGCCGCCTGAGCATGAAAACACGGTTGCCGCTCGTCTTCGCACTGCTCGCCGGCCCGGTGCTGGCTGCGCCGTTCGCCTACGTTCCCAACGAAAAATCGGCG
The DNA here is from genome assembly GCA_002440665.1 of Dechloromonas sp. UBA6271. Lineage (GTDB taxonomy): Bacteria > Pseudomonadota > Gammaproteobacteria > Burkholderiales > Rhodocyclaceae > Azonexus. The sequence goes on from DJUX01000039.1 coordinate 90,179, forward strand.
ACGGTCAGCGTCATCGATACCGCCAGCGATCAGCGCAGCGCCGACCTTCCGCTTGGCCGTCGCCCGCGTGGCGTGACCACTGACGGGACGCTGCTGTACCTCACCGATGCCAAGGACGGCAACCTGCTGAGCGTCGATGCCAGGAGCGGCAAGGTGCTGCGCACAACCCGTCTCGGCGACTCGCCGGAAGGCCTCGCCCTTTCGGCGGACGGCAAGCTGCTGGCGGCGGCTGTCGAGGACGACAACAGTGTCGTGCTGGTCGACGCGGCGAGCGGGAAGGTGCTGGAGCGCATCAAGGTCGAGGGGCGCAACCCGGAGCATGCCGTGTTCAGCCCGGACGGCCGCTGGCTTTACGTCAGTGCCGAAGAAGCCGAGCAGGTGGATGTGATCGACGTCGCCAAGCGCCGGCAGACCGGCCATATCCCCGTCGGCAAGCGGCCCCGCGGCATCGCCTTTCTCGCCGACGGCAGCCGCGCCTACGTCGCCTGCGAACTGGCCGGCAAGGTGTTCGCCATCGACGTCGCCAGCCAGCGGGTGATCGCCGAGATCACCGCCGGCGAGTACCCGAACGGCGTGGCGGCGCATCCCGATGGCCGCCGGGTCTTCGTCTCCAACGGTCGCGACGGCACGGTGATGGCCATCGATACCGCGAGCAATGCGGTCGTCGCCACCATCCAGGTCGGCAAGCGCCCGTGGAACATGGCCCTGACGCCGGACGGGCGCAAGCTCTACGTCGCCAACGGCCGCTCCAACAGTGTTTCGGTCATCGACACCGGGAGCTACAAGAAGCTGGCTGACCTCGAAGTCGGCGAACTGCCCTGGGGAGTGAGCATCCGATGAATACGCAACGCTATACATTGCCGGCCATCGCGCTGCACTGGGCGCAGGCGATCATTGTTATATGGCTGCTCTGGCTGGGCTGGACGATGACCGATCTGCCCAAGGGCGCCGAACGCAGCGCCGCCTACGGCCTGCACAAAACCCTCGGCTTGCTGATGCTGTTGCTGCTCGTCGTCCGTCTCGCCTGGCGCCGCCGCCATCACGCCCCGGCGCCGCTGGCGAGCGGCTGGGAAGCCAGGCTCGCCACGGCCACCCACCACGCGCTGTACGGCTTCCTGCTCATGGCGCCGCTGGCCGGCTACCTCGCCTCGTCCTTCACCCCCTACGCCATCAAGTTCTTCGGCATCGAAATCCCCAAGGCCGGCTGGCCGGACGCCGGGTTGAACGGCGTTTTCAAGCTGCTGCACCTCGCTTTCGTCTGGGGCGGTGCCGGACTGATCGCCTTGCACGTGGCCGGGGCCGTCAAGCATGCCCTCAAGCGCGACGGCACTTTGCAGCGCATGTTGCCCGGCCGGCTGTCTAAAAACTGAACAACTGCTCCACAATGGAGCAGGGTGCTCTGACCAAAGTAATAGGCCCTGTTGCGGTCGACCCCAAAAAAATGGCAAAAACCGCCACCGCCACACCAGCCATCCGGTTCCGGAAAAGCGCTGCAACCTATCGTGCGACGGGTGGCTCCAAGCTCTCGGGCGTTGGGTATTCCAGAGGCGCGACACCCTGAAGAAATCACCCACACGGATCAACGGAGGCAACGATGGTAATAATCATCGCCAGGATTTCAGCAAAGACCGAAACGCTTGCCGAACTCCGGCAGATACTGAAGGATCTGGTGGCACCGAGTCGCGCTGAAGCGGGGTGTATCAGCTACGAACTGTTCCAGGACAATGACGACCCGCGTGACTTCATCACCGTGGAAAACTGGGGCGACAGCGCAGCGGCCAATGCGCATCTGGCGACGCCGCACGTGGCTGCGGCGATTGCGCAGGCGGGCGTTCTGCTTGCCCAGCCACCCCTCATTCATCGCTTCACGCAGCTGGCGTGAGACACGCAAGCGCGCTTGGCCGGGACGCTGGCAAGCGTAGCGGTTACCTGCCCGTGGCTTCAGCTTTTGCTGTCGAGCTTGCGCAGTCGCACGGCGGTCACAAAAATCCACAACGTCAGCAGACCCGAAGCCAGGCGTTCATAAAGGCCGGTGTGGGCATGCGTCGCCTCGCTGGCCGACATCAGCGCCAGAAAAATCAGGCCGGCGCAGCCGGAAGCAAACGAGTAGGCGCTGAGCGAGCGCAGTCTTTTGTCGCGACGAAAAAGAATTGCACCGAACAATGCGGCGGCAGCGATGGCGAGGAAGGCGATCGTCGCCGACAGGCCGTGCAGGCGCTGACCGAGGCTCTCCGGCGCGGCGCATCCCGGTTCGCAGGCAAAGAGCCCGGCACCAATGCGACCGATACCGTCGAGCGCGATGAGGACGGCGACGAGCAGCGTCAGGCGGGGGCGGTTGGTGATGCGGATCAGCGTGGCGTAAAACGCCGCCGCGAAGCCGACGTGCATGAGCCCGGTCGCAACAAAGCCGCCATAGCGCATGAAGGTCTCGGTGGCGCTGCCGCGTTCGCCGAGTTCGCTGATGTACTGACCGACATGGTCAAAGCCGGGACGCAGTTCGCCGGCAATGACGATCACCGCCGCCCAGAGCAAGGGCGCGACAACGCCGCAGAGGAGACCGGCGCGGCGCGCTGGCTCAGAACTCAATGGCCGGCCCCTGCCATGAATCGTTGCGCGGCCGGGCACGGGCGAACGCATGAGTCGCCTCGCACCACCCCTCGGAGGCATTGCGCCCGGGTCGGCGCCGCCAGATATTCAGGAGCCCCTTGCACTTCGCATAGAAACGGAAAAAGCGCAGCACGTTTTCGCGCTCGGCCAGCGTTGGCGGATGATCGCAGCAAATCAGCTTGTCGTCCTGCAGGCCGCGGTCGGTCAGCGTCACCGCGCCCCACGCCTTGACCCGCAGGCGCGTGCCGAGCGGCAACCGGGGCCCGAGCACCAGCGCGTCCAGGAGATCGTCATCGAGCCCGAGGAAGTTCGGCACGGCACCGTAGTTGAACGGGCAAGGCAGCGGCGAAATGAAGTCGATGTGGCCGTTCGATCCGCGTTTGAGAAAACTGCCCCGCGGAATCTCGATCACTACGTCGAACTCAAGCGGCTCTGGTGCTGCCATTGGGGCGGGTGATGGGCTGCTCGTGTCGTTCATACCAATACCACTCGCTTTCCTTTTTGCTGATGCCAGCACTGGAAATCTACTGCGTGAATCTCATTCTCTAGAAATGCCAATGCTCATGCTTGTTGCCTGAGGGGAAGCAGTGTTGCAGTAGGGCTACCGAGCAATCACTTCCGGTCGTCCTTTATCTGATAGCTGCGGTCGACCGCAAAATCAACCCGATTCGCTTGAAGCGCCTGTGGCACCGATGGTTATGGGGATTGTAAGACAGGGGCGGGGAAACGTGCTCTGACCCCAAGCAGTGCGGGTGGCGTTTTTCATTGTTGGGTGGTGGCCGAATAGGCTTGAATCGGCATGTTATGCTGAGGGCGTATCTGGTGGGCGGGCTGTCCTGTGCAGGATTTCCTGGGTCCAGTGATCGGGGTTGAAGTGCCTATCAAAATTCGAAGTGAAACAACGGCCGACTCGGCTGCCATTGATACCGTATCCGGAAACTTTTTAGATCAAACGAACATGCGTTTTCAGGGAAAAATCACGAGTTGGAAAGACGAGCAGGGCTTCGGTTTCATCACGCCAAATGGCGGAGGCGAACCGGTGTTTTTGCATATCAAGGCGTTCTCGAATCGTCGTCGGCGGCCGGTGGAGAACGAGATCGTGACTTACGATCTGGCGACTGATGCGAAAGGGCGGGGGCGGGCAGAGGGCGTGGTTTTTGTCGAGACGCGCTCGCCGGTTTCGGATTCGGCTGGTGGCGGAGCTAGATCAGGTCGCGCTGGTGGCTTGCCGATGCTGGCGGTGCTGTTTTTTGCGTTTGTTGCAGTTTGTACGCTGGCTGGGAAGTTGCCACTGGCGATCGCGGGCATGTATGTCGGCGCCAGTGTGCTGGCTTTTGCGATTTATGCCTGGGATAAAGCGGCGGCACAGAACGGCCACTGGCGGACGCAGGAAAAGACTTTGCACATGATTGCGCTATTCGGTGGCTGGCCGGGGGCGCTATTTGCTCAGAAGGTACTTCGCCACAAGTCGAGCAAGACGTCGTTTCAGGTGACTTTCTGGGTGACGGTGCTGATTAATTGCGGGGTGCTGGGTTGGTTGCTGACTCCTAGTGGTGCACTGGCAATGCGCTCTGTCGTAGCTGCAGTCGACACTGCCTACGCAAAGGGAAAATCCAGTCTGGTCAGGGAAGAGATTTCCCATGAGCACAGGCGAACGATCAAGGAGCCAAAAGGCAACAGCCGATCACCGTAAGTTGATTTCGATTTTGGCTGTTTTTTCCGGTTGACCATAAGCTTTGGTTGGGGGGGGGCGCTTTGCGGGCTTTTGGGCCAGCTCGGCGCCCTTTGGTTTCGCGTTGGATGGCTTGGGGCCATTCCTGTTGAGGAGTTTGCTGTTCTCCTTTTTGCCGCGTCCGAAACCGGGGGCGCGGCGGTTTGCTTATTGATTCGGCCTGATAATATTTGAATATTTTCAG
>DJUX01000062.1 GCA_002440665.1 Dechloromonas sp. UBA6271
AAGGTGTCAGCAAAGAGATCATCGCATCCGAGACCGCCTGCGCCGTCTTGAACGGTACATGGGCAATCAGCGCGTAGCGGGATTGGCATTCGTTGAGCGTGACCAGTGCTTGCTGTTGGCCAGCGCCAATGACCAGGTCGGCCTCCCAGTCACCGAAGCGCTCGCGGGTATCGACAATCGCTGGGCGCTGATCAATCGACACCTGGTTGGGGATGGTGCCGCGTCGCTCGCGGCTGCCGTAGCGTTTTCTTCGTGCTTTCTGACAGCGAAGGGCGCGGTGGAGCGTGCCGCCCTTGCGCTTGTCAGAGTAGATGCGGCTGTAGATGCTCTCGTGGCTGACCGAGGGCAGGCCGCGCTCTTCAAGTCGGCCGCTGATCTGTTCAGGGCTCCACAGCTCACCGAGTTGCTCATCGACAAACACCCAGGTTTCATCCGCAATTCGAGGGCCGTTCTCACAGGCCCGCATGCGGGCCTGTGAGAACTCATGCGCTTGTTTCGGCCGATAGCCGCGCTGACCACGATTGCGGCGAAGCTCACGGCTGATCGTGGATCGATGCCGTTTCATCAACTCGGCGATCTCGCTTTGGTCATGTCCGGCTTTCACAAGGATGGCAATCTGATACCGTTCGTCTCGCGTCAGATGTGTGTAGGTCATTCTAGGCAACTTTGACTTGGCGGTCGAGAGGCTCGGATGCTCGCACATCTTGCCCATCCAACCCGTTATTCAAAGTTGCATTTCGAATTTGAACTCGCGCAGCATTACCGGCCACAGCCGGTTTTTTTATTTTCCCTGTGCCAAACAGGGGTATCCCGAACGACGGGGGTTATAATCCCTCTTTTCGACCACCCCGTTCCGAGGCAGGAGTTTTTCGCCATGCACGATCGCAACGCACTGTCGCTGGTCAAAAGGTTAGCCGGTTTTGCCCTGGTTTCCCTGGCCTCATTGGCCACCGCACCGGCCCACGCCGACGGCCACATGCAACCCCCGATACTGCTCTCACTGCTGACGCCGCCGGCGCGCAGTGAAGACACTCTGGCTGTCCTCGAAGTCCGGACGGCACCGGCTGTAGCGAACGCGGTCGACCTGACCGCCCAGCACGACGATCTGTGGATTCGCCTGCGCAACGGCTTCGCGATGACCAACCTGAACGACGATCTGACCCTGCATTACCAGCAGTGGTACCAAAACCGCCCCGATGCCCTGCGCCGCATGGTCGAACGCAGCCGCCCCTACCTGCACCACATCGTCGAGGAACTGGAAGCGCGCGGCATGCCGACCGAGCTTGCGCTGCTGCCGATGGTCGAAAGCTCGTTCAACCCGATGGCCTACTCGCGCTCGCACGCCTCCGGCCTCTGGCAGTTCATTCCGGCGACCGGCAAGCGTTTTAATCTCGAGCAAAACTGGTGGCAGGATCAGCGCCGCGACATCGTCGCTTCCACCGGTGCCGCGCTTGAATACCTGCAAACCATCTACGACATGCACGGCGACTGGCACCTGGCGCTGGCCTCCTACAACTGGGGCGAAGGCGCGGTCAAGCGGGCGATCGAGAAGAACCAGGCGAAGGGCCTGCCGACCGATTACGCCAGCCTGACGATGCCTAACGAAACCCGGCATTACGTACCGAAGCTGCAGGCGCTCAAGAACATCTTCAGCAACGCGACGCTGATGAGCCAGCTGGGCCTGCCGGAAATCATCAATCGCCCCTACTTCGCGACCGTCGGAACGCCGCGGCCGATGGACGTCAAGACTGCGGCCCGCCTTGCCAACATGCCGGTCGACGAATTCATGGCGTTGAATCCCTCGCATAACCGCCCGGTCATGAAAGCTGATACCCCGGTCGTCCTGCCCGCCGACAAGCTTGCCACCTTCCAGAACAACCTGGAGAACCACGACGCACCACTGACCGAATGGCAGGCCTACACGCTAAAATCCGGGGAGAAGCTGGACCAGGTGGCGCCGCGCTTTGGCATCGCCCTCCCCGACCTGCTGCGCGCCAACGGTCTGAACGGCAAGATTAAACTGGCAGTCGGCTCCACCGTGCTGGTACCGGCCGGCAAGGGGGCCGACAATCTGGAAAGCATGGGCGCCGAACCCCGTCTGCCGCAGATCGTCGAGCCGGAACCAAAGGCACAGGTCACAGGAACCCAGTCAGTGCGCTCGGGCAAGGCCGACAAACTGACCAAGGGCAAAGCAGCCGACAACAAGCTCGCTGCCAAGGATACAAAGAAAAGCAGCGTCAAGCTGGCCGCTGCCGATACCTCAAAGGCTCCGAACAAGGTCACGAAGACAACTAGCGGCAAGAATACCAAGGTCGCTGCAGCTAAACCTGCCGCTCCGACCAAGGTCGCCAAATCGGGCAACGGACGGCGTAGTTAATCTGCCATCCGGTGGACTTGAACCGGGGTTTCGGACTCAAACCGATTCCCCTCCTTGGCCTGTTGCGGTCAACCGGCAAAAACGGGCAAAAATCAGAATCTCCCCGATTTAATTCGAGCTTGGCCCGTTTGCTCACTAACAGTTCCTCGCGCTGCGGCCCGTCAAAACATCCGACAATCACGGATGGCTTAAGGTACTGCCATGATGGCCTCTTTGATTGAACCTTCCCCCTTTTAATCGCAATGCCGGAACATCAGCGTCCTATGCCAACAAGGCTGTCGGATTTCTTTACAGTGGCGCTGGTTCAAACAAGCAATAAAAGCTGAAACGCTGAGGGATAGTTGCACCGCATAAAATGGAGTGATTTATGCTTATGCGAACGCAGGGAGCACATCGACTGCGAGATCGGCTTCCAACTCGATTTTTTTCCTCCGAAACGTCAATTCATCCAGGAGCAAAAGACATGAACATGTTCTCATTGCCTCAAAGAATTGCCACAGTCGCCTTGGCTCTTGCCACTTGCGCTGCTACAGCCGTGCCAACCACGACGGACACGTTTGCAATCCGCCAACAGAACAGTGCCAACTCGAACAACTATGCGACGGGCGACATTTTGATATGGGGATCAAACTCAGTAAATCCCGCGTCTACAAGCTATGGCTTTACACGCCAATGCCCGACAGGAAGCTCCTGCACCACCCCCAATGACCCAGACTGGGTCAAACAAGCGCTTTTCTACCGTCCATATACTGTACACCCGGATCAGTTTTTCGCCAGTCGCCCCTATGACGCCAATCGGACCAATTCATGGGATCTCGTCCTTTCGTCAACCCCGAATTACGCGCAGGGAACTACCAACGTTTACTCGACCCAAGCGGTCGGTAGCGTCGGCTCAATGCCGTTTGTCCAATCGATGAGCGTTTCGGGGGCGGGCCTGACGCCGACCATCAGTTGGCAACTGCCAACGGTCCTCAATAATGTCGCAATTGACGAAGTCAGGGTGCGCGTTTTTGACATTGGGAGCCCGGTGACGACAACGAACCGCAACGGCTCGAGTACCCAGTCGTTCCAGCAAGCAGACTTCATCTACGAAAGTAATCCGATTAGTACAGGGAACAGTTTCCAGTTGCCATCGTCGCTAAACCTTCAGTATGGGCATCAATACTCTATTGCAATCGCCCTGACGGACACGCGCGCTGACGGTTCGCCACAATCGCGTTCGCAATCGTATTTCGACTTTACTCCGCTCAACACAGGCAACATCAACGTCTTCCTTCCCACCTTCCAGCCGATACCGACTACGAGCGGCATGACTGCCGGACCGCTTTATGGCTTTAACATTTCAGGGGTATCGAGCAACACAGTGACCTATATCGACCCGCTGGTGGCAACGGGCTTCACGTTCGAGAAGGGTGCGAACGATCCGAATTTCTGGAAGGTGGAGATAGTCAGTCAGATTGGCGATGGCTTATACGATGTTTATATTTGGAACGGTTCGGGCTGGACCTTGGCCATGACCGGACTTGCCGTGAATACTTTTTTTGACTTTGGACAAGCGGGCGTTTCCAAATTCCAGATCAGAGGAATCGAAACCTCGGCGGAATTAAATCCCTTTGACATCACTGCTTTCGTGACAGGATTGATGTTCGTAGGGAATGGTGACTTCACCGGAACCATGCAGGCGATAATCGCCGATACAAGCGTACCGGAACCAGGCACATTTTTGATGTTGGGCGTGGGTCTGTTTGGCATCAGAATTTTTCGGCGAAAACGCATCGTTTGAATTGGTTCGCTCACCTCTGGCGCACAAAAATATATAGTAATGTCATATTCGCGGCTGGCTTCAATTCGCCCAGACCATAGACACCACGCTAATTCAGCCGACCAGGTAACAGTTGACAGTGTGCGTCGCTGAGACCCCGGTACTTTCCGGATAGCGCTGCCGGCAGACATCCATGGCCTGCGGGCAGCGTGGGTGGAAATGGCAGCCGGCCGGCGGATTGGCCGGCGACGGCGTTTCACCGGGCAGGCGGATCGCCGCCGAAGGCGCATCCAGCCGCGGCACCGGCACCGCCGACAGCAGCGCCTGCGTATAGGGATGCTTCGGTGAACGCAGCACCTCCTGCGCACTGCCCCGCTCGACGATGCGCCCGAGGTACATCACCGCGACATCGTTGGCCAGATACTCGACCACCGCGAAATTGTGGGTAATGAACAGGTAGGCGACGCCGAGTTCTTCCTGCAGTTTCTTGAGCAGGTTGAGAATCTGCGCCTGCACTGATACGTCGAGCGCCGATGTTGGTTCGTCGCAGATCAGCAGTTCCGGCTGCACGGCCAGGGCGCGGGCTATGGCGATGCGCTGGCGCTGGCCGCCGGAAAATTCGTGCGGGTAACGGCCGGCGGCTTCGTCAGGCAGGCCGACCTGTTTCAGCAATGCCGCCACTGCCCTGCCCCGGGTCGCGCCATCGCTTTCCAGCCCGAGCGCCGACATGCCTTCGGCGATGATTTCGCCGACCCGCAGGCGCGGGTTGAGTGAGGCGAACGGGTCCTGGAAAACCATCTGCATGTGGCGCCGCGCCGCCCGCAGGCGTTTGCCCTGCATGCCGACCAGTTCGCTGCCGCCGAGGCGGACGCTGCCAGACGTTGTGTTGACCAGTTGCAGCAGCGCCTTGCCGACCGTCGTCTTGCCGCAACCGGATTCGCCGACCAGCGCCAACGTGCGCCCGGCGGAAATGGCCAGTGAAACGCCGTCGACCGCAAGCACCTGGCCGACTGTCCGTTGCAGGATGCCACGGCGGATCGGGAAATGGACTTTCAGGTCGACGACGTCGAGGAACGGTGCCATCTCGGGGATAAGATGGCCCAAGCCAATACGCGGGGTGTTGTCGGCAGTGGCGGTTGCGCCGCCCGACCAGTAGCAACGCAAGGCATGGCTGGCGGCGACGCTGCGCCAGTCCGGCGCGCTTTCCCGGCAAACCGGCATCACGTGCGCGCAGCGGTCGGCAAAGCGGCATCCGGCCGGCATCGCGGCCAGCGACGGCACCTGGCCGGGAATCGTCGTCAGCGCCATGCCGCGTCGCGAGACTTCCGGCAGGGCCGCGAAAAGCGCCTGCGTGTAGGGATGTTGCGGGCGGGTGAAGAATTCCTCGCGGTCGGCGACCTCGACCAGTTCGCCGGCGTACATGACGCCGATGCGGTGCGCCATTTTGGCGACGACGCCAAGATCGTGGGTGATCAGCAGCATGCCCATGCCGCGCTCGCGCTGGAGTTGCGCCAGCAAGTCGAGAATCTGCGCCTGGACTGTGACGTCGAGCGCGGTGGTCGGCTCGTCGGCGATCAGCAGGTCGGGCTCGCCGGCCAGTGCAATGGCGATCATCACGCGCTGCTTCATGCCGCCGGAGAACTGGAAGGGGTATTCGTCGAGCCGTCGCTCGGGGTCGGCGATGCCGACCTGGCGCAGCAGTTCCAGCATGCGCTGGCGGGCCGGTTCACCGCGCAGGTCGCAATGGCGGTCGAGCACTTCGCCGATCTGGACGCCGACGGTGAGCACCGGGTTGAGGCTGGTCGCCGGCTCCTGGAAGATCATCGCGATGCGGGCGCCGCGCACCTGGCGCATGTCAGCTTCGGCCAGGGTCAGCAGTTCCCCGCCTTCCAGCTTGATGCTGCCGCCAGTGATGCGCCCGGCGGCCGGCAGCAGGCGCATGATGCCCTGCGCCGTTGCCGATTTGCCGCAACCGGATTCGCCAAGCAGCGCGAAGGTTTCGCCTTTGGAAATGGCAAAGGAAATGCCGTCGACCGCAACCAGCATCTTTTTGCCGGCGGCGAAACCGAGGCGCAGCTTGGTGACTTCGAGCATCAGGCGGCCCTCGGGTCGAATGCGTCGCGCACCGCGTCGGCGAACAGGTTGGCGGCCAGCACGAGGATGAACATGGTGGTGAAGGCCGCCGCCAGCGACCACCAGACGACCGGCTCACGGCCCAGTTCCATGCGCGCGCTATTGATCATGGTGCCGAAGCTGATCATGGTCGGATCGACGCCGATGCCGACGTAGGAGAGCACCGCCTCGGCCAGCACCAGCCCGGAGAAATCCATGACCAGCGCGATGATGACGATGTGCATCAGGTTGGGCAGGATGTGGCGGACGACGATGCGCCAGCTCGATACGCCGAAGGCCTGCGCCGCCTGGATGTATTCGAGTTCGCGCAGCTTGAGCGTCTCGCCGCGCAGCAGCCGGCAGAGGCCCGTCCAGCTCGTGATGCCGAGGATGAAGCACAACGCCAGCAGGCGCAGGTCGGCGCGTTCGGCGGCGGTCGAGAACCATTGCGGATGGGTGTCGATGACCACCTGCATCATCAGCACGGCGGCGGCGATGAGCAGCACGCCGGGGATTGAGTTGAGAACGGTGTAGATGTACTGGATCATGTCATCGATCCAGCCCCGGAAATAGCCGGCGACGATGCCGAGCAGCACCGCCATCGGCAGCATGACCAGCGTCGTCACTAGGCCGATGATGAGCCCGGTACGCACGCTTTTCAGCACCTGGTAGAGCACGTCCTGCCCGACCTTGTCGGTGCCGAAGACGTGGTATTGACCTGCGAGCCAGAACAGCGGCACGACGATCAGCAGCATGAGGCCGAGCGTCAGCAGGACGGCATTCCAGGCGAAGGCGTTTTCGCCGCGCCAGATTTTCTGCCATCCCGAGGCGTCGACCGCAACCGTATCGCCGCGCCCGACCAGCGCCGACACAGCAGTCGCCAGCGCCAGCCAGCCGAGCAAGGCCAGCACGCCGACGCGGAATGCCGTCATCCCGGCATCGGCCGCCACCTCGCCCTCGCGCTCGCCGAGATGGCGGCCGCCGTGTTTCAGGCGCGGGTAGTCGCGCAGCGTCTCGCCGCCCGGCAAGTCGATCGTTTCCTTGGCGTAGAGGCGCGTCGCGAAGGGTTCCGAATAGGTTTTCTCGTTGCGCAGGCGCAGCGGCGCCGCCAACACGTCGAGCACCGACAGCACCTCGATGGCATAGCTGGCCTTCTGCCCCGGCTTGCCGTCGAGTTGCAGGCGGAAATGCAGAGAATCGAGCAGGCCGATGGCGATGAAGGCGAGCAGCACGGTCGCCGATGCCATGCCGACCCGGTTGGCGCCGACCCGCCGCCAGGCCGCGAGCAGCGGCGGCGTCTTCGCCACCAGCACGCCGACGCCGATGCCAGCCGCCACCAGCAGCCAGATCAGCATGTCCGACCAGAGGACGACGACCTGGAAGCCCATCATTCGAAGCGGATCCGTGGGTCGACCACGGTGTAGGAAATGTCGGTCAGGATCAGGCCGACGATGTAGAGCACCGAGCCGATGAAGACCATCGAGCGCACGACGGCGAAATCCTGCGCGTTGATCGCGTCGATGGTGTAGCTGCCGAGGCCGGGCACGCCGAAGAAGGATTCGGTCAGCAGCGAGCCCATGAAGAGCAGCGGGATGACGACGACGACGCCGGTCAGGATCGGGATCAAGGCATTGCGCAATACGTGGCGGAAGAAGACGACGGTTTCCGGCAGCCCCTTGGCGCGCGCGGTGCGCACGTAATCCTTGTTCACTTCTTCGAGGAAGATGGTGCGATACCAGCGCGTCGAGGAACCGATGCCGGAAATGACGCCGATGAAGACCGGCAGCAGCAGGAAACGCCAGGCATCGATGCCGTCGGCGTAGCCGGAAATCGGCACCAGCCGCCACACCTTGCTGATCAGGAACTGGCCGCCGATGATGTAGAACAGTCCCGAAATCGACATCATCGCCACGCACAGCACGACGCCCCAGAAATCGAAGGCAGTGGCGCGGAAGAAGGCCAGCGTCAGCGCGAAGCTGACTGTCACGAACAGGCCGAGGATGAAGGTCGGCAACGCGATGGCCAGCGACGGCCCCATGCGCGCGCCGATCTCGCGGGCGATGTCGCGGCCGTCTTCCGCGCGGCCGAAATCGCCGACGAACATGCGCGCCGATTTCTGGAAGAAGATGGTGTCGGTTACGGTCGACAACCCTTTTGCTGCCGAATTGATCAGCAGCGGCCGGTCGTAGCCGCGCTCGACCTTCCATTTCTCGATGGCCTCCGGCGTCACGCGCTTGACCCCCAACTGCATGCGCGCCATGTCGTCCGGCGTGTTGACGACGAAGAACAGCGCGAACGTCAGCAGGTTCACCCCGATCAGGATCGGGATGGCATACAGCAGGCGGCGAACGATGTAGGCGAGCACAGGCGGATTATGCCAAGAGCCGGCGCAGGATGAACACAAACAGCGCAACAATCGCCAGCGCCCAGGCCAGCACCGCGTAGTCGGAGCGCAGCGGCGGCTCGCCGGGCATGCGCGGATCGCGCAATTCGGCCGGGAACGGCCGCGGCGGCACCGGGATGATCTGCTGCCGCGCCGGGTCGGACGGCACGCGCGCGGCGTATTCGCGGCTCGAATCGACAGGCCAGTCGCCCCAGGCCCGGCTCGACGGGAACTGGGGAACGCGGATCAGCATGATCTCCTGCACATCGTCAGCCAGCAGGCGCTCGAAATCGCTCAACGTGCGTTGGCTTTGCCCGCTCGCCAGTCGCAACAGATCGGCCGCGATTTCCTCGAAGGCGGCGGCCGGGTAGAGCCGGGTCCGGTCTTCGGTAAGGTAGTCGAACACCGCCTTGCCCTTCTTCAGACTGCGCGCCTTGAACGCCGTCAGCGGCAGCGCCGGAATCGCCTTCAGCCAGCTTTCCGGCCCGCGTTCGGGTATGCGCCAGCCCAGCGTGCGCAACGTCGTCACGCTGATGCCGGCACAGTTGGCGCGGGCGTGCTGATAGGCGAACTGGTGGCGGAAAAAGTGATTGTAGACGCGCCCAAAAGCCGATTGCAGGTAGTTCGGCACTCGCGCATCCTTGAGCGTCGCCACCAGCATGTACGACGGCCGGTACCAGGCCTGGCCGCTGTTGAGGTCGCCGAGGTAATTGTCGAGCGGTACCGGAGCGGCGATGATGCCCTTCTCGCTCTCGGCGTCCAGCGTATAGAAATTATTCACCAGCAGGTCGTCGATCACGCCTTCGCTGCCGACCTGCCCGGTCATCAGCGCGAAATGACCGCCGTGCGCTTCGTCGTCGTCGCCCTGGGCGCCGTTGAGCATCAGCCCGATGAGTGGCTGCCCAGCCTGCACCGCCGGCGCGCCGGGCCGGCGCCAGACGGAATCGACGGCGAACGGGCTGCGCGCCCCGCCCTGTGGCTGCGCCCGTACCCAATCACGAATCGCCGCCGGACCCGGCGCCAACGCGACGCTTGCTGGCACCGGCGGCAATCGGAAATCCTGCGGCCAGAAAGTGCGGGCAATGAAAGTGTCGCCAATTTGATTTCCGCGTATTTTCAGGCGTCGACCGCAGCAGAAGGCAATGCTGCTCGTGTCGAACCACGACCCGTTGAGCGGCAGTTTCGCCACCAGTTGCAGGGCCAGTTCCCCGTGCGCCGTGATGACCTTCGTGCCGCCCGGATCGAGAACGGCATCGCGCTCGACCAGCGGCGAACCGACCCAGACCAGCGGGGGATAAGCCGGCACGCCGCCCGGCGGGTTCGTTTCGGCCCACGCCGCCAGATCCTGCGTCATCGTCAGGTCGCGCGCGAACCCTGCCAGTGGCAGGCCCGGCTTCGGCACAGCGATCATCTCGTCGCGGAAGTACCACATGGCTTGCGGCAACGCAGCCTGATCGGCCGAGCGGCCGGTACCAATCACGAAATTGTCGGAGGGCAGCAAGCCAAAGGCATCCATGGACGAATTCTGCCCGAAACCGACCTATGAGCTACGCTGCATTTTAAGGACGGGCCGCCTCGTAGCCTTCGGGGTTTCCCGCCTGCCAGCGCCAGGCGTCACGGCACATGGCATCGAGATCGTATTCAGCACGCCACCCGAGCAATTCGCCGGCGAGTGCCGGATCGGCGTAACAGGCGGCGACGTCGCCCGGCCGGCGCGGCTTGATGCGATAGGCGACGCGCTGGCCGCTGGCCTTTTCGAAGGCGGCGACCACTTCCAGAACGCTGTAGCCGCGCCCGGTGCCGAGATTGACGGTCAGCATGCCGGCGGATCGTTCGAGTGCTGCCAAGGCCGCCAGATGCCCGCGCGCCAGGTCGACAACGTGGATGTAGTCGCGCACGCCGGTGCCATCCGGCGTCGGGTAGTCGTCGCCGAACACCCCGAGTTCCGCCCGGCGCCCGATCGCGACCTGGCTGACGTAGGGCATCAGGTTGTTGGGCGTTCCCCGCGGATCCTCGCCGATCAGGCCGCTGCGATGCGCGCCGACCGGGTTGAAGTAGCGCAGCAGGGCGATGCGCCAGGCGGGATCGCCAGCGGCGAAGTCACGCAGCATCTCCTCGATGTGCAGTTTCGTGCGCCCGTAGGGGTTGGTCGCCTGCAACGGGAAATCCTCGCGGATCGGCACCGCATGCGGGTCGCCATAGACCGTCGCCGACGAACTGAAGACCATCTGGCGAACGCCGGCCGCAGCCATCGCCTCGCACAGCCGCAGCGAGCCCAGCACGTTGTTGTCGTAATAGCGCATCGGCTCGGCGACCGATTCACCCACCGCCTTGAGGCCGGCGAAATGGATCACCGATTCGATGGAAAATTCCCTGAAGGTTGCGGTCAACGCCCCGGGATCGCGAATATCACCCTCGACGAAACGCGGGCGAATCCCGGTGATGGCCTCGATGCGTTCGAGCACGCGGATGGAACTGTTTGCCAGGTTGTCGAAAATCACCAGGTCGCGGCCGGCCTGCAGCAGTTCGACGACCGTGTGCGAACCGATATAGCCGGTGCCGCCGGTAACCAGAATCATCGTCAGTTCCGCCCGTATGTATCTTCGAAGCGGACAATGTCGTCCTCGCCGAGGTAGCTTCCCGACTGCACCTCGATCATTTCGAGCGGCACGATGCCGGGGTTGGCCAGGCGATGGGTCACGCCGAGCGGAATGTAGGTCGACTGGTTTTCCGAGACCAGGAAAATTTCCTCCCCCTTCGTCACCTGTGCCGTGCCGCTGACGACAATCCAGTGTTCAGCGCGGTGATGGTGCATCTGCAGCGACAGCGAAGCGCCCGGCTTGACGCAGATGCGCTTGACCTGGAAGCGCGACCCGGCATCGACGCCGTCGTACCAGCCCCAAGGCCGGAACACCTTGCGGTGCCATTGTGCCACGCTGCGCTGCTCGGCCTTCAGGCGCTCGACGATCTTCTTCACGTCCTGCGTCGCATCGTGGTGGGCGACGAGCACCGCATCGTCGGTCTCGACGACGACCAGGTTGCTGACGCCGACGCAGGCGACCAGCCGCCCTTCGGAAATGGCCAGGGTGTCGCTGCAGGATTCGAGCAGGACATCGCCGCGCGAAGCATTGCCGCGCTCGCACTTTGGCAGCACCTTCCACAGCGCATCCCAGGCGCCGACATCGGACCAGCCTGCCGTCAGGGGTATCACGGCGCTTGCCGGCAAGCCGGGCTGACCGGTGGTCAGGCGTTCCATCACCGCGTAGTCGATCGAATCGGCCGGGCAGGCAGCGAACACCTCGCGGGCGACGCGCACGAAATCGCCGTCCGTGCTGCCTTCCGCCAAGGCCTGCCGGCAGGCCGCCAGGATATCCGGGCGACAGGCTTCCAGCGCCGCCAGCCAGACCGAGGCGCGCATCACGAACAAACCACTATTCCACAGGTATTCGCCGGAATCGACGTAGGTCTCGGCCACTTCCCGCTTGGGCTTCTCGACGAAGCGGGCGAGCCGGAAAGCCTCGGTCTCGCCGGCCAGCGGCGCACCTTTTTGAATATAGCCGTAACCGGTTTCCGGACAATCCGGCGTGATCCCAAAGGTGACTGTCAGCCCGGTCTCGGCCAGACGCGCCGCCTTGACGACCGCCGCCTGGAACGCCACCGTGTCCAGAATCACATGATCGGCCGGCATCACCACCAGCACCGGGTCGGCCCCGCCCTGGGAGGCGAACAGGGCCGCAAGCGTCAACGCCGGGGCGGTATTGCGCCCGACCGGTTCGAGAATGATCTTGCCGCACTTGCCGAGCAGGCGAATCTGTTCAGCCACGACGAAGCGATGTTCCTCATTGCAGACCAGCAGGGGATCGCCCAGCGTAGGAATGCCGTCCATTCGGGCCACCGTCGCCTGCAACATCGACTGGTCATCGACCAGCGGCAACAATTGCTTGGGATACTTCTCGCGCGAAAGCGGCCACAGACGGGTACCGGAGCCACCGGAAAGCACAACTGGAATAATTGATGTCATCGTAGTAAGCGGGGAATGTCTATCTTTAGAATTCTAATCGCAGATCAGCCTGCGAAAGATACAAAAAGCCAGCTCAATGTCAGCTTGCCATTGCCTATTGGTGCAGGACGGCCAAAATCTGTCGTGCCGACTGATGCCGACGAATCGTCAATCCGGTAACATCTGGAGTCCTGCCTTGGCCAGTGGCGGAGCTGAAGATGCAGAAACAAAAAGGCCAGCACTTGATGGCTGGCCTTAAATAAATCTAACTCATTGTTTTTCTGGCGGAGAGGGTGGGATTCGAACCCACGGTACCTTGCAGTACGCCTGATTTCGAATCAGGTACATTCGACCACTCTGCCACCTCTCCGGAGCGGGCAAGATAATAGCACAAGTCAGGAATGCGCTGTTTAAAAATCCTTCTGATCACACTGTTTTCCTTGCTGTCCGCTTGCGGTGAGCAACTGCCACAGTTGCCGCACCGCGCCCTGCCCTTTCCGACACCGGCACAGCACGATTTGATCGTCCTTATCAGCAACGGCCCGCTAACTTACTACGCCGATGACAAGGGGGCGATCCTCGGCATTGAGCATGACCTGGTCGAGGCCTTTGCCCAGGAACTCGGTGTCGGCGTCAAATACCTGGTGGTGTCACCGCAGGAAATCGAATCCTCACTACAGGCCGGCAAGGCGCACCTCGCCGTCGCCTGGTTACCACTTCCCGCCGACAATACCCAAAAAGCGACGCCGGCGATCCTGCAAAGCACCGATGTGCTGATCCAGCACGAAGCATCGCTGCCGCTCAACGACCGCAACGAACTGCGCGGGAGAACCGTTCATGCCCTGAGCGGCTCCCGACAACTGGCGACGTTACTTGCCCTGCAGAAGGAAATTCCCGATCTGCAGGTCGTCGAATACAAGGACGGGGATTTCTTCGGGCTGCTCGAAATGCTCGGCAAGCGACAGGCCGACCTGATCGCCATCGATTCGATGCTGGTCCAGATTGCCGCGCAGTTCGTACCATCCCTGCAGGCAACGCTGGAACTCGGCGAGAGCCATCCCGTCGTCTGGTGGCTGGGCAGCAAACCCAACGCCGAGTTGCTGGCCCGGGCCAGCGCTTTCGTCGACAGGGCTCAGCGCGACGGCACGCTGGCGAAACTGGAGGACCGGTATTTCGGCCACGTGCGGCGCCTGAAGCAGGCGGATATCGTGGCCTTCCTGGGCAAGATCGAAACCGTGCTGCCCAAGTTGCGCAAGCATTTCGTCGCCGCGCAGTTGATCACCGGCATCGACTGGCGCCTGATTGCCGCCATTGCCTACCACGAGTCGCAATGGGATCCTGAAGCGACCAGCCCGACCGGCGTGCGCGGCATCATGATGCTGACTGCGGAAACCGCCGACCGCCTCGGCGTCGGCAACCGCCTCGATGTCCGCGAGAGCATCCTCGGCGGCGCCCGCTACATCAATATCCTCAAGGATCTGCAGGCGGATGACGTCGCCGAACCGGATCGCACCTGGCTGGCGCTCGCCTCGTACAACATCGGCCCCGGCCATTTCAACGCGGCACGAACCCTGGCCAGGCAGATTGGGGCAGACCCGACGGCGTGGTACGAAATGAAGCGCGTCCTGCCGCTGCTGGCCCAGCCGAAGTATTACGAGCGGCTGAAATCGGGTCGCGCGCGTGGCGGCGAGGCGGTGCTTCTGGTCGAGAACATCCGCAGCTACTATGACATCCTCGTTCGCAACCAGCCGCAGGAATCCATCTCGCCGCGTGTCGAACCGATGATCGGCATGCCGGGCAACGGACCAGGCCTCAAACTCAAGCGCTGATTTTCTGGCTATGGCCGCGCCTTCAGCGCTTAACGCGCGCTGCGCACGGTTAGCCTGCGCCGAAAAATCAGCACTTTGGCTCGATTTTTTCCAGCCCGCCCATGTACGGTCGCAGCACAGCGGGAATTGTCACGCTGCCGTCGGCGTTCTGGAAATTTTCCAGAATCGCCACGAGCGTCCGCCCGACGGCCAGGCCGGAACCGTTCAGCGTATGCACCAGTTCAGTCTTGTTCTTGTCATTACGGAAACGGGCCTGCATGCGGCGAGCCTGGAAGGCGCCGAAGTTGGAGCAGGACGAGATTTCGCGGTAGGTATTCTGCGCCGGTAACCAGACTTCGAGGTCGTAAGTCTTGGCGGCGGAAAAACCCATGTCGCCGGAGCACAGCGCCATGCGACGATACGGCAGCTCCAGCTTTTCGAGGATGATTTCGGCCTGACGGGTCAGTTCTTCATGTGCTGCGGTCGACTGCTCCGGATGCACGATTTGCACCAACTCGACCTTGTCGAACTGGTGCTGACGGATCATGCCACGCACGTCACGGCCACCGGAACCAGCCTCGGAACGGAAGCATGGCGTATGGCAGACAAACTTCAGCGGCAGCGCTTCGGCGGCGAGGATTTCATCGCGCACGATGTTGGTCACCGGTACTTCGGCAGTCGGGATCAAGTAGAGCGGATCCTGCTCGCCACGCAGCACCTTGAACAGGTCTTCCTCGAACTTGGGCAGCTGGCCGGTACCGTGCAGGCTGGCGGCATTGACCAGGTAAGGCACATAGACTTCGGTATAACCATGCTCGGACGTGTGAGTGTCGAGCATGAACTGGGCGAGCGCGCGGTGCAGGCGGGCGACGCCACCCTTGAGCAGCGAAAAGCGGGAACCGGAAATCTTGGCGGCGGTGGCGAAATCGAGCTGGCCAAGCGCCTCGCCGACATCGGTGTGATCCTTGACCACGAAATCGAAGACACGCGGCGTGCCCCAGCGCTTGATCTCGACGTTGGCGGTTTCATCGCTGCCAACCGGCACCGACTCATCGGGAATATTCGGCAGTCCGGCGAGGATGGCGTTGAACTTTTCCAGCAACTCGGCCAGACGGGCTTCCGAAGCCTTCAACTCATCGCCCAGCGCACCCACCTGCGCCATCACCTCGGCAGCATCCTTGCCCTGCCCCTTGAGCATGCCGATCTGCTTGGACAGCGAATTGCGCTGCGCCTGCAAGTCCTGCGTGCGCGTCTGTAGCGTCTTGCGCTCGGTTTCCAGCGCCGTGAATTCGGAAAAGTCGATCGGCTTGCCACGCTTGGCCAGGCCGGCGGCAACAGCGTCGAGATTGGAGCGGAGTTGTTGGATGTCGAGCATGATTTTTCCTGTTTTTGAGGGGTCGACCGCAACAGGCAGTCCACCTCGAAAACCGGAGATTATACGCGACGCAACAAGCCCCCCAGAAAGCCTCCGAACTTGTAGAGGAAGCGAACGGCATCAGGTCTTTCATTGCCGCAAGCGAAGCACTCGATTACCTTCCCGTTCCTTTTTTCGCGACGCGGCTCACCGTTGAATAATGCACGCCGAAATGTTCTGCAATCTGGGCCTGGGTGTAATCGCCACTGGCAAACGCGGCGCGGATGGCATCGTCGCGTTCATGAAACCTGGCTGCGTAGTCGGCCAGCGGTTTTGCTGGAGGCCGCCGTTGCATGCGGGGAATTTCCTTGCTCTGAGACTGACCTGGAAGGCTGGCCTGGGCTACCTCGATGAATTCCCGGCTGCCCAGGTAGATTTGCCCGCTCAATTCTTCCCAAATACTGGGCAAGCCAATCCCGGCACGAACAAAATCCTCATAGGCTTTGCGTGCCTGAATGTCATCTTCTGAAAACTGCCGTAATAGCCACCGGGTTTCTAGCCATTCCGCCGACGGCGCCTGCCCCATCATGGCCTGCCATGAACTCCAGGGCCATTCTCCAGGCAACGGCACCATGCCGGCCCTGACCGGGTTGAGCACGACATAGCGGGACAACTCGACAAGATAGGCGTCACGCTCAACGAGAATGGCTTTGTAGCGCCCCTGAAACACATGGCCGACGCGTCGATGGGTACGGTTGATGTACTGCGTATACACGCCGTTCAACTGCCGCATTCCCTGCGCCAGATTGGCCTCGGGCGTTTCCACAACCAGATGATAGTGATTGGTCATCTGACACCAGGCATGGCAGCGCCAATTGAAGCGCTGACATACCTCGGCGAGAATCGTCAGCCATTGTTGCCGGTCTGCATCCGAAAAATAAATAGTCTCCCGGCGATCTCCCCGAGAAGTCACATGATACAAACCGCCGGCCAACTCAATACGCAATGGTCTGGACATGGCAGTTAGCGTAGGTTGGGTAGTGCGTTAATGCAAGACCTGACCCCTCAGCATGAGCAGCATGAGTGACCCCTCAGCATGAGCGCGTTAATGCAAGACCTGAGCCCTCAGCACTGGCGGTGAATTTGCTGGCGTGGCGGTTGCCGGTGGTCAGGTTGTCCTGAGTATTGAGCGCCCAGTTCTCGCGTCGTGCACCGGGTGTCGAATTGGGGTCGACGTTGGCGTCGAACCCATAAAGCGCTTCAGCCGCCATTTGCAGGTTGGCATATTTCAGATAGTCGGTAATAGTCGGCATGATTATTTCTCCTTCTTCGGAATCAGGATTTGGTCAACGAACATTCGGGTTGCAGAACCCGCAGCTTCAGCATGACCAGGGCATTTATAGGCCGTCAGCCATGGGCTGGGATTGGCTGCCGTAGGGGCGCCGGCGCTCCAGGCATAGCGGGTCATCTCGCCCAATACTTCACCGGTTTGCTGGTCAATCACCTTGACCGTGCCGCTCGCCAACCATAGCGCGCGCTCTTCCGGAACAACGTGGTCCTCGTAGGTCACGGCGTAACGCGGGGTGGGGTCGGGGGCAGAGGTTTTGTTGAGCACCACGTCTATCCAGCCAATTGTTGAGTTTGGCCGCTGTTTTTGCGCCAGAACATGCCGATACCGCTTTCCGTCTTTGTCGTCGATGATGTCGACGTAGCGGTAGCCGGGGTGCTCCTTAAACCCAGGTTTGAAGCTTGTATTGATATACCCGCGGTTCTTCTGGGTAATGGCACGCGGTCCCTCTTTGCTAAATGCCTCCTCATACCCAAGAAAAGTGTTGATGAACTCGTCGGCGGTAGCCTCAAGGGCAAAAGCCGCTCCCGGCCACATCTTGTCGGCCCACTCATTGCCGCCGACCCTTGGCCGTACCTTGAGCAGCAGCACTCCCTCAACCTCGGGCACCGTCTTGTAGATTTTCTCGCCCGCCACGGTCTTGCACTTTTCATCGAACAACGCCTGGCCGCGCTTGATCCGTTCCTGAGTGCTGAGCGTGCCGGGGGGCTGGCTTTGCGCGTTGGCCGGTGAGATGCCCGTCTGGCAGCCAAATAACAGGCTTGCCGTAAGCGCCAAGGCGAGCAGTGTATTGGGGTTTGAGCATGGCGGGGTCATGCTGCCAGGCTCCATTGGGGGTCGTTGCAGATTCTTTTGACCGAGTTCTTGTTGCCGGCCGTAATCCGGTCGTCGCCTTTGCCACCGATCAACACATTAAGCCCGCCACCGCCGACCAGGATGT
>DJUX01000038.1 GCA_002440665.1 Dechloromonas sp. UBA6271
CTAATGGATAATCTGGGATAAATATTGGTACTACAAGCTTCAATCATTGCCGCTGAAAGAGTTGAACAAATCGACAGCCATTCCAGGAGTCAGTCGCTCCGATGTTTATCCTCTTGAAATAACACTTCCCCCGTTCCCCGAACAAAAACGCATCGCCGACAAACTCGACAGCGTGCTGGCGCGGGTGGATGCCTGCCGCGACCGCCTCGACCGCCTCCCGGCCCAGCTCAAACGCTTCCGCCAGTCCATCCTCGCCGCCGCCACCTCGGGGCGGCTGACTGAGGATTGGCGCGACGAGCATGGACTCCAAGAGCCATGGCTTCAAATGACAGTCGGCGACGTATGTGAAAGCTCATTCTATGGGCCACGGTTTGGAAAAAACGAATACACAACCTCGAAAACTGGAATTCCAACGATCAGAACAACGGACATGACGGATGATGGTCGGATTGAGATAACTGAAAGCACTCCGCGTGTTGCTGTTCCAAGTAATCGTATTGAGCACTTCAGGGTGCAAAAAGGTGACTTGCTGGTAACGCGCACTGGCTCAATTGGTGTGATGGCCGTGTTTGAAGCCGACTACGTAGCTATTCCAAGCGCCTACTTGATTCGTTTTCGCCTAGCTCAATCTGTATTGCCCCGATATGTATTTTTCTGTCTGATGGCACCAATTGGCCAAGAAACCTTGGGGTTATCTTCTACAGCGATCACACAGCCCAATGTGAATGCAGAAGCCATTAAGCGAATAGAAGTTTTGGTACCAACAAAACAAGAACAAACCGAAATCATCCGCCGCGTCGAAATCCTTTTCGCCTTCGCCGACCGCCTCGAAGCCCGTCTCGCCGCCGCCCGCCGGTAAGTCGGCCAATTGACGCCGGCCCTGCTCGCCAAGGCCTTTCGCGGCGAACTCGTGGCGCAAGACCCGGCCGACGAGCCGGCTGCCGAACTGCTCAAGCGCCTGGCCGCCCAGCGTTCCGCGGCGCCCGTCGGCAAGCGTTCCCGCACCGGAATACCGGGCGCCCGTTGAGCCGGCGCTGGCAGGCACTGCGGCGGCAAAACCCTACCGGTTGCGGTCGACCCTGAAATTTGGCCATTTTTGTCGCAAAATACCTTCTTCGCTTCCCCGACCGCGCGAGGCCCCATGACCGATCACGACGATTTCGCCCACAAGCTGCTCCGCAACCGCCTGAACCGCCGCCAGGTGCTCGCCCTGTTCGGGGCGGCGGCGCTTTCCGGCTGCGCCACGTCGCCGGTCGGCGGCGGTTCGATCCTGGTCGGCATGTCGGAGGATGAAGAGAAGGACGTGGACCGGAAGGTGGCGCCCGAACAGTTTTCGCAGGATCTGGGCGCGGTGCAGGATGCGCAGCTCAACGGCTATCTGTCCGAAGTCGGCCACCGGCTGGATGCCAGGACGCATCGCCCGCAGATGCCTTATTCGTATCGCGTCCTCAACGCCAATTACGTCAATGCCTACACTTTTCCCGGCGGTGCGATGGGCGTCACGCGCGGGATCCTGGTCGATCTCGACAACGAGGCCGAGCTGGCGGCGTTGCTCGGGCACGAACTTGGACACGTCAACGCGCGGCATGCGGCGCAGCGCCAGGGCCAGGCGATGGTGGCGCAGGTGGCCGTGACCGGCGTCAACATTATCGGCAGCGCTGCCGGCTTCGGCGGGCTGACCGATCTCGGCACACAACTGGGCGCCAGTGCGCTGCTTTCCAGCTATTCGCGCGACAACGAGCGCGAGGCCGATGCGCTGGGCCAGGAATACATGGTGCGCGCCGGCTACCCGGCGAGCGGCATGGTCGGCCTGCAGCAACTGCTGGTCGACCAGCAGAAGGAATCGCCCGGCATGCTGCAGACGATGTTTTCGACGCACCCGATGAGCAAGGAGCGGCGCGACACGGCGCGGGAAATGGCCGAGAGCAAGTACGCCGCGACCAGCAAGCGCGATGTCGGCCGCGAACGCTTCATGGACAGCACCGCCGCGCTGCGCCAGATCAAGCCGACCATCACGGCCTGCCAGAACGGCGAGACGGCGATGGCCGGCAAGCAGTACGGCAAGGCGGAGGAGCAGTTCCGGACGGCGCTGAAAAACACGCCGCGCGACTACGCCGCCAACGTGCTGATGGCGAAATGCCTTGCAGTGCAGGACAAGGACGGACAGGCGCTGGAGTACGCGCAGACTGCGACGAAGATCTACCCGCAGGAGGCGCAGGCGCAAAAGCTGGTCGGCGTACTGGCCCTCGGCCAGCGCGACCCGGCGCTGGCCTACGAGCATCTCGACCAGTACGACCGCCTGCTGCCGGGCGATGCCGGCGTCACTTTTCTGAAAGGCGTTTCGCTGGAAGGCATGGGCAAGCGCCAGGAGGCGGCGAGCCAGTACGCAGCCTATTTGCGCCGCACCCGGCAAGGCAAGGCGGCCGAATATTCGGCGAGCCGGCTGAAGAGTTGGGGCTATCTGAAATAGCCTAGCTTTTCCGAAGCGAGGCCTTTCTGCCGCCGGCGCTGCTGGCTACCAGGCGGCCAGCCTGAATTGCCGCTGACCGCCGACCACCGCAGCGGGAACTTCTAGTAACATCGCGCCCAGCATGCAAGGCGCCACCCCAGGCGCTGCGATACCGGAACACCGATCCATGACCGACCAGCTCAAACTCTTCGACCCGAACGCCAAACCGGAAGCCCCTGAACCGGAGACGGCGGCCTTGGCGGCCGAACCGCCGGCGGAAACCTCCGCCGCTCTGCCGCCGGATCTGCCGCCTGCGGCCAGCGGGCCGGCCAAAGACATTCCTTCCCCCGCCGACTACGCCGCCCGCCGCTACCTCGAATACGCCATGAGCGTCGTCACCGGCCGCGCCCTGCCCTCGGCTGCCGACGGCCAGAAGCCGGTGCAGCGCCGCATTCTCTACGCCATGCACCGAATGGGCCTGTACAAGAGCCCGCGCCACGTCAAATCGGCGCGTGTCGTCGGTGACGTGATCGGCAAATACCACCCGCACGGTGACTCTTCGGTCTATGACGCCATGGTCCGCATGGCCCAGGACTGGAGCCTGCGTTACCCGATCGTCGATGGTCAGGGCAATTTCGGCTCGCGCGATGGCGACAACGCCGCCGCCATGCGCTACACCGAAGCCCGCCTGACGCCCATCGCCGAACTGCTGCTCGCCGAACTCGACGAAGGCACCGTCGACTGGAAGCCCAACTACGACGGCGCCAACGACGAACCGGCCCTGCTCCCGGCCCGCCTGCCCTTTTGCCTGCTCAACGGCGCCTCGGGCATCGCTGTCGGCATGGCGACCGAAATTCCGGCCCACAACCTGCGCGAAGTGGCGAATGCTGCGGTCAACCTGATAAAAGACCCGAATTTCACAGAAGACCAAGTGCTGGCGCTGATCCCCGGCCCGGATTACCCCGGCGGCGCGCAGATCATTTCGACCCCCGAAGAAATCGCTGCTACCTACCGCAGCGGCCGTGGCAGCCTGCGCGTGCGCGCCAAGTGGAAAATCGAAAACCTGGCCCGTGGCCAGTGGAAGCTGGTAATCACCGAACTGCCGCCGGGCGTGTCGACCGCCACGGTGCTGTCGGAAATCGAAGCCTGCTCGAACCCGGTGGCCAAGGAGAAGGCCGGCAAGAAGGTATTCACGCCGGAACAGCTCAACCTCAAAGCGGCCTTCCTGTCGTCGATTTCGGAAAGCGGCGTGCGTGACGAATCGGGCAAGGAGCACGCCGTCCGCCTCGTCATCGAGCCGGCCTCATCACGCCAGGGCCAGGACGATCTGGTCCGCATGCTGCTCGCCCACACCAGCCTGGAAACCAATGCCTCGATCAACCTGACCGTGCTTGGAGTCAATGGCACGCCGCGTCAGGCCTCGCTGTACAGCATGATCGCCGAATGGTGCCGTTTCCGCCTGGCCACCGTCGAGCGGCGCACGCGCCACCGCCTGACTGCCGCCGAAAAGCGCATTCACATCCTCGAAGGCCGTTTGGCGGTATTGCTCGACATCGACAAGGTGATCAAGGTCATCCGCGAATCGGACGACCCCAAGGTCGATCTGATGGCGCACTTCAAGCTGTCCGAGATTCAGGCCGAAGACATTCTCGAAATCCGCCTGCGCCAGTTGGCGCGGCTGGAAGGCATCAAGATCGGCGAGGAACTGGCCAAGCTGCGCGAAGAAGCGGCCGGCCTCAACAAACTGCTGAGTTCCGAAGAAGCCCTGCGCGCCTGCGTTGCGGCCGAAATCGAGGCCGATGCCAAGAAATACGGCGACGACCGCCGCACCTTCATCGAAGCCGATGCCAAGGTGACAATGTCCGATGCCAAGACCGTCTCCATCGTCGATGAACCGACCACGCTGATCGTCTCCAAACACGGCTGGCTGCGCTCGCGCCAGGGCCACAACATCGACCCGACGCAACTGAGCTTCCGCTCCGGCGACGAGCTGCTGGCCTGTTTGCCCTGCCGGACAGTCGATAACCTGATCCTGCTCGACACCAAGGGCCGCGCCTACTCGATTCCTGCTTCCGACATCCCCGGCGGCAAGGGCGATGGCGTTCCGGCCACCTCGCTGGCCGATTTCCAGGACGGCGGCAAGGTCTGCCTTGCCGTAGCGATCAAGAACGACGCGCTGTATCTGGTCGCCGCCAGCGGCGGCTACGGCTTCCGCTGCCGGGGCGAAGACCTGTTGTCACGCGGCAAGGCCGGCAAGGCCTTGATGACGCTGCCCGAAAGTGAAACGCCGGTGGTCTTCGCGCCGGCGCCCGAGGGCGAGGTGGCCTGCGTTACCAGGGATGGTCGCGGGCTGGTTTTCAATATCGAGGAAATTCGCCTGCTGCCCAAGGGGCGTGGCCTCAAGCTGATCGACGCGGCGCCCGGCAAGACGGCGCTGGAGGAAATCATTCCGGTGATCGACGGCGCCGCCGGCAAGCTCAAGGGCGAGCGCCTGGAAAACTGCCGCGGCAACCGGGGCGGCAAGGGCAAGCCGCTTAAGGCGCCGCGCAAGTAACGCGCTATCGAGGCGAACTCAGGAAGATCCTGAGTCTGCCCCGGTCTTCTGCCTTGAAGACATCAAATCAGGCAGTGGTGTCCGTCGCGTGCATCACTTCTACCTCGTCGTGCTCCCATTCCTTGATCGTGTCCGAAACAAGGCGGGCCTTTTCATGGGTATCCGGGACGTGGTGATGTTCTTCCTGAAACACTTCCAGGGCGTCATGGATCGCTTCAGCCTTCGAGGGGGCGTGGGTATGTGGCATGGTAGATGACCTTTCCAAGTTACAAAAGAAAAAGCCCTTGACTACCAAGGGCTTTTTTGTCATGAGCCGCAGACAGGCGGCGGCCCATTTACCGCAAGGCGGCTAGAACTTAGGCAGCCTTCTTGGCAGCAGCCTTCGGGGCAGCCACGTTGGCAGCCTTCAGGGTGGCTTCGGTGGCAGCGGAAACGCTGGCTTCGGCAACTTCGGCAGCCTGCTTGGCAGCCTTGTTCAGGCCTTCGTAAGCTTCGTTGGCGGTCTTGATGGCGGACTTGACGGCGGCAACGGCGGCTTCGGAACCAGCCGGAGCGGAGGCCAGAGCCTTGTCGACCATACCGGAAACGTTGGCGCTGGCGGTGGCAACTTCGGCTTCAACCTTCTTGGCAACCTTGTCCTTGGTTTCGGCGGTGATCGCGTAGACGCTGCGCGAGTAGTCGAGACCCTTTTCGATGGCCGGTGCGGCGAGTTCCTGTTGCAGCTTCAGGAAGGACCGGACATCCTTGACGCCGAACAGGGCGTTGACGTTGGCGAAGGAGGCTTCGACCAGCGAACGACCGGCGTTCAGGTTGAGGGCAGCCAGACGCTCGATGCCATCGAAGGCGGTGTTGGCGAAGAAGGCGACGGAATCGATACCGGCTTTGGCAAACTCTTGGGGCTTGGTGGTCATGGTGAAGTTCTCCGTAAAGGTCATGCTTGAATGAATGGCTTGTTGCCCGCTGTCAGTTATTGCTGCGCTGCAACATAACTACATTCTACATAGCCATTTACCAGTGTCAACAGAAATGTTGCACTGCACCATATTTTATTTCTGGCAGAAAAATTCCGGTCATTCGAGCCCGGGAAACAACACGTCGGTGAAGCCGAAACGGGACAAATCGCGGATCCGCATCGGGTACAGCACGCCCTGCAAATGATCGCATTCGTGCTGCACCACGCGGGCATGGAAGCCGCTGACCGTGCGGTCGATCGGCTGACCGTTCTCGTCGCAACCCTGATAGCGGATGTGGCGGCTGCGCGGCACCAGCCCGCGCAGGCCGGGCACCGACTGGCAGCCTTCCCAGCCGTCCTCGGTTTCCTCGTCGAGCGGCGTGATCAGCGGATTGATCAGGATCGTTTCCGGAACGGTATCGGCATCCGGGTAGCGGGCGCTGCTCTCGAAGCCGAAGATGACCACCTGCAAGCCGACGCCAATCTGCACTGCCGCCAGCCCGACGCCGCCAGCCGCCTGCATGGTGTCCTGCATGTCCTTGATCAATGCCTGCAGTTCGCCGGTGGCGAAGGCGGTGACCGGCAGCGCCGGCTGCAGCAGGCGGGGATCGCCCATGCGAAGGATGGTTTGCACGGTCATGGCAGGTGGCTCGCTTCGTGAAATTCCGGAATCAGGGTATTTTGTCACCCTTTTCCCCGAACACCGCTACCGGCATGGCGTTTGCCCGCCGGCCGGCCGCAAACCTGATCAATGACGACGACCACCGAGATTCCCGCCGACCAGCTCGCCACACTGGTTGCACCCGACACCCAGCGCCTCGCCGCCCGCATGGCGCAGGATGCTTTCACCGCCCTCTTCCGCCTGACCCTGGATGCCGGCAACGACAAGCTGGGCGCCACGCTGGCCGACATCGACATCCGTTGCCGCAACTGGTGCCAGGCGGCCGACGGCGCCGATGCCCAGGCACTGCGCATGGCACTGCTGATCAGCGGTCTCGATCAATGGGGGCTGGCCTACAGCCAGGCCTTCGGACTGACTTCGATTCCCGCCCTCAGCATGCTGCTCGGCGCCTTGCGCGGCAGCCTGGACAGCACCGCCGATGCGCGCTTCCTGCGTTACTTCGAGCGCATCGAAGGCTCGGAGGGCGATGCCGTGGATTTCAGGATCGAACTGCGGCGCAATATTCATCTCGCCTTATGGCATGCGATGACGGCTTGCGAAGAAAGCGAAGACGCGCAGCGCATCCTGCAAGCCCTCGGCAGCATGATGCTGGTGCTGGCCCAGCGCCTGCCGCTGCTCGGCTGGCGCCTGCTGGCCGATGCGCTGGCCAGCATCCAGATCCGCCTGCTGTCCGACACTACGGCCAGTGCCATGGCGCAGGAAAACACCCGGCAACTGTTCGCCGCGCTGCGCCAGAATCTCCCCACGGAACAGTATCAGGCGATCCTCGCCTATTCCGGCCAGGCGGTGATGGCCTGGCAGCAGTCGCGGCGCCCGGCCAATTGAAAACGGACCGGGAAATCCCGGTCCGTCCCTGGCTGGCGCCTGTTGCGGTCGACCGCGCAAAAAGGCCTATTTCTTGACGATGACCCCACAGGCCTGGCGACCGCCGGAATTGCCGGTCGGCTGCGTCTTGTAGTCGTCCAGCGCGGCGTGAATGATGACACTGCGCCCGATGATGTTGTTCGGCCCGTCACCGAGTGTCGGCCCCTCGATGTAGGACACCTGGCGGGCGTTGCCCTTGTCGTCGGCAACCAGCTGCACCATGTCGCCGAGATGATGCTCGCCGCGCTCGGGGTTGCCGTGGGGCTTGCTCGTCGGGTTGAAATGGCCGCCGGCACTGGTGCCGTCGGGCGCGCTGCAATCGCCCTTTTCATGGATATGGAAGCCGTGGAGACCCGGCGTCAGGCCGCTGACCTCGGCGAACACCTTCAACTTGTCGCCTGATGGCACGAAAGTGACCGTGCCGCTGACCTTGTTGCCCTGCGTCGGCGCCATTTGCGCCTCGGCACGATCGGCTCCTCCCGATGCGCCCATGCCCCCCATGCAACCGGCAAGCAGCCCGCTGCAGGCCACTGCGCCAACCAGAATGAACTTTTGCATTTTTGATACCTCCACTTGTTTGTAAGTGCGTGAAAACCCATAATCGGCGGCCTGACTCAACAGCCGGTTTCATTCTGAGGCCGAACATCGAAGCCTGACAAGCCATGCAAAACGAAACACTGAGGCCGGAAACGACACCAACCGGACTGAGCGACTTCAGTCCGACAATGGATGGTACGTTGCGTTCCCATGCGCCGGGCACATTGGTCGATAAATATGGCCGCCGCATTACCTACGTGCGCCTGTCTATCACCGACCGCTGCGATTTCCGCTGCACCTACTGCATGGCCGAGGAAATGACCTTCCTGCCGCGCCACGAGGTGATGAGCCTGGAGGAATGCCTGCAGGTCGCTTCGGTCTTCGTCGGCCTCGGCGTCAGCAAGCTGCGCATCACCGGCGGCGAGCCGCTGGTGCGCAAGGAAGCGATGTGGCTGATCGAACGTCTCGGCGCCCTGCCCGGGCTCGACAATCTGGTCATTACGACCAACGGCTCGCAGCTCGACCGCTTCGCGCCGGCGCTCAAATCCGCCGGGGTCAAGCGCATCAACATCAGTCTCGACACCCTCAAGGCCGACCGTTTCAAGGCCATCACGCGCATCGGCGATCTCGGCAAGGTGCTCAACGGTATCAAGGCCGCGCAGGCGGCCGGGTTCCGCCGTACCAAGCTGAATACGGTAATGATGCGCGGCATCAACGACGAAGAATTCGGCGACCTCGTCCAATTCGCGCTCGACCACGAACTCGACCTCTCTTTCATCGAGGAAATGCCGCTCGGCGAAATTCACGGGCGCAGCGGCACCTATATTTCATCCGAGGAAACGCGGGAGAGTCTGGGCCAGCGCTTCGAGCTGATTCCCTCCACCGAATCGTCTGGCGGCCCGGCGCGCTACTGGCGCATTCCCGGCTCGGAATCGCGGATCGGCTTCATCTCGCCGCACAGCCACAATTTCTGCGACACCTGCAACCGTGTGCGCATCACTGCCAAAGGCGAGCTCTACCCCTGCCTCGGGCAGAACGACGCGATGCACCTGATGCCCATCCTGCGCGAGAACCCCGGCGAAGACGCTCCGCTGCGCCAGGCGATCATGGACAGCATGGGCATCAAGCCCTACGGCCACGATTTCACGAAACAGATGGAATCACCGCAGGTGGTGCGCTTCATGTCGATGACCGGCGGCTGATTTTTGCATGACTTTATCGGTTGACCGCTGCAGGCAACAAAAAGGCGACCCGCAGGTCTATCGCAGATAAGTTGAGGCTCCTTTAGGTTGCGAACTGCGTAACGAACCGGTCTTGCTTTAACAACACGGGGGCATTTTCGCCCCCGTCGTTTTTCCACGATGGCCATCTGTAGCTGCAAGCGCAGGCGCGCCAGATGGGACGGCAGTTTTCCCGGACTCATTCCCGCCGCCCAGATCGGTTCGTGCTGGATGATGTGTAGCGCGCGCAGGAAGCTCAGATCGGTCGGTGCAACGCGCGCTTCGATGGCCGCCTTGGCCATTTCGAGTCGGGCGTGATTCCATAGGTGAGCAAGTTGATAAGCTGACACCGGATTATCACATGCCATCCAATTATGTTAATGGCAAGAACAACAACGGACAGCCCCGGTTTTCGACACCTCCGAAACCGTGCCCCAGTTTGCCTGCTCGCCCTCTGCCGTCGATCAGCCCAACTGCACTATCTGATTCAGAACACCACAGACTTCCGCAAAACGGGCATCGGTCAAATTGCCCATGGGGTGAGGGGCAGCCTCACGAATGCGCCAATCGAATGACTTTGGCTGATGACAAAGCACATAACTGGTCTTGCCTGACTTGGCACCGCCGGCAATCCCCGCAACCACGGCAAAAGGGTTATTGGCGTTGTAGGAGGCGGTGGTCATCGGCAAGCCGATGACCAGAGAGGTCCGTTCATTGAAGGTGCGGGGAGACAACACCAAAAATGGCTGGCGGTCTCGCATTTCCCGGCCAGCCTGCGGATTGCAATCGATCCAGATTACCTCCTGCCGCGCCGGCACCCAATCCGCTTTCCTTTTGGCTACCACCGTTCGGCTCCGAGGGCATCGGCCGCCATGGCCTCTCCACCGTGCAGTGCCGGGTCGAAACGCGACAGCCGTTGCTCAAGTGTCAAGGGTTCATCCCTGATCGGTTCGATCACCACCCTGCCCTCTTCAACGGTTACGCGAACACGCTGGTCGGCATGCAAATGCGCCTCCCGAGCCACCGCGGCTGGCAGGCGGACACCAAGGTTGTTACCCCAGTGTTTGATATCAAGGATTGCTTCAGCCATGTTGCCTCTCCGGTTGTTTAAACATAGTATATACACCGCTATCTGATTGGTAAATGGCTCTGCGAAGAAAACTGCAGAACTCCCTGAAATGAAGAAGGCCGGGTTGCCCCGGCCTTCTTCATTTTTGCCTGTTTTTCGCGGTCGACCGCAGCAATCAGCCCTTTTTGTGATTTGCCAGTTGCGTCCAGGTATCGACCACCGTATCCGGGTTCAACGAGATGCTGTTGATGCCCTGATCCATCAGCCACTCTGCCAGATCCGGGTGATCGGACGGGCCCTGGCCGCAGATGCCGATGTACTTGCCGGCCTTGTTGGCGGAAGCGATGGCCATGGCCAGCAACTTCTTGACGGCCGGATCGCGTTCATCGAACAGGTTGGCAACCAGGCCGGAATCGCGGTCGAGGCCGAGCGTCAGCTGGGTCAGGTCGTTGGAGCCGATCGAGAAGCCGTCGAAGATCTTCAGGAAATCATCGGCCAGCAAGGCGTTGGACGGGATTTCGCACATCATGATGAGCTTGAGGTCGTTCTCGCCCTGCTTCAGGCCGTGCTCGGCCAGCAGATCGACCACGCCCTGGCCTTCGCCGACGGTACGGACGAACGGCACCATCAGTTGCACGTTGGTCAGGCCCATTTCCTCGCGGACCTTCTTCATGGCACGGCATTCCATCTCGAAACAGTCGCGGAAGGACTGGGCGATGTAACGCGAGGCACCACGGAAGCCGAGCATCGGATTTTCTTCTTCCGGCTCGTAGAGCTCGCCGCCGAGCAGCTTGCGGTACTCGTTGGACTTGAAGTCGGAGAGGCGGACGATGACCGGATTCGGCCAGAAGGCGGCGGCGATGGTGGACACGCCTTCAACCAGCTTCTCGACGAAGAATTCCTTCGGCGAAGCGTAGCCGCGGGCGCGGCGCTTGATTTCGTCGCGCTTCGAGGCCGGCAGGCGCTCGACGTCGAGGATGGCCTTCGGGTGGATGCCGATGACGTTGTTGATGATGAACTCGACGCGGGCCAGACCGACGCCGGCGTTCGGCAGCTGGGCGAATTCGAAGGCCAGTTCAGGGTTGCCGACGTTCATCATGACCTTGACCGGGACATCCGGCATGGCGGAGATGTCGCGCGAGGTGATTTCGTAGTCGAGCTTGCCGCGATAGACGTGGCCGGTGTCGCCTTCGGTACAGGAGGCGGTGACGATCTCACCTTCGGTCAGCGTTTCGGTAGCATCACCGCAACCGACGATGGCCGGAATGCCGAGTTCGCGGGCAATGATGGCGGCGTGACAGGTACGGCCGCCACGGTTGGTGACGATGGCGGAAGCACGCTTCATCACCGGCTCCCAGTTCGGATCGGTCATGTCGGCAACGAGCACATCACCCGGCTTGACCTGGTCCATCTGCTTCGGGTCCTTGACGATGCGGACCGGGCCGACACCGATCTTCTGGCCGATGGCGCGGCCGGAGGCGAGCACCTTGGAGAACTGCTTGAGCTTGAACTTCTCGACCTTGCCGGCACCGGCCTGCGACTGCACGGTTTCCGGGCGCGCCTGCAGGATGTACAGCTTGCCGTCCACACCGTCCTTGCCCCACTCGATGTCCATCGGGCGGCCGTAGTGGGCTTCGATGATCATCGCGTAGCGGGCCAGTTCCATGACTTCTTCGTCGTTGATCGAGAACTGGTGACGCAGGGATTCCTCGACATCCTCGGTGACCACCGACTTGCCGGCGGCCTTCTCGGCGGAGAAGGTCATCTTGATCATCTTGGAGCCGATGTTGCGACGCACGATGGCTTTCTTGCCGGCGGCGAGCATGGGCTTGTGCACGTAGAACTCGTCCGGATTGACGGCGCCCTGGACGACGGTTTCGCCGAGGCCGTAGGAAGACGTGACGAAAACGGCATCGCGGAAGCCGGATTCGGTATCGAGGGTAAACATCACGCCGGCCGCGCCCTTGTCGGAACGCACCATGCGCTGGATGCCGGCGGACAGCGCGACATCGGCGTGGATGAAGCCCTTATGCACGCGGTAGGAAATGGCGCGGTCGTTGTACAGCGAGGCGAAGACTTCCTTGATCGCGTGCAGGATGTTTTCCAGGCCGACGATGTTGAGGAATGTTTCCTGCTGGCCGGCGAAGGAAGCGTCGGGCAGGTCTTCGGCGGTGGCCGATGAGCGCACGGCGAAGGACATGTCGGCGGTGGAATCGGCGACCAGGCGCTGGTACTGCTCGGCGATCTCGACGGTCAACGCGGTCGGGAACGGGGTTTCCATGATCCACTGGCGAATCTGCGCGCCACAGGCGGCGAGCGCATTGACGTCTTCGACATCCAGCGCGTCGAGCGCGGCATTGATCTTGTCATCGAGGCCGCTCTGCGCCAGGAAATCGCGGTAGGCCGCCGCCGTGGTGGCAAAGCCGCCCGGCACCCGGACGCCGGAATCGGCGAGCTGGCTGATCATTTCGCCGAGCGAGGAATTCTTGCCGCCGACCTGTTCAACATCGGTCATGCGTAGCTTTTCAAAGGGAATAACCAGGGGCTCCATGCGGATTCCTTTCAGAGGGGTCGAATCAAGAAATGGTGGAAGGTGAAAAATCGGTATTCAGGCGGCGCGCGGCCGTTTCGCGTCGCGCGGCAGAGCGCAGCGACTGGGCCAGGGTTTCGCGGACGAAATCGATGTGCGTTTCGGCCGCGGCGCGGGCGGCCTGCGGTTTGCGTTCGCTGATGGCGGCGTGGATCGCGGCGTGCTGGCGCATCAGCAGCGAGCTGGCGGCCGGAATGCTCTTCAGCTCGCCCAGATTGAGGCGGATGTTGTCGTGCATCAGGCGCAGCAAGGCGGCCGAGAGATGGCCGACCAGCGCGTTGTGGGAAGCTTCGCCGACCGCCTGATGAAAGGAGATGTCGGCGCTCGAACGGCGTTCGAGGTCGTCGGCCGTGAAGGCATCGTTCAAGGTTTCGAACGCCTGGTCGAGGCGCGTCAGGTCAGCCTCGGTGGCGCGCTCGGCGGCCCATTCGGCGGCCTGCCCTTCGAGCATGCGGCGGAATTCGAGCATGTCCTCGCGCAGGTTCGGGTGCGCGCCCATCATGTCCTGCCACGGATCGAAGAAACTTGATTCGAGACGGTCGGTCACATAGGTTCCGCCGCCCTGCCGGCTTTGCACCATTCCTTTGGAGGCCAGCTTCTGGATCGCTTCGCGCAAGGACGGACGGGAAACGCCCAGCTCGAGCGAAAGCACACGCTCCGGCGGCAGCCGGTCGCCCGGCTTCAGCGAGCCTTCCAGAATGCGGCGCTCCAGCGAGGATGCGACAGCATCGGAGATACGCGGAACGTGAACCTTGTTTTGCGACATTGATGAAGGTACTCGATTGGTAAGACCAGCATATTCTAAACACCGAATTGGAAAACTGCAAGCTAGGGACAAACCCTTATTTAATTGACTAAGTCACGGTTGTAGCATACATTTCTGCAATCGTGAATAATTGGTTGGACCACTTTACCATTGGAGACAACATGAGCGAACAGGCAAAAACAAGCCAGCGCCCGGCAGATGTATATTTCTTTGCGACCTGCGTGGTCGACCAGTTTTTCCCGGGGGCCGGGCTCGATGCCATCACCCTGCTCGAACGCGAAGGCATCCGCGTCCACTTCCCGGAAGAACAGACCTGTTGCGGTCAACCGGCCTATACCAGCGGTTTTCCCGATGAGGCACGCAAGGTGGCCGCGCTGCAATTGACGCTGTTCCCCAATGACTGGCCGGTGGTCGTCCCTTCCGGCTCCTGCGCCGGCATGATGAAACACCATTACCCGACACTGTTCGCTGCCGACCCGGCGCGCAAGGCGCAGGCCGACGCCCTTTCGTCACGCATTTACGAATTCACCGATTTTCTGGTCAATGTGCTCGGCTGGCAGCCGGAAGACAAGGGTGGCGACTGTACCGTCGTGCTGCACACTTCCTGCTCCGCCCGCCGCGAAATGGGCGTCCATCTGACCGGACGCAAGCTGCTCGGTGGCCTGAACAAGGTGAAGGTCGCACAACAGGATCACGAATCCGAATGCTGCGGTTTTGGCGGCACCTTCTCGATCAAGCAGCCGGAAATTTCCGGCGCCATGGTCGAGGACAAGGTCAAGTCGCTGAAAGCCACCGGTGCCGAGCGCGTCGTCAGCGCCGATTGCGGCTGCCTGATGAACATCCTCGGCCACGCCGCCTGGAAGGACAAACAGGCAGGCCTCGCGCAACCCAGCCTGCCCGGCGAACACATCGCCAGCTTCCTGCTGCGTCGCACCGAAGAAAGGAGCAGCAAATGAGCGCCCGTGACCGCATTCTCGCCAAACTGAACGCCGCGCCGGTACTGCCCAAGGCGGCGCCAGACATCGCTGCCTGGTATCAGACGCACCGCGGCACCGAGAGCACCGCCGAGAAGGCCGCCCGCTTTCGCGGCTGCATCGAATTCGCGCATGCAGAGGTCCATGTCGTTTCTCCCGCGAGCTGGCCGCAAAAGCTGGCGGAAGTGCTGGCCGACAAGCAGATCGGCAAGCTGCTCGTTGCACCGGGCACCGACCACGGCGCCCGCGCCATTGCCGGGCTAACGTCAGGCGGCATCGAATGCCGTGGCTACGACAGCCGGATCGAGGCGTGGAAGGAGGAACTGTTCCACGACATTCCGGCCAGCCTGACCGCCGCCCGCTGCGCCATTGCCGAAACCGGCACGCTGGTCCTGTGGCCCGACGAACACGAGCCGCGCCTGATGTCCCTGGTACCGCCGGTACACATCGTCCTGCTCGACGCCGCGACCACTCACAACACCTTTTACGAGGCGATGCAGAGTGAAGGCTGGGCGAACGGACTGCCGACCAACGCCCTGCTCATTTCCGGGCCTTCGAAGACCGCCGACATCCAGGTGACGCTGGCTTATGGTGCGCACGGTCCGAAGGAACTGATCGTCCTGTTGATGGGAGAAGCAGCATGAGCGAACAAGCATTGAATTTCATGCCCTCCGAGGGCTTCCGCGCCCGCGCCAAGGACGTGGTCGAAAACCCATTCCTGCGCCAGAGTTTCCGTGGCGCCATGGACTTCCTGATCAACAAGCGCATCACCCAGTTCCCCGATCCGGAAGAGCTGGAAAGCCTGCGTACCCTCGGCGAACAGATTCGCCAGTACAACCTCGGCAAGCTGCCGAGCCTGCTGGTGGAACTGGAAGAAAACCTGACCCGCAACGGCATCAAGGTGCATTGGGCGGAAACGCCGGACGAAGCCAATGCCATCATCCTAGGCATCTGCCAGGCGCATTCGGCCAAACTGATGGTCAAGGGCAAGTCGATGGTCAGCGAGGAAATCGAGCTGAATCACGCCTGCGAAGCGGCCGGCATTGACGCGATGGAATCCGACATGGGCGAGTACATCGTCCAGCTGGCCGGCGAAAAGCCGTCGCACATCATCATGCCGGCCATCCACAAGACCAAGCAGGAGATTGCCGAACTCTTCGCCGCAAAAGTGCCAGGCATCGACTACACCGACAACGTCGATGAACTGATCCAGATCGGCCGCAAGGTACTGCGCGAGAAGTTTCTCGTCGCGGACATCGGTCTTTCTGGCGTCAACTTTGCCGTCGCCGAAACCGGTACTCTGTGCCTGGTCGAAAACGAGGGCAATGGCCGTCTGAGCACCACCGCGCCACCCGTGCATATCGCCATCACCGGCATCGAGAAGATAGTCGAGAAGCTCGATCATGTGCCGCCGCTGCTTTCACTGCTGACGCGCTCGGCGACCGGCCAGAACATCTCGACTTACTTCAACATGATCTCGGGCCCGCGCAAGCCGCACGAGAAGGACGGTCCGACCGAAGTGCACCTGGTCCTGCTCGACAATGGGCGCACCCAGGCCTACGCCGACGAGCAATTGCGCAAGACACTGCAATGCATTCGCTGCGGCGCCTGCATGAACCACTGCCCGGTTTATACGCGGATTGGTGGCCACGCCTACGGCACCACCTACCCCGGGCCGATCGGCAAGATCATCTCCCCGCATATGCTCGGGCTGGAAGCGACCAAGAGCATGGCCACAGCCTCGTCGCTGTGCGGCGCCTGCGGCGAGGTTTGCCCGGTGAAGATTCCAATTCCAGAACTTCTGATGCGCCTGCGCGAGGAGTCATTCTCGGCGCCGCATGCCAACCCGGCGATGCGCGGGCAAGGCGCCGGTTACAGTGCTTTGGTTTCGACGATCTGGCGCGGCTGGGCAGCGGTTTATCGCTCGCCGGCACTGTACCGGATGGCGACCTGGCTGGGCAGTCGCTTTGGCGGGCTTATGCCATCAAACCAAGGGCCGTGGACCTCGGTGCGGGTGCCGTTGAAGCCGGCGCCGAAGCGGTTGCGGGATCTGTTGAAGGAACGGGGTTGATGTCTGTTTGCTTTTCTGAACCCATGGGTTCCGCGCTTGAGGCGCGGGCGTACTTTCTTTTGCTTCGCCAAAAGAAAGTAGCCAAAGAAAAGGCGACCCCAGTTTGCGCGGTCGGCTGCGCCGACTCCCCTGCGCTACTCGCCACTGGCGGGGGCTGCGGAACTCGGGGCTGCGCCCCTCAGACAGTCCTCGCCCTCTTCCCGCCAGCGCCTGCGTTGCTCGGCGCTTCACATGGGGGTCCGAAAGGCGGGATGGCTGAAACAATTCGCGAAAAAATGACCTGTTGCGGTCGACTGCCAAAAAAGGGCAAAAATCAAAATCATCCTGGCACCCTCTCAGCCACGGCTGGTTTACCGGGCCCCTTGAGAGGTGCTGAGCAACGCAGGCTGGCCGGGGGAAGTCGGCTGGCGTTGTTTGAGCCGCAGGCGAGTTTAGCCAGCCGCCCGGCTTGCCGAGTAGCGCAAGGAACCGGGCGCAGCCCGGCACCGACCCAGGGGTCGCCTTTTCTTTGCTTACTTTCTTTTGGCGAAGCAAAAGAAAGTGAGACGCCCGCAAGGCGGAACCCCATGCCAATCAAAGCCGAATAGAAGCCAACAGCACGAGACAACAAAATGAGCAATCTCATCCAGTCCCTCCGCCAGCATCTCCCGGAAAACCAGATCATCGTCGACGAGATCCGCCGTCTCGCCTACGGTACCGACGCCAGCTTCTACCGCCTGATCCCGCAGGTCATCACCGTCGTCGAATCGGAAAACGACCTGCAAACCGTGTTGACCGTAGCCAGACAGAACAAGACCCCTGTCACTTTTCGCGCGGCAGGCACCAGTCTTTCCGGCCAGGCGATCAGCGACGGCGTGCTGGCCCTGATCGGCGAAGGCTTCGCCACCTACGCCCAGAACGCCGACGCCAGCAAAGTCAGCGTCGGCCCCGGCATCGTCGGCGGCGAGGTTAACCGCCGACTGGCGCCGCACGGCCGGAAAATCGGCCCCGATCCCGCCTCCATCGGCGCCGCCAAGATCGGTGGCATCGCGGCCAACAACGCTTCCGGCATGTGTTGCGGAACGTCGCAGAACAGCTACAAGACGCTGGCCGGCATGCGCGTCATGCTGGCCGACGGCACGCTGCTCGATACCGAAGATCCGCTCAGCGTCGATACCTTCTCCACGTCGCACGCCGTGCTGCTCGGCGAACTGGAGCGCCTCGGCAGCGACACGCGGAACAACGCCCGGCTGGCCGAGCGCATCCGCCACAAGTTCAAGATCAAGAACACCACCGGCTACAGCCTGAATGCGCTGGTCGATTATGAAGACCCGATCGACATCCTGACTCACCTGATGATCGGCTCGGAAGGCACGCTGGGCTTCATCTCGCGCATCACTTACCAGACCGTCGTCGAAGACCCGTTCAAGGCCAGCGCGCTGGTCTTCTTCCCGGATATCCGCACCACCTGCGAGGCGGTGATCCGCCTGAAGCCGCAGCCGGTGGCGGCCGTCGAACTGCTCGACCGCCCGGCCCTGCATTCGGTCGAAAACAAACCCGGCCTGCCGGCGATCATCCGTGAGTTGGGCGAAGATGGTGCCGCGCTGCTGATCGAAGTACGCGCCGCCACGGTTGACGGCATCAACGAGAAGATTGCCGCCGTGCATGCGGCGATGGCCGGCATCACCACCCTCGAGCCGGTGGTTTTTTCGACCGATCCGGCCACCTGCGAGATGTACTGGAAAGTTCGCAAGGGGACATTCCCCTCGGTTGGCGCCATGCGCCGCACCGGCACCACGGTGCTGATCGAGGACGTCGCCTTCCCGATCGCCGCGCTGGCCGACGCCACGCTCGATTTACAGGCCCTGCTGCGCCACCACGGTTACCACGAAGCGATCATTTTCGGCCATGCGCTGGAAGGCAATCTGCATTTCGTCATCACTCAGGATTTCGGCGACCCGAGCGAGGTCGACCGCTACGCCCGCTTCATGGACGATGTCTGCAAGCTGGTGGTCGACAAATACGACGGCTCGCTCAAGGCCGAGCACGGCACCGGGCGCAACATGGCGCCCTTCGTCGAGATGGAATGGGGCAAGGAAGCGACCGACCTGATGCGCCGCATCAAGAAGCTGTTCGATCCGGACACCCTGCTCAACCCCGGCGTCATCCTCAACGACAACCCGCACGCCCACCTGGAAAACCTGAAGCCGATGCCGGCCGCCGAGGACATTGTCGACCGCTGCATCGAATGCGGCTTCTGCGAGCCGCTGTGCCCTTCGCACCGCCTGACACTCAGCCCGCGCCAGCGCATCGTCAGCGTCCGCGAACTGGCGCGCCGCGCCGCTGCCGGCGAACCGGCCGGCAGCATCGGCGAGGACTACGCCTACATGGGCCTCGACACCTGCGCCGGCTGCGGTCTCTGTTCGACCGCCTGCCCGGTCGGCATCGACGTCGGCGACCTGACCCGCCGCCTGCGCGGGCGCAAGATCGGCAACACCGCGCGCGCAGTCAACGCCTGGACCGGAGAACATTTTGGCACGCTGGCCAATGCCTCGCGCCTCGGCCTTTCCATCGGCCATCTCGCTTCCGGTGTGCTCGGCGACAATTTCCTGGGCCGCGTTTCCGGCGGTGCCTGGAAGAAGAACATGCCGCACGCCGGCAAGGCGCCGGCGCAACGCACGACCCGGGGCGACCCGGTCGTCTATTTCCCGACTTGCGGCAGCCGCATCTTCGGCCCGGCGCAGGCCGGTTCGCCGCAACAGGGCGACGTCATCATCGAAGTGCTCCAGCGCGCCGGCTACGCGCCGCGCCTGCCGCAGGATTTCGATGCCCTGTGTTGCGGCCAGATGCTCTCCTCGAAAGGCATGGCCGTCGAGGCCGACGCCATGTCGTCACGCCTCGAAGCCGCGCTGCTGGCTGCCTCCGAGAACGGCCGCTACCCGGTGATCATGGATGCCAGCGCGTGCACGACGCGCATGCAGAAATTCCTCGCCGACCGGCTCAAGATTTACGACTTCCACGAATTCGCCGTCGATGCCCTGCTGCCGCGCCTGATGATCACCCGCGAACCCGGCCCGGTCGCCCTGCACATCAACTGCAGCGTCCGCCGCACCGGCGCCGACGCCAAGCTGCGCCAGTTGCTCAAGGCCTGCGTCGAGCAGGTCGTCGAACCGGCCGGCGTCACCTGCTGCGGTTTCGCCGGCGATCGCGGCTTCGTCGTGCCGGAACTGAACAAGCATGCCCTGCGCAAGATCCATGACGACCTGCCGGCGAACTGCGGTTGCGGCGTGTCGACCAACCGCACCTGCGAGATCGGCCTCACCGCCGAAACCGGCATCAACTTCGAGTCGGTCGCATTTTTGTTCGAAAAATGCAGTCGACCGCAACCGACATGTTGAGGATTTCCCTAACAGCCGGGACCGGCGCAAATTGTTAAGGTACTACCCATTCATCAAATTCCAAGGAGAACATCCATGTACAAGAACATTCTGGTTGCCATCGACGATAGCGCGACTTCCCTTTCCGCGCTGAAGGAAGCCTTGCACATCGCCAGGACCAGCAGCGCGAAGCTCTACATCGCGCACGTTGCCGATGAAACCCTTTTGAACATGCATCATCACGTCTTTGCTCATATGGCCGATGCGGACAACAACGCTGTCGCCACGCTTGCCAAAGCCGGCCAGCAGTTGCTCGATGAAGCGATGAAGTCAGCTTCAGGCATCGACGCCGAGCCCTTGCTCCTCCACGCCTCCAATCGTCGCGTTTCAGAAACCATTGTCGAAAAGGCCAAAGAACTGAATGTCGACCTGATCATCGTCGGCCGCCATGGCCAGCGTGGCCTGGCGACGCTGATTCTCGGCTCGGTCGCCGAACAACTGGCGAAAATCGCCGACGTTTCGGTCCTGCTGGTCCGCAAGCACTAAGGCTGCACACCGCACCGCCCGCTCCGGCGGGAAAATGATGTTTCAAAAACTCGATGATCCCCGTCTGGCCGGGGATCATTCATGATGGGATTCCCGATGTCTGAACGCGCCCCCGACCCCAACAAGGACGAACCCCTCCGCGACGATATCCGCCTGCTCGGCCGTGTCCTCGGCGACACCGTGCGCGAACAGGAAGGCGAAGCGGCCTTCGACATCGTCGAGCGCGTACGCCAGACCGCCGTGCGCTTCGCCCGCGACGGCGATCCGACGGCCCGCGCCGAACTCGCCGCTCTGCTCGACCCCCTGTCCGGCGATACGACGCAGGCCGTGGTGCGCGCCTTCAGCTATTTCCTGCAACTGACCAACATCGCCGAGGACGAGCACCATATCCGCCGCCGCCGCGCCCACGACCTCGCCGGATCGCCGCCGCGCGAGGGCAGCCTGGTCCACGCGCTGGATACCCTGGCCACCGCCAATGTCTCGCCGGAAGCCCTCGCCGACTTCTTCGCCCATGCCCTCGTCGCCCCGGTGCTCACCGCGCACCCGACCGAGGTCCAGCGCCAGAGCCTGATCCGCAACCACCGCGACATCGCGCACCTGCTCGACCAGCGCGAACGCCTGCAGATGACGCCGGAAGAGGAAGCCGAAAACGACCTCGGCCTTGCTAACGCCATCCTGACGCTGTGGCAGTCACGCATGCTGCGCCCGGTGCGCCTCAAGGTCATCGACGAGGTCAAGAATGGCATCACCTACTTCAAGGAAACCTTCTTCACCGAATTGCCGCGCCTCTACATCCAGGCCGCGCAGCAACTGCAAAAACGTTACCCGGAAACCCTGTGGGCGCTGCCGCCCTTCTTTCGCGTCGGCAGCTGGATCGGCGGCGACCGCGATGGCAATCCCTTCGTCACCGCCGAGATCCTGAAGGAAGCGCTGCGCCTGCAATCGGCCGCCGCGCTCAATCAC
The DNA here is from genome assembly GCA_002440665.1 of Dechloromonas sp. UBA6271. Taxonomy (GTDB): domain Bacteria; phylum Pseudomonadota; class Gammaproteobacteria; order Burkholderiales; family Rhodocyclaceae; genus Azonexus. Next base: position 21,594 of record DJUX01000038.1, read on the forward strand.
TATCTTGAAGAGGTCCACGAGCTGGGCGGCGAACTGCCGCTCTCGGACTTGCTGGTCAACGTCACGCCGCAACTGCTGGCGCTGGCCGAGCACTCCACCGACTTCTCGCCGCAGCGCGCCGACGAGCCCTACCGCCGCGCCCTTTCCGGCATCTACGCCCGCCTCGCCGCCACCGCCCGCGTGCTCGACCAGGTCGAACCGGTGCGCCACGAAATCGGCAGCGCCGCGCCCTACGACAACCCGGACGCTCTGCGCGCCGACCTCAAGGCGCTGGCCAATTCGCTCAAGCGGAACGGCAGCGCCAACCTGGCCGGCGGCCGCCTGCGCCGGCTGCTGCGGGCGGTCCAGGTATTCGGCTTTCACCTCGCCCCGATCGACCTGCGGCAAAACTCCGAAGTGCACGCTCGCAGCGTCGCCGAACTGCTCGCCGGCGCCGGCCGCTGCCCCGATTACGAGGCGCTTTCCGAGTTCGACCGCATCCGGCTGCTGGTCGAGGAAATCAGCACCCCGCGCCCGCTCTACTCGCCCTACCTGAACTATTCCGATGAAACGCAGGGCGAACTGGCGATCTTCTTCGCCGCCCGCGAACTGCGCGAAAAATACGGTTCCGCCGCCCTGCCCAACTGCATCATCTCGAAGACCGACGGCGTTTCCGACCTGCTCGAACTCGCCCTGCTGCTCAAGGAATCCGGGCTGCTGCTGCCCGGCGCGCAGTCGAGACTCGACGTCAATATCATCCCGCTGTTCGAAACCATCGAAGACTTGCAGAAGAGCGCCGCGACGATGGCCGGCGTCTTCGCCATCCCGGCTTACCGCGAACTGCTCGCCGGCCGCGGCGACGAGCAGGAAGTCATGCTCGGCTACTCGGACAGCAACAAGGACGGTGGCTTCCTGACCTCGGGCTGGGAACTGTACAAGGCGGAGATCGAGCTGGCCCGCATCTTCAGCGAACACGGCGTGCGCCTGCGATTGTTCCACGGCCGCGGCGGCTCGGTCGGCCGCGGCGGCGGCCCGACCTACCACGCCATCCTGGCCCAGCCGGTCGGCGCCGTTTCCGGCCAGATCCGGCTGACCGAACAGGGCGAAGTGATCTCGACCAAGTACGGCAACCCGGATACCGGCCGCCGCAACCTCGAGGTGCTGCTCGCCGCGACGCTGGAAGCCAGCCTGACCGACCACGAAAACAAGGTCGAGCCGGCCGAGCAGTTCCACGCGGTGATGGACGAACTCTCGGCCCGCGCCTTCAACGCCTATCGCGGCCTGGTCTATGAAACGCCGGGGTTCACCACCTATTTCCGGCAATCGACGGTCGTTTCCGAAATCGCCTCGCTCAACATCGGCAGCCGCCCTGCCTCGCGCAAGGCTTCCGAGCGCATCGAAGACCTGCGCGCCATTCCCTGGGTCTTCAGCTGGGCGCAGTGCCGACTGATGCTGCCCGGCTGGTACGGCTTCGGTGCTGCGGTCGACGGCTATTTGTCGGCCAATTCCGATGGCCTCGCCACCCTGCGCCGCATGGTCAAATCCTGGCCCTTCTTCCAGAGCCTGCTGTCGAACATGGACATGGTGCTGGCCAAGACCGACCTCGCCATCGCCTCGCGCTATGCCGAACTGGTTGCCGACGCCGAACTGCGCGAACGCATCTTCAGCCGGATCAAGGCCGAATGGGCGCTGACGAAAAAGCACCTGCTGGCCATTCTCGAACAGGACGATTTCCTCGCCGACAATCCCATGCTCAAGCGTTCGCTGCAACTGCGCTCGCCCTACATGGACCCGCTCAACCACCTGCAGGTCGAACTGCTCAAGCGCCACCGCGCCGGCGACACCGACGAACGGCTGGCGCGCGGTATTCATCTGTCAATCAACGGCGTCGCTTCGGGATTGCGCAACAGCGGGTAAAATGGGCGCATGCCAAATCCCATCAAACGCACCGTATTTTTCGTCTCCGACGGCACCGGCCTGACCGCCGAGGCCCTCGGCCACAGCCTGCTGACCCAGTTCGAGGCGGTGGAATTCAAGCAGATCCGAATTCCCTTCCTCGACAACATCGCCAAGGCCCAGGAGGCCGTCGCCCGCATCAACGCGCAGGGCGAAGCCGACGGCATGCGGCCCGTCGTGTTCACGACACTGGTCAATCAGGAACTGGCCAGCATCGTGCACCAGGCCGATGCCTTCTGCCTGTCTTACTTCGAAACCTTTCTGGCGCCGCTCGAGGCCGAACTGGGCGTCAAGTCGAGCCACACAGTCGGCCGCTCGCACGGTTCGGCCGACAGTTCGGACTACAAGAAGCGCATCGAGTCGATCAACTACACGCTGGCCCACGACGACGGCATCACCGACCGCGATCTCGCCGAGGCCGACGTCATCCTCGTCGCCGTCTCGCGCTGCGGCAAGACACCGACCTCACTCTACCTCGCCATGCAATTCGGCCTGAAAGCCGCCAATTTTCCGCTGATCCCGGAAGATTTCGATCGCGGCCGCCTGCCCGGCACGCTGGAAAAACATCGCTCCAAGCTCTTCGGCCTGACCATCCAGCCGGAACGCCTGCACCAGATCCGCGAGGAACGGCGCGCCGGCAGCAAGTACGCCTCGCTGGCCAACTGCCGTTTCGAAGTGGCCGAGGCCGAGAAAATGATGCGCCGCGAAGGCATCCGCTGGCTGGATTCGTCGACCAAGTCGATCGAGGAAATCTCGACCACCGTTCTGCAGGAACTGAAACTACGCTGAACGCCAAAGGCCTGCTTCAAAACGAACAAGGCGCATCGCTGGGCGCCTGTATCTACGATACGGTCGTGGGTAACTTTGTGCCCTGAACTGCCGGCCAAGCAGTCCGAGGTTCATCGGCAGGTTATTGAGTGGAACGGTCACACAGGGCATCTGGCCACTGACAAAAGTTCGGCCAAAGCGGTCATTCTCGCGCCTTGGCGCCAACGGCTGGTATGTGGTGTAAATCCGTACCTCAATATTGCGAGCAACAGCAACGGCGATGCAAAACATAAAAATTTTGGCATCGGAAGTTAGTCACGGTTTTCTGATCCGTCCTTCCCATAAATACATTTCTCTTCAAGCAATGCCCGCCAAGCGGCCCTGACGGGATAGTTCAACGTCTCGTCTTTCAGTCGTTCCGCGGCGAGCAGCTTCAATACATCGATGGCGACAAAATTCTCAAGCTCTTGAAGGTCTTTCGGCAATCGATAGCTCTGCCCTTTGTGACTGTCGAATGCCCCCTTCAACATGGCCTCGACGAAATTGTCCAAAGTTGGGTCCATTTGCTCAATTGCTTCAAACACAGGTTTGCAGAGGCCAGGTCTTAAGCGCGACAGAACCCACAAAACAAGGTCAGGTGTGGCCTTGGCAAATAGATCGCCGTCCTGTGCTGCGCTTTTCACATTATTGGCAAAAGCATCTAAGGCCAACTCACGATGCTCTGCCTCCACGTTGAGGCAATCCAATTGATCGCGGTCGTCGGAAATAAAATTCATGATTGCGATTCTTGCTGCCACCGACACAGCCAAGTCGTCGGTCAAAATGCGTTCAGCCAAGCTCCGGGAAGCCTGTTCGGGCAAGTGTTTAAGCAGTTGTCCGATCGCTTGCACCGCAACACGTTCAGCTCTCATCGAAAAGACATCGATGCGCTCCCTCGCCCGGCGAACAAATGCCTCGCCTTCAACGAGTCTGGCAATATCTATTGCAAGACTCTCGGCATCAATAGCCAAATCATTACCTAATCCCTCTGCCATGTTGCCCAATTGAGCAACGAAATCAATGCAATTATCTGGCTGAAGCGAAGCGGCAATTTCGGGGCGCTTGGCAGGCTTGAGAAGGTAGCGCCTGACGCGCACAAGACTAAGATCATCCGGCCGGGCACTAAGATGTAAAGCGACAAGCAAGCGATCAGGGGATGCTAAATGCCCTTCGCCAGGCTCAATCCGCCCGAAAGTAAAGGCTTCGTCGGCTTTGGCAGTCTGCGGAAATAGCCAGTGCACGACATCCCTAATGGCTTTTGCATGTGGATGCCTGTCGATGGCTAAGTCGCGTTCTGTTGCATGGAGCTGAACTACTTCCTTGACATCGCGGAACTCCGTTCGAGATCCTGGCCGTCTTCCGACAAACGCCTGCGGCGTTCGGTTGAGCAGCTCGAAGACTGCGGGTGCCTTGATCATCAAGGTTGCCAAACCAAAAATGTCGGCCAGATGGATTTCACCGCGCAGGCCAGGCTCGATTGAGCAAACAACATCGAACAACCTAACGATATCCCGCGGCTGCTCAATCAGCTCACTCAATCCATTATGGAATAGCGCCCCAAGGCGCTCCTCATCCCCTGGAAAATGAGAATCTTGTGCCTCCTTTGCCAGTCGTCCCAAGGCATTGTTCATTAGGGCGACGCGTTGAGGAAAAGACAGCGGTGGCACAGGCAACCTCACCTGTACCACCTTATCTAGGTAAGTTGCAGCAAAAGGCACGCTCAACTTATCCAACGCGGCACTAACGTACTTCTCATCCCAGGCCAGTACATAGCCCACGTTCGGCAAATCTCCTACCGCCTTGATGATGCGAACCATCTCATAGGCTTCAGCTGGGTACAAACGGTCGAGGTCGTCGAGCAGAACCACAATGCGCCGAGGAAACTTGCGCAGAGCGTTTTCCAAATCTACCTTCCTCGCTTCAATGTCTGGGGTCTTGTAATCAAAGACCGCCTCGCTGGCATTCCCAACAGACTCCACCACCGATTTGATGATGCTAGCCCACGGCTCAGCACCGGGAATTAACTTCAGGACGTCGAACGCCTTTGAATAAGTTTTGAGCTCTTTGGCGACTTGCTTTCCTGCTTTTGCGTGGTCGGTCAATTTGACAGCTTTGGCAATACTTGCCAAAAACTGTCGCAACAAGGCATCGCGGTCACCGACCAGCCAAGGATTGAAATGAACAACCACAGCCCGCTGTTTTCCCGGTTCTGCGTTCAACAACTCTTCAAGCATCGCTAGCAGAGAGGTCTTGCCACTTCCCCACGCGCCCTCAATGGACACCACAAGCCCCACTTCGGGCGAAATACGCTGCAATACTTTAGAGACTTGTGCTACAAAACCGCCCCGATCCAACAGGTCGCCCGCTAATGCATCACCTAGTCGTAGAGGGCGATCCAGCCGGAGGTCTGCATTATTTTTTTCTTGCGTCATCGCTTCAGCACCTATACGTGTTATTGGGTCTACTGTATTCCATCGTCGTAATCAAACGATAGGCCGATTGCTCGAGTTTCTCAGGGTGTAAATTTGCCGCTCTAATTGTTTCTCAGTTGAACGACTGATCTATACAGTAATGCGGACCTAAACGCCCAAACGCTTGAACGTCCGCATTGGCCGAATTGCTCGCGTAGGCTGCATGGCAGGTTTCAGAGTGGAGCTGTCGTTCAGATGGCTGGTTTTCCGGTACTTCGAATTACCGCTTCTAGCCGATTCCAGCCATAAACTACCCCAACCGCCGTCGAACAGCCTCGAACAGACAGATCGCCGCCGCCGCGCCGACATTGAGCGACTCGACTGCGCCCGGCATCGGAATCCTGATTCTGAGCCGGGCCTCGGCGATCAGTTCGCGCCGGACGCCCTGCCCCTCGGCGCCGAAAACCCAGGCCAGCGTGCCTTCCCAACGCGCTTCGTAAAGCGACGTGGCACCGTCCAGACAGGTTACCGCCGTCGTCCCGCGGTATTCGGCCATGAATGTCGCAAGATCGGCGTCCTCGTGGATGGCCAGCGCGAAATGCGCGCCCTGCCCGGCGCGCAGCACCTTCGGCGACCAGGCTGCGGCGCAGCCAGGCGCCAGCAAGGCCTGTTTCACCCCGGCCGCCGCCGCCGTCCGCAGCAGCGCGCCGACGTTGCCCGGGTCCTGCACGCCATCGAGCAAAATGGCATCTTTTCCGGGGTCGACCGCAACCGTCGCCGCCGGCATCACCGCCACCGCCAGCAGGCCGCTCGGCGTATCGACCAGCCCGAGGTCGCGCAGCAGGACATCTGCAAATACTATGGTTTCACGGCCTTCGACATAGGCAGCGATCTCGCCGCCAGCCAGCGCCGATTCGCCGACGATCAATGTTTCAACCGGTCCGCAGGCCTTTTCGTAGGCTTCGACCAGATGCACCCCGTCGAGCAACGTGCGGCCGGTTTTCCGCCGTTCGCGGCCGGATTCGGCCAGCCGCTTCAGACCCTTGAAAAACGGGTTGTCGCGCGACTGGATCAGCTTCATAGCAGCGACAGCTGCCTGGCGACCGGCCCGAAGCTGCGCCGGTGCACCGGCGAGGCGCCATGCGTTTCCAGCGCCGCGCAATGCGCTGCGGTCGGGTAGCCCATATGGCGGTCGAAACCGTAGTGCGGATATGCGGCGTGCAGGATCAGCATGCCGGCATCGCGCACCGTCTTGGCGAGGATGGAGGCCGCTGCAATCGAGGCGATCTTGCCGTCACCCTTGACTACTGCTTCGGCCGGCATCGCCAGTTGCGGGCAGCGGTTGCCGTCGACCAGCGCGGCAACAGGGGTCACGGCCAAACCGGCCACCGCCCGCTGCATGGCCAGCATCGTCGCGTGCAGGATGTTCAGCCGGTCGATTTCCTCGACCGTCGCTTCGGCCACCGCCCAGGCCAGCGCCCGTTCGCAGATCAATACGGCGAGGGCATCGCGCTTCTTCTCGCTCAGCTTCTTGGAGTCGTTCAGGCCGGGAATCGGCCTTTTGGGATCGAGGATCACCGCCGCCGCGACGACCGGCCCGGCCAGCGGTCCGCGCCCGGCCTCGTCGATGCCGCAGACGAGGCCGGGCGGAACGATCAGTTCAGGCATTCGATGACCGCACAGGCGGCCTTCTCGGCATTGTTTTGGCGCAATTGCAGATGGATGTCGGTAAACGCCTCGGCGATTGCCGCGGTGTTTTCCTTGTCTTCGTAAAGCTTGATCAGCGCTGCCGCCAGGTTCTCCGGCGTCGCCTCGTCCTGCAGGATTTCCGGCACGACGAAGCGCCCGGCCAGAATATTGGGCAGGCCGACATACGGCGAACGGACCATGCGCTTGCCCAGCCAGTAGGAACTCGGCGCGATCTTGTAGGTGATGACCATCGGCCGCTTGATCAACGCCGCCTCCAGGGTCGCCGTACCGCTCGCCACCAGCGAGACATCGGCGGCGCCGAGCGCATCCTGGGCGTGGCCGAACAACAGGCGGAACGGCACATCACCCGCCTCCTGCGTATAGATCGAGTTTTCGAACTGCAGGCGCGTTTCACGGGTGGTCAGCGGTACGATGAACTGGGCATCGGGCAGGAAGCGTTCGCGGATGATCTTGGCGGTCTGCACGAAGGTGTCGGCCATCCGCTCCAGTTCGCCCTTGCGGCTGCCCGGCAACAAGGCGAAAACCGGCACTGCGCGCGGCATGCCCAACTTCTCGCGCACGGCCTGCTTGTTGGTTTCGAGCGGAATGATGTCGGCCAGCGGATGCCCGACATAGCTGACCGGAATGCCTTCCCTGGCATAGAGCGGCGGTTCCATCGGGAACAGCGCCAGCACGCGATTGACGGCACGGCCGATTTTCTTGATCCGCCCGCCGCGCCAGGCCCAGATCGACGGACTGACATAATGGATGGTCTTGATGCCGGCGCCCTTGAGATCGGTTTCCAGCCCCAGGTTGAAATCCGGGGCGTCGATGCCGATGAAGATGTCCGGGCGCAGTTCGAGCAGCCGCTTCTTCAACTGGCGCCGGATCGAGAAAATTTCGCGAAAATTCTTCAGGGCATCCACATAGCCCATGACCGCCAGTTTTTCGAGCGGCCACCAGGCGTCGAAGCCCTGCGCCTCCATCTTCGGCCCACCGATGCCATAAAAAATGGCATCCGGCAATTTCTTCCGCAGGGCAGCAATCAGGAGGCTGCCCAGGAGATCCCCGGAGGCCTCCCCTGCCACCAATGCAATCCGAACCGTGCTGCCCATCAGCGGATAATGCCGCGCTTGGAAAGCTCGAGGAAATCGACCATAGGCTGGACATCCGCCTGCGTTTTCGCCTGTTCCGCCAGTTTGACCTTGGCCTCTTCGAGCAGCAGGCCGGACTTGTAGAGGGTCCGGTAGGCACGCTTCAACTCGGTAATCGCTTCGGAGGTAAAGCCGCGACGTTTCAGCCCTTCGACGTGGATGCCGTAGGGCTGCGCGGTGTTGCCGGCCACCATCAGGTAGGGCGGAACGTCCTGCAGGACGAGCGACGAGGCGGCGGTGATCACGTGCGCCCCGATGCGGCAGAACTGATGGATGCCGGTGAAGCCGCCGAAGATGACCCAATCGTCGACGATGACATGCCCGGCCAGCGAAGCGCCATTGGCGAAAATCGTCTTGTTGCCGATACGGCAGTCATGCGCGATATGCACATAAGCCATCAACCAGTTGTCGTCGCCGATGCTGGTGACGCCCTGATCCTGCACCGTACCCAGATTGAAGGTGCAGAATTCGCGGATCGTGTTGCGGTCGCCGATTTCCAGCCGCGTCGGCTCGCCGGCGTATTTCTTGTCCTGCGGCACCTCGCCCAGCGAGCAGAACTGGAAAATGTGGTTGTCGCGGCCGATCCGGGTATGACCCTTGATAACCACGTGCGGACCAATGATCGTGTTGTCGCCGATCTCGACATGCGGGCCGATGATGGAATACGGACCGATTTCGACGTTGGCGCCGATCCTGGCGCCCGGGTCGACAATCGCGGTGGGATGGATCATCTCAGACATCTTTCTTGGCGCAGATCAGGCGCGCTTCGGCCGCCAGTTCGCCATCGACACGCGCTTCGGCCTTGAGCTTGAGCACGTTGCGCATCCAGCGCTCGATTTCGACATGCAGGTGTAGCTGGTCGCCGGGCATCACCTGGCGCTTAAAGCGCGCATCGTCGATGCCGGCGAACATGAAGAGCGAGCCCGGCGTCGGCTTTTCGCCAGCCGTCTTGAACGCCAGGATGCCCGCCGCCTGGGCCAGCGCTTCCATGATCAGCACGCCGGGCATCACCGGATGGTGCGGGAAGTGGCCGGTGAAATGCGGCTCGTTGAAGCTGACGTTCTTGTAGGCATGGATGCGCTTGCCGAGTTCCATCGACACCACCCGGTCCACCAGCAGGAAGGGGTAGCGGTGCGGCAGGTGTTCCATAATTTCCTTGATTTCCATTGAATCAATCATTTGCACTCATCTCTTTCAGTTTTTTCTCAAGTTCGGAAACCCGCTCGGCGAGGTGCGAGAGGCGGCGGATATGAGCCGCATTGCGTACCCATTCGTCGTGCTTATCGATCGGGAAGACACTGGTGTACAACCCGGGCTGGGTGATGTTCTTCATCACCAGCGAACCGCCGGAGATCGTCGTTCCCGGCGCCAGCGTCACGTGGCCGGAAATCATGCCGGCGCCACCGACGATGCAATGTTCGCCCAGGGTCACGCTACCGGCGATCCCGGTGCACCCGGCGAGGACGCTATAGGCGCCGATGTTGCAGTTGTGGGCGACCTGCACCAGATTGTCGATTTTGCAGCCATTACCGATCACGGTGTCGTCGAGCGCGCCGCGGTCGACCGTCGTATTGGCACCGATTTCAACGTCGTCGCCGATGACCACGCCGCCGATCTGCGGGATCTTGATCCAGTCCTTGCCCTCCGGCGCAAAACCGAAGCCGTCGGCACCAATTACTACGCCCGAATGAAGGATGGCGCGCTGGCCGATTCGGCACTCGGGGTAAATCGTGACCTGCGGATACAGGATGCTGCCGTCACCGATGCTGACGTCGTCGCCGATCACGCAACCTGCATGAATCACGACCCCTTCACCCAGCTTGACTCCCTTGCCGATGCTCACCTGCGGACCAATGGCTACGCTTGTCGGCAGAGGCGAATCGACGACCGCCGAGGGATGGACGCCGCTGAAGCCGACGCGGACCGGGTTGAGCAGGTTGGCGACGCGGGCGTAGTAGGCATACGGATTGGCCGTGACAATGCGCGGCCCGGCAAACTCATCGGCAAATGGCGGCGCCAGGATGACTGCTGCCGCCTGCGTGGTCTGCAACTGACTCTTGTATTTGCGGTTGGCCAGAAAGGCGATATCCCCGGCGCCAGCGGAAGCCAGCGTCGCCACCCGTTGGATCGGCGTTTGCCCGTCTCCAAGCACATCGCCGCCCAATTGGGCGGCGATGTCGGAAAGGGTCAGCATGAATTCGTCTTGCCGAACCATTATTTGGCTTCGGCCAGCGCCTTGATCACGCGATCGGTGATATCGAGCTTCGGACTGACCCAGACGACGTCCTGGAGAATCAGATCGTACTTGTCGGCCTCGGCAATCTGCTTGATCGCCTTGTTGGCCTTCTCGATCACTGCGGCGTTTTCCTCGTTCTGACGCAGGTTCAGATCCTCGCGGAACTCGCGCTGGCGACGCTGGAATTCACGCGACAGTTCGCCGAATTCCTTTTCCTTGGCGCGACGCTCGGTTTCCGCCATGGTCACCGAATTCTTTTCCAGGTTTTCCTGCAGCCCCTGCAGTTGCTTGGCCATTTTCTGCAGTTCCTGGTCGCGCTTGGCAAACTCCCCCTCCAGCTTCTTCCCTGCCTTCTGGGCCGCCGGCGCATCGCGGAAAATGCGCTGCGTATTGACGTAGCCAACCTTCAGTTCAGCCGCAGCTTCACCCGCAAAAAACAGAACAGACATCAACGATGCCAGAACAAGCGATTTAGCTTTCAACATGACACTCCTGAATCAAAAAGTTGTACCCAACTGGAACTGGAAGGCTTCGGTCTTGTCCGTATCCTGCTTGTTGATTGGATAACCGTAGCTGACCTTGAGCGGGCCGACCGGTGAAATCCAGGCTGCGGACAAGCCGGCAGAATAGCGCAAGCTGTCGTCGACACCGGGCACGCCTGCCGAAGTTCCACCGCTGGCCCACACCTGACCAATATCGAAGAACACGCCGAGCCTGACGGACTTTTCCATGCCCGGCAACGCCCACAGCAATTCTGTCTGCCCGACGAAACGCTCGTTGCCGCCGATGGTATTGCCGTAGATGTCCTGCGGCCCCAGGCTACCCGCCTTGTAGCCACGAACGGTATTGACGCCGCCGGCATAGAAGTTCTTGTAGAACGGCAAAGCCTTGGTGTCGCCATAGCTGTCACCGTAGCCCACTTCGCCGTTCAACATCAGCGTAAAGCTCCGCGACAGCGCGAAGTAACGCTGCAACTGATACGAAGCCTTGTAAAAGGTCAGGTCACCGCCCGGAATGGCAACTTCCAGCGCCGCCTTCTGATACCAGCCGGTCGTCGGGAACAGGTAACTGTCCTTGCCGTCACTGATCCAGTTTGCCGTCAGGGGAATGGTCAGGTTGGTTTCGCCGTTGTCGGCAACGAACTGCTTGATCGAGGTCGAACTGTTATCGAAGGTTGAAATGCTCGTCTGGTCGACCCCCATGCCGAAACTCAGCGACTGCTTTTCACCGATCGGGAAGCCGAAACGCACGGCGGCGCCGTTGGACGACGACTTGTATGGCGTCACCGTCGTCGCAGAGGTGGAAGTGGTATCCACGTTACGGTGATAGATGTCGAAGCCCTGGCTGATGCCATCGACCGTGAAATACGGATTGGTATAAGAGAACGAGGCAACCTGGTTGATCTTGCCGGTATTGAGCGCGATCGTGACGTTGTTGCCGCTGCCGAGGAAGTTGTTCTGCGAAATCGAGCCCGAAAGCACGATCCCTTCCGTACTGGAGAAGCCGGCCCCGAGCATCAGGTTGCCGGTCGGCTTTTCCTTCACTGTGAGATTCACGTCCAGTTGATCGGCGGTACCCGGTACGGCAGGCGTCTCGATCGTGGTTTCGGAGAAATAGCCGAGGCGGTCGAGGCGCTGCTTGGAAGCGGTCACGCGTTCGCCATCGTACCAGCCGCCCTCCATCTGGCGCAGTTCGCGGCGAATGACCTCGTCCCGCGTCCGCGTGTTGCCCGTAACATTGATCCGCCGGACATAAACCCGCTTGCCCGGGTCGACGAAGATGGTGAAGGCGACTTGGCGCTTTTCCTTGTCGATTTCCGGGGCGGCATTGACATTGCTGAAGGCATAACCCTCTTTGCCCAGGCGGTCGCTGATGGCCTTGTTCGATTCGTTGAGCTTCTCACGCGAGAAAACATCGCCTGGTTTGATGACCACCAGCTTGGCCAGTTCTTCTTCGCTGATCGTGAAATCGCCGGCCAGTTTGACCGATGAAACCTGATAGCGCGCGCCCTCATTCACGTTGATGGTGATGTACACATCACGTTTGTCAGGTGAAATCGAGACCTGAGTGGAGTCGACTGCAAACTCCAGGAAGCCGCGGTTCATGTAGAACGACTTCAGCTTTTCGAGGTCGGCTGACAGTTTTTGCCGAGAATACTGATCGTTCTTCGTATACCAGGTGATCCAACCCGGCGTGGTCAGTTCGAACTGGCTGAGCAGATCCTTTTCGGAGAATTCCTTGGCACCGACGATGTTGATCTGCTTGATCTTGGCCGAGGCGCCTTCTTCGATATTGAAGTTGATGCCGACCCGGTTGCGCTCCAGCGGCGTGATCGTCGTCGTGATCGTCACCCCGTACTTGCCCTTAGTCAGGTACTGGCGTTTGAGTTCCTGTTCCGCCTTTTCCAGCTGCGCACGGTCGAAAATACGCCCCTCGGCAATGCCGGTTTCCTTGAGCGCCTTGATGATGACGTCCTTGTCAAACTCCTTGAGGCCGACGAAATCGATCTGCGCGATGGCCGGGCGCTCCTGCACGACGACGACCATGACGCCACTCTCGATCTCGATCCGTACATCCCGGAAAAAGCCCGTGGCAAACAGCGTCTTGATCGCCTGAGCGGCTTTTTCGTCGGTCAGTGTCTCACCGACCTTGACCGGGAGGTAGCCGAAGACCGTGCCGGCCTCGGTACGCTGGATACCCTCGACGCGGATATCCTTCACGACAAAAGGTTCGAAAGCCAGCGCGGGTAGCGTGAAAAGTCCGGCGACGAGAACGGAGAGCAGGGATTTCTTCATTTATCAGCCGGAAAACAGGCGGTTCATGTCGTTAAAAAAGGCGAAAGCCATCAGGACGAAAAGTATGGAGAGTCCAACTTGCTGGCCGATCTCCATGGCACGCTCGGAGAGCGGCCGACGCCTGACGACTTCTATCATATAATACATCAAATGCCCCCCGTCCAGAACCGGGATTGGGAGCAGATTGAGCACGCCCAGACTGATGCTGACGAGTGCCATGAACTTCAGGTAATAATCAAGACCCAGGCGTGCCGACTGGCCCGCATAGTCGGCAATCGTCACCGGCCCCGACAGATTGCGCCACGAAACCTCGCCCGTCACCATCTTGCCCAGCATCACCAGACTGAACACCGACTTGTCCCAGGTTTCAGTCAGTGCCTTGCCACCCGCTTCGAAGAAACCATAGCGCACGAAAACTCTGACCTCCCGGCTGGACTCACGGGTCTCGGCGACCGCAACGCCGATCCGGCCAATCCGTTTGCCGCGTTCGGAAATCGCCTCTGGAACGACGTCGACCGCAACAGTCCGTCCGTCGCGTGACAATTCGATGCGCAGCGAACGTTCGGCGGCATCGCGTACCAGCAGCACAAAATCGTGCCAGGTGGCGACCGCAGCACCATCGACCGAGAGAATTTCGTCACCACTGCGCAGCCCGGCGCTTTCCCCGGGGCTGCCCGCCATCACCTTGCCGACAACCGGCGGCAGGTTCGGGCGGAAAAATTTTATCCCAAGGCGCTCCAGTGCATCGCCTTCCCATCCCTGTTCACCTGCTGCCTGAAGCGGAAGGCGGCGAAATGCCACCTCGCGCTGCTCGTTGATCACCTCGAGGTCGACAACCTTCTGATCTACCGCCTTGTGCAGCAGCATCCAGCGCAAATCGTTCCAGGTCGCCACCGGCTGTCCGTCCACCGCCCGCACCTGTTCGCCATTGACCACGCCCGCGCTGGCGGCCGGCGACGCAACCGGCGGCGTGCCGAGAATCGGCAGCAACTCATTGCTGCCATACATGAACACCACCCAGTAAAGCACGATGGCCAGCACAAAATTGGCGGCCGGCCCAGCGGCAACGATCAGGCTGCGCTTGCCCACCGATTGGCGATTGAAGGCCCGGTGACGCTCTTCCGGCGCAACCTCCCCTTCGCGCTCGTCCAGCATCTTGACATAGCCACCGAGCGGGAAAATGCTGATCGCCCATTCGGTGCCGTCCTTGCCGAAGCGGCGCTGCCAGAGCGTCCGGCCAAAGCCGAGCGAAAAGCGCAGGACACGCACGCCACAGTAACGTGCCGCCAGATAGTGTCCGAACTCGTGCACCGCGATGAGCACGCCGAGAACGACAACGAAGGCCAGCAGATAGAACGGAAGATCGCTCACGCGGCGCAGGTTTCGTCGATGAAACGGGAGGCGATACGGCGCGCCTCGCTATCGGCGGCAAGCACGTCGGCGAGACTGCCCTCGGGGCCTGAAGGCATGGCCTTCAAGGTCGCTTCGATCAGGCGCGGGATGCCGAGGAAGGGCAATTGGCGGTCAAGAAACGCTGCGACGGCCACTTCGTTCGCCGCATTGAGCACGGCCGGCGCGGTGCCGCCTGCGCGCAACGCCTCATAAGCCAGTTGCAGACAGGGAAAGCGGGCGAAATCGGGGGCCTCGAAATCGAGCCGGGCAATCTGGAAGAGGTCAAGGGATGGCACACCGGCATCGATCCGCTCGGGATATGCCAGCGCGTAGGCAATCGGCGTCCGCATGTCGGGATTGCCAAGCTGCGCCAGCACTGAACCATCGGTGTATTCCACCAGCGAATGAATCACGCTCTGCGGATGAACGACAACCTGAATCTGTTCCGGTGGGCAGGCAAAGAGCCAGTGCGCCTCGATAACCTCCAGGCCCTTGTTCATCATCGACGCCGAATCGACCGAAATCTTGCGCCCCATCACCCAGTTCGGATGCGCGCAGGCCGCTTCCGGCGTGACATCGGCCAAGGCGGCGAGCGGCGTGTTGCGGAACGGGCCGCCAGATGCCGTCAGCAATATCCGGCGCACGCCACATTCTGATAACCCACGTGAGAAATCGGATGGAAGCGATTGAAATATTGCATTATGTTCACTATCAACCGGTAGCAGAACCGCACCATGCTCGCGCACCGCATGCATGAAAAGCTCGCCGGCCATGACCAGCACTTCCTTGTTGGCCAGAAGAATTTTCTTGCCGGCCCGCGCCGCGGCAAGCGTCGGCTCCAGGCCCGCTGCACCGACGATAGCTGCCATCACGGAATCGACATCGGCGTGGCTGGCCATGGCGACCAGCGCCTCGACGCCATGCAGTACCGAGGTCGCCAAACCGGCATTCCGGCAGAGCAAAGCCAATTCATCGGCCAGTGACGCATCGCGCACGACAGCGAATTCCGGCGCGAACTCCCGGCACTGCTCGAAAAGCTTGTCGACCTGACTGTGGGCGCACAGCGCAAAAGCCCTGTAACGGTCGGGATGGCGACGAATCACGTCGAGCGTATTGACCCCGATCGAACCTGTAGCGCCAAGAACCGTTATGTTCTGGCGCTTCACCCCTGCCCCCGCAGCATAAGCAGCGACAAGAGTGCCACGACCGGCAACGTCGACGTCAGGCTGTCGATCCGGTCCAGTACGCCACCGTGACCGGGCAGCACGTTGCTGCTGTCCTTGATCCCGGCCTGGCGCTTGAGCATCGATTCGTAAAGATCGCCGATGATGCTGATCGCCGTGACTGCCAGCAGACAGAGCACCCACAGAGCCAAGGGGACTGGCTCAAACGAAAAAACGAAGCGCAGGACGAGTCCGTAGAGCACGACGCCGAGGCCGGCACCGATCGCCCCTTCCCAGGTTTTTCCCGGACTGATCGATGGCGCCAGCTTGTGCTTGCCGAAGGCTTTTCCGGAAAAATACGCGGCAATGTCCGCCATCCAGACCACCGCCAGAATTGCCAGCAGGATGCCGGGGCCGGGAATCCTGAGCTGAACCAGGGCCAGCCAGGTCGGGAAAAGCACCACCAAGCCAACGAGCACACCGGGAAGGCCATTCGGTAGCTGCCATTTCGCACGCAGCCAGAGCGGAACTGTCACACACCAGAAAAAGGCCGCCACGAAATAGACCGCAAGTACCCACGGTGCCGCCAATCCATCGCCGGAACCGATTCCCATTGCCACCGGGCCCAACAGCGAAACCGTCGAGCATAGCAGGGTCAGAGCGACCCCAAGCAAACGTCGAGCGCTCTCGCCCAGACCGAGCAGCCCCCCCCACTCCCATGCACCGATACCAATGAACACGGCGGCGAGTATGGCCCAGTAGGCTTGCGGCAGGAAGAAAAGACTGGGCAGGACCAGCGCCAGCAGAACCAGCGCGGTGATTATGCGGGTCTTAAGCATTGGCTTCGCCTACCAGTTGCTCGCTGGTCCGTCCAAAGCGCCGCTCGCGCTTCTGGTACGAAGCGATGGCCAAGTCGAACTTGCTGCGGTCGAATTCCGGCCACAAGGTTCCGGTGAAATAGAGTTCCGTATAGGCCAGCTGCCAGAGCAGGAAATTGCTGATCCGCTCTTCGCCGCCGGTCCGGATAAAGAGATCGGGCTCCGGTGCGAAATGCATGGACAGGAAGGGCTCGAGGTCGGCCTCGCTCCATCCGGCGCGCTTTTCCGGCTGAGATTGCAGCATGGCGTTGACCGCCTGCATGATGTCCCAGCGTCCGCCATAGTTTGCGGCAATGGTCAGTTGCAGACGGGAATTCCCGGCGGTTCGTTTTTCAGCCGCGCGAATAAGTTCCTGCAAACGGGGCTCGAAATGCGAAAGATCACCAATGATGCGCAAGCGGACACCGTTCTGGTCCAGCTTATCGACTTCCTGCTCAAGCGCCCTGACGAACAACTGCATCAGGAGGCTGACCTCCTCCTCGGGACGGCGCCAGTTCTCGGAGCTGAAGGCGAACAAGGTCAGGTATTCAATGCCGCGCTCAAGACAGGCACGCACCATCTTGCGCACGATCCCGACACCTTTGATATGACCGGAAAAGCGCGGCATCAAGCGCTTTTTCGCCCAGCGACCATTGCCGTCCATGATGACGGCGACGTGCCTCGGCACGGCTGCTGCCGTGGGAACCTGTCGCGTCGAACTGGAAAAGAGCGCCATTCAGCCGGAAATATCAGCCGGAACGCGCACTAAACCTGCAGTAGCTCGGCCTCTTTCTGGGCGAGCATCTTGTCGACTTCGGAAATGTAACGGTCAGTCAGTTTCTGGACATCGTCCTGTGCCTTGCGCTCGTCATCCTCGGGAATGTCCCCTTTCTTCAGGGCATCCTTGAGATGGGTAATGGCATCACGACGCAGATTGCGAATCGCCACCTTGGCGCCTTCGCCTTCGTTCTTGACGACCTTGATCATTTCCTTGCGCCGCTCTTCGGTCAGCGCCGGCATCGGCACGCGGATCAGTTCGCCCTGCGAAGCCGGATTTAGACCGAGATCAGAATCGCGGATGGCTTTCTCGATCTTTTGCGCCATATTCTTTTCCCAGGGCTGGACACCGATGGTGCGGGCATCGACCAAGGTAATGTTGGCAACCTGATTCACCGGCACCAGGGAGCCGTAATAATCCACCTGCACATGGTCCAGCAGGCCGGTATGGGCGCGACCGGTACGAACTTTCTGGAGGTCGCTCTTCAGCGCATCCAGAGTTTTCTGCATCTTGCCTTCGGCAGTTTTCTTGAGTTCCGGAATCATTTTTTCTCCCTCAGCAATAGACCAGCGTGCCTTCATCTTCGCCGCAGACCACGCGCTTCAGCGCACCGGCCTTGAAGATGGAAAACACGTTGATCGGCAATTTTTGGTCGCGGCACAGCGCGAATGCGGTGGCATCCATGACGGCAAGGTTCCTGGCAATCGCGTCGTTGAAGCTAATCTTGTCGAAGCGCGTTGCGGTCGGATCCTTCTTGGGGTCGGCAGAATAAATTCCGTCCACCTTGGTTGCCTTGAGCACGATTTCCGCACCGATTTCCGAGCCGCGCAACGCTGCAGCAGTATCGGTCGTGAAGAACGGGTTGCCTGTCCCGGCCCCGAAGATGACAATCTTGCCTTCTTCCAGGTAGCGGATGGCCTTGCCGCGGATATATGGCTCGACCACCTGTTCGATATTCAGCGCCGACTGAACGCGCGCATTGAGGCCACCCTGGCGGAACGCATCCGAGAGCGCCATGGCGTTCATCACCGTCGCCAGCATGCCCATGTAATCCGCGGTGGCGCGATCCATCCCGGTGGCCGTACCGGCCATACCGCGAAAGATGTTGCCACCACCGATCACGACGCCGATTTCCACACCCATATCGGCAACCGCCTTGATCTCTCCGACGATCCCCGCGATGGTCTGCGGGTTGATGCCATAGGCGTCATTGCCCATCAGGGCCTCGCCGGAAAGCTTGAGGAGGATGCGTTTGTACCTGGGCGCGGTCATGGCGTTTCCTTGCAAATTACTTCTTGGCAGCAGCAGCGGCAGCCTGGGCGGCCACTTCGGCGGCGAAATCATCGACCTTCTTCTCGATGCCTTCACCCACCACGAACAGCGTGAAGGCAGCGACGGAAGCGCCCTTGGCCTTTAGCAGTTGCTCGATGGTTTGCTTGCCGTCTTCGGCCTTGACGAAAACCTGACCGAGCAGGGTGACGTCCTTCAGATACTTCTGCACCGTACCTTCGGCGATCTTTTCCAGCATCGCTTCCGGCTTGCCGGCTTCGCGTGCTTTCTCGATGGCGATGCGGCGCTCGGTATCGAGCAGTTCGGCCGACACGCCGGAGGCATCCAGAGACTTCGGCTTGGAGGCAGCGATGTGCATCGCCAGATCCTTGCCCAGTTGCTCGTCGCCACCAATGACGTCGATCACGACGCCAATCTTGGAACCGCCGTGAACATAGGAAGTCAGCTTGCCCTGGGCTTCGAAACGGGCGAAGCGGCGGATCGACATGTTTTCGCCGATCTTGCCGACCAGTGCGGAGCGGGTCGACTCGACGGTACCCTCGCCCATCGGCAGCGCAGACAGCGCAGCGACGTCGGCCGGATTCCTCGTGGCGACCAGTTCGGCACAGCCCTTCGAGAGCGCGATGAATTCGTCGTTCTTGGCCACGAAGTCGGTTTCGCTATTGACTTCGACCATGGCGCCGAGCTTGCCGTCGCCGGAAATGAACAGACCGACCACGCCTTCGGCCGCGATGCGGGCAGCGGCCTTGGAGGCCTTGTTGCCGAGCTTGACGCGGAGGATTTCCTCGGCCTTGACCATGTCGCCATCGGCTTCGGTCAGCGCCTTCTTGCATTCCATCATGGGTGCGTCGGTCTTGCCGCGCAGTTCTGCCACCATGCCTGCGGTAATTGCCGCCATACTTAAATCTCCTGAGCTTATAAAACAGGCGGGGCCTGCAGCCCCGCCGTTACCACCTTATTGCGCTGCTTCTTCCTGGACTTCGACGAACTCTTCGTCACCACCGGCGGCGACGATTTCCTGGACGACCTGGCTGCGGCCTTCGAGGATGGCATCGGCCACGCCGCGGGCGTAGAGCTGGATGGCACGGGAGGAGTCGTCATTACCCGGGATCACGTAAGCGACACCATCCGGGGAGTGGTTGGTATCGACCACGCCGATGACCGGGATGCCCAGCTTTTCGGCTTCGGTGATGGCGATCTTGTGGTAGCCGACGTCGATGACGAAGATGGCGTCCGGCAGGCCGGCCATATCCTTGATGCCGCCGATGGACTTCTGCAGCTTTTCCAGTTCGCGACGGAAGGTCAGCGCTTCCTTCTTCGGCATGCGCTCGAGTTCGCCGGCTTCAACGGCCACTTCCATGTCCTTCAGACGCTTGATCGAGGTCTTGACCGTCTTGAAGTTGGTCAGCATGCCGCCCAGCCAGCGCTGGTCGACGAATGGGGCGCCGGCGCGCAGCGCTTCTTCGCCGATGATTTCGCGAGCCTGACGCTTGGTACCGACGAACAGGATATTGCCGCGGTTGGAAGACAGCTTCTTCACGAAGGCCATGGCTTCGTTGTACTTGGCCAGGGTCTTTTCGAGGTTGACGATGTGAATCTTGTTGCGGGCGCCGAAGATGTACGGGGCCATCTTGGGGGACCAGAAACGGGTCTGGTGGCCGAAGTGCACGCCGGCCTCCAGCATTTGACGCATGGTTACGGACATAGTGAAACTCCTTTAAGGGTTGAACCTCCACCCGCCAGAAACGCCCGCCATTCTTGAATTCTGGCGGACACCCTTAATCGGCGGATGTGTGGATTGATTGCACACACCACGTGCGCAACCGTTTTCTCGAGACTTTCGGCTCGGAAAAACCTTCGAATTATAGCATCGTCAAGCCAGCCAAATAAAGCTCAATAGCCATTCTGTTTGAGCGAGAGCAATTGCAGCATGCGCGCCAGGTAAGGCTCCCAATCAGGCATCTGCAAGCCGAAATCGCATTCCAGCCGTGTGCAGTCGAGCCGCGAATTGGCCGGGCGCACCGCGGCCGTCGGATATTCGCTGCCCGGTATGCCAATGATCGCCGCGGGCTTCAGCCGCAGATCGAAGCCCGGCACCGCACGGGCTCGCTCGACAATGGTGCAGGCAAATTCGTGCCAACTGACCGGTCGACCGCAACAGAGGTGGTAAAGCCGCTGCTCTTCACGGTTCATCGCCTGCCCCTGGCGCAGCAGGGCGAGCGCGACGCCGGTCACCGTCGCGATCATGGCCGCCGGCGTCGGCGAGCCGATCTGATCCGTGACCACGTTCAGCGTTTCCTTCTCCCGCGCCAGCCGCAGGATGGTTTTGACGAAATTTCCGCCGCGCGCGCCGAAAACCCAACTCGTCCTGAATATGACCGATTTCGCGCCGGATGCGCGGATCGCATCTTCGCCGGCAAGTTTTGTACGGCCGTAGACGCTCTGCGGGTTGGTCGGATCGCTCTCGAGGTAGGGTTCGGTCTTGCAACCGTCGTACACATAGTCGGTCGAATAGTGAATCAGCAGCGCCCCCAGTCGTGCCACTTCTTCCGCCAGCACACCCGGCGCCTCGCCGTTGATGCGCATGACCAGTTCCGCCTCGGATTCGGCCCGATCGACCGCGGTATAGGCCGACGCATTGACGATGACTGCCGGTTTCAACTGCCTGACCAGGGAACGCAATCGATCGAGGTCGGTCAGATCGCACTCGGAACGCCCGCAGGCGATCACCTCGCCATGCGGTGCCAGGGAACGTTGCAGTTGCCAGCCGACCTGACCGTCCTTGCCGATAAGAAGAATGCTCATCGCCTAACCGTGAGAGTGCACATTTTGTAATTATGCCATCCGTTTCGCGGCCCGGTTTTGAGAAACAGATGCCATCCTTTATCCTTTACACCTTCCCAACCGTACAGCTATCCGTCCATTTATGAGCATTTCCATCAAGACGCCCGAAGAAATCGAAAAAATGCGCGTCGCCGGACGCCTTGCTGGCGAAGTTCTCGACTACATCGAGCCTTTCGTCAAGGCCGGTGTCACCACCGACGAAATCGACCGCCTCTGCCACGACTACACCGTCAATGTTCTGGGTGCCATTTCGGCGCCGCTGAATTACGCCCCTTCCGGCTACGACCCCTACCCCAAATCGATCTGTACCTCGGTCAATCACCAGGTCTGCCATGGCGTGCCGGGCGACCGCGTGCTGAAGAACGGCGACATCATCAATCTCGACGTCACCCCGATCAAGGATGGCTACCACGGGGACACCAGCCGGATGTACCTGATCGGCGAAACATCCATCCAGGCCAAACGCCTGTGCGAAATCACCTTCGAATGCATGTGGCTGGGCATTTCCGTGGTGCGCCCCGGCGGCCACATCGGCGATATCGGCGCCATCATCCAGAAGCATGCGGAAAAGAATGGCTACTCGGTGGTGCGCGAGTTCTGCGGCCACGGCATCGGCGCCAAGTTCCACGAGGATCCGCAAGTGACACACTATGGCAAGGCTGGCACCGGACCGAAAATGGAACCCGGCATGATCTTCACCATCGAGCCGATGATCAACGCCGGCAAGGCCGCCATTCGTGAACTCGCCGATGGCTGGACTATCGTCACCAAGGATCACAGCCTCTCAGCACAATGGGAACACACGATCCTGGTTACCGAAACCGGCTACGAAGTGCTGACCATGTCCGCCGGTTGCCGTCCCAAACCCGACTGGATTGCCTGATGGACATCGATGTTGCCGCACTGCGCAATGAAATCCGGGCCAGACAGCAAAGCCTGCGCGAAGCCTATGCACTCGACAACAATGCGCAGGCCCTGCTCAGGAATCGCTGCCAGAAGGTCGATATCGTCCTCACCAAGCTGTGGGCCGGCCTCGGCTTTCCCGCCACCCTGGCGCTAGCAGCGGTCGGCGGTTACGGGCGCGGCGAACTCTACCCGGCCTCCGACATCGACCTGTTGATCCTGCTGCCGCAGGAACCCGATCCAGCCCTGCAGGAGCGCCTGGAAAAACTGATCGGGCATTTCTGGGACATCGGCCTCGAAATCGGCCACAGCGTCCGGACGATTCAGGAATGTCTGAACGAAGCCGCCAGCGACATCACCGTTCAGACCGCCCTGCTCGAAGCCCGCCTGCTGACCGGCAACAAGAAGCTTTTCGCCACCTTCGAGAAGCGGTTGCGCGGCAACCTCGACCCGCTCGTCTTTTTCGAGCGCAAGCGACTGGAGCAGCAGGAGCGGCACCTGCGCTTCAACGAAACCCCTTACAGCCTGGAGCCCAACTTCAAGGAAGCGCCAGGTGGGCTGCGCGACCTGCAGGTCATTTTCTGGGTGGCGCAGGCCGCCGGCTACGGCAAGACCTGGGACGAGCTGGCGAAAAACGGCATCCTGTCCAAGGAAGGACTGGAGGAAGCCCGCCGCTGCGAGGAATACCTGCAGCATCTGCGCATTCGTTTGCACCTGATGCTCGGGCGGCGCGAGGATCGCCTGCTGTTCGACTACCAGAATACGCTCGCCACCCAGTACGGTCTCGAGTCGACCCCGGCCAAGCGCGCTTCGGAACAGCTGATGCAAGGCTACTACCGCAATGCCAAGGCAATCACGCTGCTGAACACGATCCTGCTGCAGAACATCGGCGCCGCCCTGTCGCCCGAAGACGAACAACTGCCGCAACCGATCGATGATTACTTCCAGTCGGTCGGCGGTCTGCTGGATGTTTGCGACGAGACCGTTTTCCATCGACAGCCGGCACTCATTCTCGACAGCTTCCTGATCATGCAGGAAAACCACGACCTGCACGGAATGACCGCACGCACCCTGCGCGCGCTCTGGCATGCACGCGACCTCATCACCCCGGAATTTCGCGCCCAAGCTGAAAATCGCGCGGCCTTCATCAAGCTCCTCCAGAGCGAGCGCGGCATCATTCACGAGTTCCGCCGCCTGAACCAGCTCGATATCCTCGGCGCCTATCTGCCGGCATTCGGGCGCATCGTCGGCCAGATGCAGCACGACCTGTTTCATGTTTATACGGTCGATCAGCACATCCTGCAGGTTCTGCGCAACCTCAGGCGCTTCACGATGACGGAGTTCGCCCACGAGTACCCGCTCTGTGCCCGCGCCATGACCGAATTCGAACGCCCCTGGCTGCTTTACGTGGCGGCGCTCTTTCACGACATCGCCAAGGGCCGCGGCGGCGATCATTCGGAACTCGGCACGGTCGACGCGCAAACCTTCTGCGAAGACCATGAACTCTCCGCCGAGGATACCGAGTTGGTCGTCTGGCTGGTTCGTCACCACCTGATCATGTCGCAGGTCGCCCAGAAGGAAGACCTCTCCAACCCCGACGTGATTGCCGCCTTCAGCCGCCTGGTCGGCGACACCCGCCACCTGACCGCCCTCTACCTGCTGACCCACGCCGACATTCGCGGCACCAGCCCGAAGGTGTGGAACCAGTGGAAGGGCAAGCTGATGGCCGACCTCTACTACCTGACGCAGGAGCATCTCGGCCGGGATAACCAGCCGGCACCGCACGGCATCATCGCCGAGCGACAGGCCGAGGCCATGCGCCTGCTGCGCTACTTCGCGCTGTCGGACACGGTGCACGAACGCCTCTGGAAACAGCTCGACACCGTCTATTTCCTCCGTCACTCCGCCGAGGAAATCGCCTGGCACACACGCTCGCTGCATTACCGCATCTTCAACGACCAGCCGGTCGTCCGTGCCCGCCCGTATCAGGACGGCGAAGGCCTGCAGGTCATGGTCTACACGAAGGATCAGCCCGATCTGTTCGCCCGCATCGTCGGCTTCTTTGCCCGTTCCGGCTACAGCATCGTCGATGCCAAGATCCACACGACGGCGCACGGCTATGCGCTCGACAGCTTCGTCGTGCTCGATGTCGCGCAGCGCCACAACGACCGCGAAATGGTTCCCTACGTCGAACATGAACTGACCGACCGGCTGGTCCGGCAGACGCCGCCGGAAGCCCCCTCTTCCGGCCGCCTGTCGCGTCAGGTCAAGCACTTCCCGATCAAGGCCGAGGCCGAGATCCGGCCCGACGACAAGGGCGCCCACTTTGTCCTGATGCTGACTGCCGCCGACCGCCCCGGGCTGCTGTACACGGTGGCTACCACCATTGCCGAACACGGCGCCAACCTGCACACGGCCAAGATCACCACGCTCGGCGAACGCGCGGAGGACGTCTTCCTGATCAGCGGCGGCGACCTGCGCCAGAGCACCCGGCGCATCGAGCTCGAAACCGAGCTGATGGATCGCCTGAAGGTTTAGTCAGGCCTAGACCGACATCCCCATCGGCGGGCAACCGTTCTGGCAGCCGACGAGTTTCTCGATCACTGCCCGCACACGGCCCATGGCTTCCTGCAGAACGTGTTCGAGGCTCTCGAAATGGATGCCGTTGGCACTGTCGCCGCGCCCTGCAGCGTGGTTGGCGACGACGCTGATGGCGGCATAAGGCAAACCTAGTTCGCGGGCCAGCACTGCTTCCGGCATCCCGGTCATGCCAACGATATCGGCGCCGTCGCGTTCGAGTCGGTTGATCTCGGCAGCCGTCTCAAGGCGCGGCCCCTGTGTCGCCGCATAGACGCTACCGACTTTCATCTCGATCCCGAGCGCCACGCCGGCTTCGCGGATCCGGTCGCGCAGGCCACGGTCGTAGGGTTCGGTGAAGTCGACGTGGGTCACGGGCGTCCCGTTACCGTCGAAGTAGGTCGCCTTGCGGCCCGAGGTGTAGTCGATAATCTGGTCGGGAATGACGATGTCACCCGGCTGCAGGTCCCCCCGTATACCACCGACCGAGGCCACCGAAATGACGCCGGTCGCCTTGTGATGATGCAGCGCCCAGAGGTTGGCCCGGTAATTGACCATATGGGGCGGGATGGTGTGTCCATAACCATGGCGCGGCAGGAACATCGCCGGCTTGCCGCAGATCTGCCCGAAGACCAGCGCGCCGGAAGGCTCGCCGTAGGGCGTCCGTACCACTTCCCGGTGCGAAACGTCGAGGTTGGACAGCGTGGTCAGCCCGCTGCCGCCAATGATTGCCAGCATTCAGTTCTTCCTTTCGGCCATCAGCGAGGCCAGTGTCGGGACGACGCCCTTGAGCGACGGATACGCCCGCCGCAGTTGCGCCATTTCCAGCACACTGCCTTCCAGTTTGCGATACAGGGCGTTGCCGCGTTGGGCGCTGAAGGGCAGATCGCGCAGGGTCTTGCCCAGATGATAATTGACCAGCGTATCCCGGCCGATGTCCTTGGCCTGCCAGGGAATCGCAGTACGATCGACCAGATGCAGCCAGCGCACCGAAGGCAAGGCTGCCGCCAGTTCCGCCACCTGCCGATGGACGGCCTCGCGATAGGCGACGACCGCCTTGCCGCCATCGCCGGCCGCCGCACCTGTCGTATCAGCGGGTGCTCCTATCAGCCAGCAGACGACCGTATCAGGTGCGAAGATTGCGATCGCGGCTTGCTGTTCCGCAGCAAGGGCCGCAATATCGGCCTGAATAAAGGTCACGCCGTTGTCTGCATCGCCCAATCGTTCGCGAGTTGCGGCAAGACACTCCGGCAGTGTGTCGATCGCCAGCACCGCCAGTCCGCGCCCAACCAGTGCCTGGGTGCCGAAGCCGAGGCCGCAGCCGATTTCGAGTACACGTTGACCAGGCACCTGCGCAGCCATCCATTCGTAGTCGCCGCGCCGCGCGTAGGACTCGCCCTCATTTTTCCAATAGGCGAGAAACTCGACGACCGTGGCGCCGCTCATTCGTCCTTTTCCTGCATTGCGTAGATCGCCGGCAGGTTGCGCCAGGCGCCGCCGGCATCCATGCCGTAGCCGAAGACGAAACGGTCGGGTACGGTCAACCCGACAAAATCGGCCAAAACCGGCTTTTGCTTGCCGTTCAGCTTGTCGGCGAAAACCGCCAGCAGCACCTCGGCGGCGCCAAGGCGTTTCAGACTCTCCTTGACTGCAGCCAGCGTGACGCCCTCGTCGAGGATGTCGTCCACGACGAGGACAGTGCGGTCCTTGACCGATATCCACGGTGCACTGCGCCAGGAAATCTTGCCGCCCTGGGTTTCCGCCCCATAGCGCGTGGCATGGAGATAGTCGAAATCCAGCGGAAAATCGAGCTTCGGGAGCAGTTGACCGCAGAAGATCACACCGCCGGCCATTACGCACAGCACCAGCGGATTCCGGTCGGCAAGTTGCGCGCGAATCCGTCCCGCAACGCCATCCAGCGCCATCTGGACGGCGGTGGCCGAGTGGATCAGCTCGGCTCCAGCCAGCAGCGCGCGCGCTTCCTCCTGTTTCACTCAGGCCCCCAGCGACTTCAGATAGGCATCGAAAGCCGGCCCGACTTCCGGGTGGCGCTGGCCAAAGACGACGGTCGCCTGCAGGTAGCCGAGCTTGGAGCCGCAGTCGTAACGGGTGCCGGCGTAACGGTAGGCCAGCACCTGTTCTTCGCTGAGCAGCGAGGCGATGCCGTCGGTGAGCTGGATCTCGCCGCCAGCCCCGGGCTTGACGTTTTCCAGATGGTGGAAAATGCGCGGCGTCAGGATATAGCGGCCGACGACCGCCAGCGTCGACGGCGCATCATCCGGCTTCGGCTTCTCGACGATGGCGCCGACCTGTTCCACCCGGTCGGCCACCTTGCGCGCATCGACGATGCCGTAGCTCCTGGTGTCGGCGCGCGGCACATCCTGTACGCCGAGCACGGAGCAACGGTAATAGTCGTAGGTATCGGTCATCTGCTTCATCACCGGCGGCTGGCCGTCGAGCAGGTCGTCGGCGAGCAGGACAGCGAACGGTTCGTCGCCGATCACCGGCTTGGCGCAGAGCACCGCATGGCCGAGACCAAGCGCTTCGGCCTGGCGGATGTAGATGCAGTTGATGTTCTTGGGAATCATGTTGCGCACGAAGTCGAGCAATTCGTCCTTGCCGCGCGCGTGCAACTCGCTTTCCAGTTCGTAGGCTTTGTCGAAATGGTCTTCGATCGAGCGTTTGGAACGGCCGGTCACGAAGACCATGTCGGTGATACCGGCAGCCACCGCTTCCTCGACGGCGAACTGGATCAATGGCTTGTCGACGATGGGCAGCATTTCCTTCGGGCTGGCCTTGGTCGCCGGCAGAAATCGGGTGCCCATGCCGGCCACCGGAAAGACTGCTTTTCTGACTTTCTTCATTATTCGACTCCCTTTTCGAGCAATTTCAACAACTCTGCCTCATCGATCACCGGCACGCCCAGCTCCAGCGCCTTTTCCAGCTTGGAACCGGCTTCCTCGCCGGCGACCACGAAATCGGTCTTCTTCGATACCGAACCGGCCACCTTGCCGCCGGCCGCCTCGATCAGCGCCTTGGCCTCGTCACGCTTCAGGGTCGGCAGCGTCCCGGTCAGCACCAGCGTCTGGCCGGTGAAGATGCGCGGCCCACTGTCGCGCGCCTCGCCTTCCGGCCACGTCACACCCGCCGCCCGCAAACGGCCGATGATTTCCCGGTTGTGCGCTTCGGCCAGAAAGGCGGCGATACTGGCCGCGACCACCGGGCCGACATCCGGCACCTGCTGCAAGGCTTCGCCATCAGCGGCGAGCAGTGCTTCCAGCTGCCCGAAATGATGCGCCAGATCGCGTGCCGTCGCTTCGCCAACATTGCGGATGCCGAGCGCGAAAATGAAGCGGGCCAGCGTCGTCTGCTTGCTCTGCTCGATCGCCGCGACCAGATTCTGCGCCGACTTCTCACCCATGCGTTCGAGCCCGGCCAGCTTCTCGATCGTCAGCCCGTAGAGATCGGCCGGCGAATGCACCAGGCCGGCATCGACCAGTTGATCGACCAGCTTGCCACCAAGACCTTCGATATCCATCGCCCGCCGCGCCGCGAAATGCAGCAGCGCCTGCTTGCGCTGGGCCGGGCAATAGAGGCCACCGGTGCAGCGCGCCACCACTTCGTCGATCCCCTTGGCTATAGCCGAACCGCATTCCGGACACGCGGTCGGCATAGCGAAAGGCGGATGCAGCGGCTCGCCGCCAAACAGGTCACGCGTCGGACGCTTTTCCGGCACGATGGCGACGACTTCCGGAATCACGTCGCCGGCCCGGCGGACAATCACCGTATCGCCGATCCGCACATCCTTGCGCCGCACCTCGTCCTCGTTATGCAGCGTCGCGTTGGTCACCGTCACGCCACCGACGAACACCGGCTTGAGGCGCGCCACCGGCGTGATCGCCCCGGTACGGCCAACCTGCACGTCGATGCCGAGGACTTCGGTCAACGCCTCCTCGGCCGGAAATTTGTGGGCGATGGCAAAACGCGGGGCGCGCGAGACGAAACCCAATTGCGCCTGCGCCGCCAGCTTGTTGACCTTGTACACCACGCCGTCGATGTCATAGGGCAGGCTCGGCCGCTTGTCGCCGATTTCGGCGAAATAGGCGAGCAGCCCCTTGGCTCCCTGCACCACCCGGCGCTCGGCCGCCACCGGAAACCCCCAGTTGGCCAGCATATCCATCAGTTCGCCATGCGTCCTGACGGCCAGTTGCTCACCCCCTGCCCCGACACCGTAGGCGAAGAAGGAGAGCGGACGGCTGGCGGTAATTCGCGAATCGAGCTGGCGCAGGCTACCGGCCGCCGCATTGCGCGGATTGACGAATTCCTTGTCGCCGCGTTCGCGCTGGCGGGCGTTCAGTTCGGCGAAAGCCTGACGGTACATCAGCACCTCGCCGCGAATCTCGATCAGCACCGGCCAGCCTGCCCCCTGCAGACGCAGCGGGATGCAGCGCAAAGTACGCAGGTTGGGCGTCACCTCCTCGCCGGTGGTGCCGTCGCCACGCGTCGCGCCGCAGGTGAAGATGCCGTTTTCGTAGGTCAGGCTGATCGCCAGACCGTCGAATTTCGGCTCCACGGCATAGTCGACCGCAGCAATCGTCTCCAGGCCGTCGCGCACGCGCTGGTCAAAAGCTTCGACTTCGGCCGCTTCGAAGGCGTTGTTCAGCGACAGCATCGGCACACCATGCACGCGCGGCGGAAAGGCCTTGAGCGGCGCCGCGCCAACCCGCCGGGTCGGCGAATCCGCCGTCAGCAGTTCCGGGTATTGCTGCTCCAGCGCCTGCAACTCGCGGAACAGCTTGTCGTACTCGGCATCCGGAATGGTCGGCGCGTCGAGAACGTAATAGGCGTGGTTGTGGCGCTCGATTTCGCCGCGCAGCGCTGCCGCGCGCCCGGCTGCCAGCGCCGCGTCGGACATCAGGAAAAGAGCCGCAGCGCCTGCGCCGAGCCGGCGGGAATTCCGTAGCTGGCCATCGTCGCCTGCGGCTTGCCGATGAATTCGCGCCGGATGTGATCGAGTTGCACGTCGTTGAGCGGTTGCCGGTTGTCGTCCACCAGCGTCCCCTGCAGGGTTTCGGAGAAGCGCTTGGCCAGTTCCACCATCTGCTGGAAGACCCGTTCGCCATGCGCGACGCGCGGCACGTCAAGGACGAAGGTCAGACCATGCGTGCTCAGGTTAAGCATGGATTCCCGGGAGAAGCGGGTCGTCTCGAAGTTCTGCAGCGTGAACTGGCTGCGGCCGTCATCGTCGTATCGCGTGAAGGCGCCATCGTCACCGAGCACCATGCCGGCAGCCTCGGCCAGCGCGCGGATCTTGGTGCCGGAAAAGAGCGCGGCGCGGCTGACCAGATTGACCCCGATTTCGAGGTCGACCGCAGCACAGAAGCGATCGATCTCGGCCGCCTGATCGAGAACCTGGCTGGACGGCATGTCGGCCACCGCCAGCAATTGATCGGCCAAATCGTGCATGGCTTCGGTAAATGTCGCGAGATCGGCATCGGATACCGGCCCCGTGCGATCGACCAGCTGCAGGCCGACACGCAGGCGGCGGACGGGCACTTCGCTGTCCGGCGCGATGCGCTCCCACTCCCGCGCGCGCTCGTTGAAGGCGACCCAATGCACCGGCTTGCCAACGTGCTGCAGCGCCGTATGTTGCGCGTGTACGATCTGCGCCCCCGGCACCGCGTCGACCAATTCCATGGCAGCGATGAACTCCAGGCGCGGATCGAGCAGACTGCCCGGCACCAGACCGGCCGGCAGATCAGGGAACTCCGTTTCGGCTTCGGAGGGCATGGTAAAAGTTGGTTCCGCTGGCACGGAAGCCGCCTCTTCTTCCGGGAAGCGCTCCGCCAGACCCGGCTCGCCGGACTCACTCATCGGTTGTTCATCGGCAAACACCGGTTCCCGGCGCTCCGCTGCAACAACCGGGCTTTCGGCGCGGAATTCAGGTTCATTGCGGACCGCAGGCGCCGCCTTCGGCCCATCGCCGAGCAGCACATCCTCATGCTGCGGCCTCAGCAACGCTTCCGCGAGTTTGCGCTGGCGATATTCCTGCCACTTGTTGTAGCCAAATACGCCGACCACCGCCGTCGCGCCCAGGCCAATCAATCCCATCTGGAGTTCGGTCATTTAAGCCGCATCCCTCATCTTCAAAGCTTCTTCGATATCCACTTCAACCACGCGCGACACACCGGATTCCTGCATCGTCACGCCGACCAGCTGCTCGGCCATTTCCATCGCAATTTTATTATGGGAAATGAACAGGAACTGTGTTGCACCTGACATTTTCTTGACCATCGCGCAGAAACGCTCGGTATTGCTGTCGTCGAGCGGCGCATCGACCTCGTCGAGCAGGCAGAACGGTGCCGGGTTGAGCTGGAACATGGAAAACACCAGTGCAATCGCGGTCAACGCCTTCTCGCCGCCCGAAAGCAAGTGGATGGTCGAATTCTTCTTGCCCGGCGGCTGAGCGATGACCTGAACGCCGGCATCGAGGATTTCCTCGCCGGTCATCACCAGTTCGGCGCGGCCGCCGCCGAACAGTTCCGGGAAAAGTTGCCCGAAATGGCCGTTGACCGTGTCAAACGTCGATTGCAGCAGGTCGCGTGTCTCGCGATCGATACGGCGGATGGCGTTTTCCAGCGTTTCCATCGCCTCGGTCAGGTCGGCCGCCTGCATGTCGAGGTAGCCTTTACGCTCGGTCGCCGTTTCCAGTTCCTGCAAGGCCGCCAGGTTGACCGCGCCGAGTTCGGCGATGGCGTTGCCCAGGCGGGTGATTTCGCCCTGCAAGGCAGCCGGCCGGACGCCGCCGTTGTCGTTCAGCGCCTGCTGCAAGGCGTCCTCGTCGGCGCCAGCCTCCAGCAACTGCTGGGCGAACTGCTCGGTATTCAACGCCGCCGCCTGTTCCTTCAGCTTGAGGTCGCCAATGCGCACCCGCAGCGGTTCCAGCCCCTGCTCGATCTTCATGCGCTGTTCTTCCAGCCCGCGCAGCGCGTTCGTTGCCGCCTCCAGCGCGTCGCGGCAATGCGCCAGCGCCGTTTCCTTCTCCTGCCGGGTGGCCAGCGCCGCCTGCAGGTTGTCTTCCATGACATCGGCCGGCGCCGCCTCGACCTGCGCCGCGCAGTGCGCCCGATCCTGTTCGATCCGGCTCAGTTCACGCTGCGCCGTCGCCTGCCGGGCGAAGATGTCCTGCAGCTTGCCTTCGCTCTCGCGCAACGAAAACTGCGCCTCGCGCAAGGCCCGGTCGAAATCCGAATTGCGCTCGCGCTCGGCGCGCACGGCGCGCTCGGCCTCGTCCAGCCGCGACTGGGCGCCGGCCACCAGCACGCGGATGCGGGACAAGCCATCGCGCACCTCGGCGATCTTGTCGTCGGCCGCCATGTCGCGTTCGCGCTCGCTTTCCTCTTCCTCGGCCAGTTCGGCGAGTTGTTCCTGCTGGCGCTCCTTCAGTTCGCGGTAGCGTTCCAGCGCCTGGGAAAGCTTGAGCACTTCCAGTTGCACGGCATGCACCCGCTGCTGGCGGTCGGTGACGTACTGGCGGATTTCGCCGACTTCCTCGCGCTTGTCGTCCAGTTGCTCGTCGAGCATGGCCAACTGCTCGCGCACGCCCTCGGCTTTTTCCTCGAAGGCGGCAATGCCTTCGGCCAGCGTCTCGATTTCGCGCTGGCGTTCGAGCAGGCCATGCTCACCCTTGTCCGGCGCGAAGAAGGTGATGCTGGACCGCGTCAGCAGGTCGCCGCCAGCCGTCACCAGCACGGCGCCGGCCGGCAGTTCGGCGCGGCGAGCCAGCGCCGCGTCGAGCGACTCGGCAGCATGGACGGTGCCGAGCCAGTCCGCCAGCACTGCGGCAAGCGCCGGATTGTCGCAACGCACCCGCTCGACCAGTCGCCCGGCGCGCTCGCCGTTCGCCAGTTCGCTTGGCAGCATCACGCTCAGTTTGGCATCCGGCCGGTCGTGCAGCCATTCGTCGAGCTTGGCCGGGTCGTCGCAGGCGATGGCGTTGAGCCGCTCGCGCAACACCGCCTCGACTGCCGATTCCCAGCCGGCCTCGACGTGAATCTGCTGCCACAGCGGCAGCGCATCGGCCAGGCCGTGCCGGCGCAGCCATTCCGGCAACTCGCCGCTTTCGCGGGCGCGCGACTGCATCTGCTCCAGCGCCGCGCGGCGCGCCTGGCCGGCGGCCAGTTCGCGCTCGATGCGCTGCAGTTCTTCCTGCACCTGCCGGCGGCTCGCCTCCAGTTGCGGCATTTCCTGCTGCAATTGCTGCAAATGATCCTGGTCGCCGGCCAGCTCCTCGCGCAGCAGCGCCAGTTCCTCTTCCTTCTCGGCGACATCCATGGCATCCGGCGCATCCTGGCCGCCGCCCTCCTCGCGCAGCCGTTCGCGGCGCTGGGCGATGGCCTGCAGGGCGCGCTGGGCGTGCGACTTGTTGGTCAGCTCGACTTCCAGGCGCTGCTCGCCGTTGGCCGTGCGCGCCTTCAGGCGTTGCAGCTCCTCCTGTGCCTGGGCGTGGCTTTCCTCGACCTGCGGCGCGAGGTTCATCTGCTGGTGCAGGCGCTCCTCGGCTTCGTCGACACGCAGGCGGGTGATTTCCTGCAATTCCTCCCATTTTTGCCGGTCGACCGCAAGCGTCTCGGCGGTTTCGCCCCAGTGGGCCAGTTCGCCCTCCAGTTGCACCAGGCGCGCTTCGAGCTGGTTGCGCGATTCGCGGCGATGGCGGATCTCCGCCTCCAGCCGCGCCACTTCGGCATTGGCCGCGTACATCTCGCTCTGCGCGTTGTGCAGCGCATCGCCGGCGGCGAAGTGGGTTTCGCGCATTTCCTCGGCGTGCGCCTCGGTTTCGCGCAGCGCGGCGCTCTGCGCTTCGAGTTCGGTGACGGCGCGCTCGACTTCCAGCGACAGGCGCTGGCGCTCAGCCTCGGCTTCGCGCTTCTTCAGCAGCCAAAGAACCTGCTGGCGCTGGACCAGTTGTTCGTTCAGCATGTGGTAGCGGCGCGCGACTTCGGCCTGCGCCTCCAGTTTTTCCATCTGGCTGCCGAGTTCGAGACGGATGTCCTCGACCCGGGTCAGGTTCTCCCGGGTGTCTTCCAGCCGGCCGTTGGTTTCCTTGCGCCGCTCCTTGTAGCGGGTGACGCCGGCCGCTTCTTCGAGGAAGACGCGCAGATCGTCCGGCTTGGCCTCGATGATGCGCGAGATCATGCCCTGGCCGATGATGGCGTAGGCGCGCGGCCCCAGCCCGGTGCCGAGGAAGAGATCGGTGATGTCCTTGCGCCGCACCTTCAGGTTGTTGATGAAGTAATCCGACTGGCCCTGCCGCGTCAGCGTGCGCTTGACCGACAGTTCGGCGTACTGCGACCACTGGCCGAGCGCCCGCCCGAGCAGGTTCTCGAAAATCAGCTCGACGGAAGCGCGCGACACCGGCTTGCGGCCCGTCGTCCCGTTGAAGATGACATCCATCATCGACTCGCCACGCAGCTCGGAGGCCTTCGACTCGCCCAGCACCCAGCGCACGGCATCCATGATGTTGGATTTACCGCAGCCATTGGGCCCGACGACGCCGACCAGCTGGCCGGGAACGGCCACTGCAGTGGGATCGACGAAGGATTTGAAGCCGGCGAGTTTGAGTTTGGTCAGGCGCATGCGGATGACGACAGCGGCAAGAATGCCCTGTCTTGACGGGGGCCGTATAATAACATCGACCTACTTTCGAAGACTCCCAGCATGTCCAGCCAACCGACCAAAACCCTCGAAACCTTCCCGAATCCCGCTGCCGACCGCGATTTTCACATCCACATGCAGATTCCGGAATTCACCTGCCTGTGCCCGAAGACCGGCCAGCCCGATTTCGCGACGCTGATCCTCGACTACATTCCCGACCAGTTGTGCGTCGAACTGAAGAGCCTCAAGCTCTACATGTGGTCGTACCGCAACGAGGGTGCCTTCCATGAAGCGGTCACCAACCGCATCCTCGACGATCTGGTCGCTGCCACCCGGCCGCGCTTCATGCGCCTGACCGCCAAGTTCTACGTGCGCGGCGGCGTGTTCACCAATGTCGTCGCCGAGCATCGCCAGATGGGCTGGCAGCCGGCGCCGCGTGTCGACCTGAGCGGTTTCGACAGCGAGTCGAACACCCGGGGCTGAATGAACGCCGACGATCTTTTCCTCGCCCGCGCCGTCGAACTGGCGCAAAAAGGCAGCGAACTCGGTGAAGGCGGCCCTTTCGGCGCCGTCATCGTCCGCGGGGGAAAGATCGTCGCCGAAGGCTGGAACCGCGTTGTCGTCAGCCGCGACCCGACGGCGCATGCCGAAATCGGCGCCATCCGTACCGCCTGTGCTGCGGCCGACAGCTTCCATCTGCCGAATTCCACGCTTTACGCCTCCAGCGAACCCTGCCCGATGTGCCTGTCCGCCGCTTACTGGGCGCGCATCGAGCGCATCGTCTTCGCCAACAGCAGCGCCGAAGCCGCCGCCATCGGCTTCTGTGACGACGAGCTGTACTGCGAACTCGGTCGCCACTTCACAGCGCGCAGCATCGTCATGGAACACCACCCGC
The DNA here is from genome assembly GCA_002440665.1 of Dechloromonas sp. UBA6271. GTDB lineage: Bacteria > Pseudomonadota > Gammaproteobacteria > Burkholderiales > Rhodocyclaceae > Azonexus. The sequence goes on from DJUX01000038.1 coordinate 56,974, forward strand.
TACCGGGATCGCTTCTGCCGCTGCAACGCTGGTTCGAAAACCCGAAACGCACCTGTTATTGACTGGCCAGTCGCCGCGCCCGCGCGACAAGGTCGCGCAGCAGATCGTCGGCCTGCGCCCGCCCCGGTGTCTCGCGCCCCGGCGAGCGCCAGGACAGCCTCGCGCCCGATTCGCCGGCCAGAGAATAAACCGCGATGGATAGCGGACATAGCGCCAATTGCCCGGCATCCTCCTCGACCAGTTGCCAGGCCAGGCGGGCGCTGCAGAACTGGATGATTTCGGCATTGGCGTAGGGGCTGCCCGACTTGCCGAGATCAGCCGCCGTCCGCGCCAGCATCCGGTTGAAGGGAATGCTCGCCGTCACCACCAGCCCGGCCCCTTCGATCGCCTCGACGACTGATTCTCGCGCCACCGCGAAATCTGCCGCCAGACTCGCCGAATGGATATCGCCGGCCATCGCGCTTCCGGGCAGCGTAACCCACAGAAAAACCAGCAGCCGGCCGCGTTCCGTCAAGGTGCTGACGACCACCCGAAAAAAAGCGCCCCGAAGGGCGCAAACAACTACGAGGAAAGACATGTGCGCCATGGCCGAAAAAGGCATGAAGCGGATTATCCCGGCAATTTAGAAGAACATGATGCCGCCCAGGGAAATGGTCTTGTTCTTGTTGTCGTAGTTGGTGTCCTGCGCGTTGGTGATGTTTTCATAGTTGAATTCGCCGACCAGCGTGATGAACTTGTTCAGCGAGTGATAAACGCCGACCGTGGTGGACTGGTTCCTGGCATAGTCATCCGGGCCGCCGCCCACGGCGTTCAGGAAGCCGTTCTTGTCCCTGTTCTGACCATAGTTGATACCGAATTTGGTCTTGCCATACGTGTAGGTGCCCTGCACGAAATAGCCTGCTGATTCCGTCCTGTTGCCGTTCCCGTCGCTGCCGTTGAAGAACTGCGCGCCGACGGTCGACAAGCCGAGACCTCTGCCGGTGAAGCCATACAGCACCCCCTCGAAATTGCCATAGGCGGCCTTGAGACCCAGTTCGAACCCGTTTGCCGAGAACGTCTTCACCGCGCAAGGTTCCTGGGAACAACTGGTGTCCTGGTACACCAGCCCGCCCCACAACCTGCCTTTGGTCGCGTCCGTCTTGAAGTCGTAGTTGGCCACTGCCTGGAAACCCGGCGTCACGTTTTCGTCGCCGGCGAAGCTGCTCGGCTGGAAGATGCCCGCCGACACCTGGAAGCCGTTGTAGTTGGGGGTGGTATAAGTGATCTGCGGCTGGAAGCCAGTGTACATGTAGCCGTGGCCGATCATCCCGAACGTCGTGTTGTAGGGAATACTGGCATTGCTGGTGCCGCCGACGCCGATCAGCGTCATGTCGGACAAAATGATGTTCGAGGCGAAGAGGCCGATGTCACGGCCGAACTTCAACGTACCCCAGTCGTTGTTGCCGAACTGGAAATAGAGGTTGCGGGTATCGATCTGCGAATAAGGATCGACGGGAGAGCCGCTACCGGGGGTGGGGTTTCCGATCGGCAGGCCGACCACCTTCGAGTTGTTGTTGATGCCGGGTGCGAAGCTGACGTGCGCCTTGATGTCCTGGCCACCGGCCTGGGTGGTCACGACAAAGTTGATCCAGCCCGGCAGCAGGCCATTGCTCAGCGCGCTGTTGTTCGTCGTCGTCGAGGCGCCGGTAGCGCGGTTGATGGTTTCCGCATTGCGGTAAACGTAATAACCGTTGACCGTACCGTTGATGTCCAGGGTGATGTCATTCTGCGTGAAACTAACGGCATGGCTGCCGGCACTGCCGCAGGCGAGCATTGCGATGACCAAAGGGCGAACTGACAGGAATTGCTTCATGGAACGTCTCCAAGATGTATTGTGTGTATTGGCTGCCGGCACGATTGACTTACCCCCCGTGCCTCCCCGCTGCCACCGGTTTTCCCCCCGATAGCCTGGCGTACCCGAGTAGTGCGAAGGGCATGCCAGATCCGCCAAGCGTTACCAAAACACCGCGCCAAGCCACTCTGTCGGCCGCTTCATGACATATAAAAGACATAAGACTCAAGCGTTCCCGGCCGCTGCCAGCGTCCATTTTCTGGACACCGGACTGCTCCGCTGAGCCGAAACGAAGCACACCATTCACGATTTTTCAGGGCGAAAAAAAGCCCCGCGAACGGGGCTCGGCTTGCATGGCGGTTGGCTTTCGCCGGGCAGTGTAATGCGCGCTATCCGGCGTCGATGACTTGGGCCGGATTCAGCCCAGCAGCCAACCCTTCTCCCGGGCCACGGCAATGAAGCTGCGGGTACCGGCGGCGATTTCATCCGGTGTTCCGGGAAAGGCGGCATCCAGATCGGCGATCACTTCCCCGGTGTTGCGGCTGCCATCGCAGCGCTTGAGGATTTCACCGGCCGAAGGATTGAGTTTGATCAGGCCTTCCGGGTAGAGCAGGATGTAGGCATCCTGGCTGGCTTCCCAGCGGAAGACGAAGTGCGGGTTGAGCCGCGGGCGATCGAGGGTGGTTTCCATGGCGGATGGCCGGCAAGCAGGCGGCAGCAGTTCAGGAGCGCTGCCGCCCTCTTGCTTAGCGGACGTAGACGTACGCGGTGACTTCGAAACCGAGACGAATCTCGCAGTAAGCAGGGGTTTCCCAGTTCATTTGGTTTCTCCTTGATGGCGGAGCGGCACCATGCCGCTCCTGAATCGATTATTCGGCCCCGGCCACGCCAGCGCGCCCGAGCTTTCGCCAAAACCCGCTCATGAAAATCATGAGATGGCAGTTTTACCCTTCATCGGCGTGTAGGCACCCCAGCCCGCGATCTCCACCTCGCAGTGGGCGAGCAGCATGGCGTCGAGCATGGACCACAGCAGGTCGAGCTTGAACTGGAGGATTTCCAGCGCCCGTTCCTGCAATTCGCGGGTATTGAAATGGCCGAGGGTGATGCGCAGGCCGTTGATCACGTCGCGCGGCGCTTCGGTCAGTCGGCGGCGGAAATAGGCATAGCCCTCGGCCTCGATCCACGGGTAATGCGTCGGCCAGTGGTCGAGGCGGGATTTATGGATGGTCGGCGCGAACAGTTCGGTCAGCGATGACGCTGCCGCCTCCTGCCACGGGCTGCGGCGGGCGAAATTGATATAGGCGTCGACCGCGAAACGCACCCCCGGCAGGACCAGGCGCTGTGAAACGATGTCCTCGCGGGAAAGGCCGACCGCTTCGCCGAGCCGGATCCAGGCCTCGATCCCGCCGTCCTCGCCACCGTAACCGTCGTGATCGAGAATGCGCTGCACCCAGTGCCGGCGCACCTCGCGGTCCGGGCAATTGGCAAGGATGGCGGCATCCTTGATCGGGATGCTGATCTGATAGTAGTAGCGGTTGGCCACCCAGGCCTGAATCTGCGCCCGGCTGCTCTTGCCCTCGTACATCATCACCTGGTACGGGTGATGAATGTGGTAGCGATCGCCACGAGCGCGCAGTTGCGCCTCGAATTCCTCGGCGGTCCACGGTTTGAGTTCGTCCATTTTCATGCGTCGTCTCCTGTGCCGATCGCCATCCCGTCAAAGGCCACCTCGATACCGGCCGCGGTCAACACGGCGCGTTCGGGAGAATCCTCGTCGAGAATCGGATTGGTGTTGTTGATGTGGATGAGTACCTTGCGCGGTTTGGCGTAACGCCCGAGCAGAGCCATCATCCCGTCCGGCCCGGACTGCGGCAGGTGGCCGATCTCGCGCGCCGTCTTGCTGGAAATCCCGAGGCGGATCATCTCGTCGTCGGTCCAAAACGTCCCGTCGAGCAAGATGCAATCGGAATCCGCCAGGAACGGTTCGAGATGCGGCTCCATCGCGCCAAAGCCGGGCGCATAGAACACCTTGCGGCCGCTCGCCGCATCCTCGATCAGCACGCCGATGTTGTCGCCGGGATGGGGATCGTGACGGTGCGGCGAATACGGCGGCGCCTTGCTCGACAGCGGCACCGGCGTGAAGCGCAGACCGGCCACACCGGGCACAGCAAACGCCTGCGGCGGCGTCACCTGCACCGGCTGCCAGCGCACCGTACAGAAATGGGACAGCACATTGAAAATCGGGTTACCGGTCGTCAGGTCTTCCTGCACCTGCGGCGTGCACCACACCGGCAGCGGCTTGCCCTCGCGCAACATCAGCAGGCCGGTGGTGTGGTCGATCTGTGCATCGATCAGGACCACCCCGGCGATGCCGGTATCGCGCAAGGCGCGTCCCGGCTGCAGCGCCGGATTGGCGCGAATCTGGGTCAGCAGATCGGGCGAGGCGTTGAACAGCACCCAGTCGGTGCCGTTGACACTGACGGCAATCGACGACTGGGTACGTGCTCGCGTGCGCAGGCTGCCATCACGAACACCGGCGCAGTTGCGGCAATTGCAGTTCCACTGCGGGAAGCCGCCGCCGGCGGCGGAACCAAGGACAAGTATTTTCATGGCCCCAGTATCTTTCGCCCCGGCGCCCCTGACGTGCAGGGATTGGCGAAATCTCCCTCATGGTTTTCTGGAGATTGGCGGCCGGTCATTTTTGCCCATTTTTTGGCGTCGACCGCAACAGGGTCGCCAGGCAGCTCGCCCCCTGCTCGACAAACAGACGATGCACCTGCACCCCGGCCGCCCCCGCCCTGCGCGCCGCCGCCACATCGTCGGCACTGCGGATGCCGCCGACCGCCACCAGCGCCGGTCCGTTATCCAGATCGCGTGCCAGATCGGCGAGACGTTCGAAGCGCCCGGCCTCGTCCGGCAGGACCACGGTCAGCAGATCGAAACCGGCGGCGGCGGCAATCGAGGCGGCTGCCGGCAGCGCCTCGCCACAATTGCCAAGCGGCAATTTCAGCGCCAGCGGCAAATGCCGTCCGCTCTCCGTGGCCCAACAGTCGCGCTGAAAAGCTGCGGCCCGGCAGGCCAGCGCCAGCCGGGGCCACTGTTCCGGCAGCAGAAAGCGGCAGTTGGCAGCGGCGCTGAGATTGAAACTCAGATAATCAGCCACCGGCCAGAGCGCCACCAGTCCCGCCAGCCAGGATTCCCGCAGGCGGTCGGCAGGCATCTCGGCGGGCAGCCCGAGACCGATGCCGACCGCCCCGCGCCGGACCCAATATCCGGCTGCCAGTGCCGCGGCGACAGCGGGTGCGGCGGCCGGCAGCACGGAACCGATTTCAACGCTGCCGAAACCGAGCGCCAGCAGTTCCTCCGCCCGGCCACCGTCCTTGTCGATGCCGCCGGCCAGACCGGGCCGCGCATGCCAGTGAAAAACCCGCCGCTTCATCCGTAACGCCGGGCAAAGTCGGCCATGAACCCGGCCAGCATCACGGCCCCGGTCTCCGGCATGGCGTTGTAGAGACTGGCCCTGACCCCGCCGAGCTGACGATGGCCGCGCAAATTGGTCAATCCGGCGGCCTCGGCTTCGCTCAGAAAGGCCTCGGTCAATCGCGTTTCGGCCAGATGGAAACGGATATTGATCGGCGAGCGATGGCCGGGCGCTACCGGGGCCCGATAAAAGCCGGCGCTGCCGTCGATCGCCGCATACAGCCGCGCCGCCTTGCGCTGGCTGGCGGCAGCCATCGCGGCGAGACCGCCATTGTCGGCAATCCAGTCGAAGACCAGCCCGGCCATGTGGATCGCCAGCATCGGCGGCGTGTTGACGCAACTCCCCTCCTCCACCTGCCGCCGATAGGAAAACGGCGCCGGCATTTCCGGGCGGCTGCGCTCGAGCAGGTCCTCGCGGACGATGGCTACGGTCAACCCGGCCGGACCGATGTTTTTCTGGGCACTGGCGTAGATCACGCCGAATTTCGCCACATCCAGCGGTTCCGTCAGGAAAGACGAGGTGCAATCGGCCACCAGCGGCACTTCGCCGGTTTCCGGCAGAGCGGGATAGGCGATGCCGTCCACCGTCTCGTTGGGCGTGATGTGGCAATAGGCGCAGCCGGCCGGCATGTCCCAGCTGCCGGGCGCTGGTGCGGCGAGCGGCAGTTCGCCGGGGTGGCGGGCGACCACTTCGACCTGCGCCAGCTTGCCCGCCTCGGCCATCGCCCGCCGCGACCAGTAGCCGGAATCGGCATAGGCCGCCACCCGCGACGCGCCGAGCAGATTCATCGGCACCAGCGAAAACTGCTGCAGCGCGCCGCCAGCCAGGAACAGGATGCGGTAACTGGTCGGCAAGGCGAGCAGTTCGGTCAGGCGCTGGCGGGCATGATCGAGCACGGCGCGGAAGGCCTCGCCGGTAAACGGCCGCTCGATGGCACATGCCCCGTCCGGGCCGCGCCGGAACAGCTCGTCGGCCGCCCGGGCCAGCACTGCGTCAGGCAGGCGTGCGGGACCGGCGGCAAAGTTGTAGGCCATCGCCGTCAGCCGAACAGCCAGCCGCCGTGGCTGCCGGCCGCCATGAAGAAGAGCAGCGGGATCGACAGCATGGTATTGGTGCGCGACGACAGGTGCGTGATGCGCGAGCAGCGCAGACGCTCCTCGACCGGCGCCGGAACCAGCCCGAGCACCTTCTTCTGGTGCGGCCAGAGAACGAACCAGAGGTTGACCAGCATCGCCGTCCCAATCCAGGTGCCGATGCCGATCGGTGCCAGTCCGCCCTGCAGGGCAAGCGCCCCGGGCAGCCAGCCACGTTGCCAGAGCATGAACATGCCGGCGCCCCAGGTCACCACCGCCGCCCAGCGGAAGGTGCCATGTTCGCGGTTGATTACCGCTTGCAGCCGCGGACTGCCGGCATCGGCCAGATCGCCGGCAGCCAGCGGCCGCCACGCGGGACGCTGGACGACGCTGGAATAGTTATGGCCGATCCAGATGACGCCAGCGAGAAAATGCAGCCAGCGCGCCAGCAGATCGAGCAGTGCGCCGTCCATGCGCCCCCCTCAGGCCGCCAACTGGCGGACCAGCAACACCAGCACGACGGTCAGCAGGATGCCGAGGCTGATCGTGCCGGTCGCAGTGTCGTAGGGGTGGCGCACTCAATGCTCCATGAAAGCGGTAGACACGGCGCCGGCCGAGCGCTTGATCAGGGGCTTGTGGAAACGCATGGCGCGGGTCGTCACCGCGACCGCCTCGGTCACCAGATGATGATGCGGCGAATGGCTGCAGGCCGGGTCGGTATTGCTGGCGTCGCCGGTCAGCAGCAAGGCCTGGCAGCGGCAGCCGCCGAAATCCTTCTCCTTTTCCGAGCAGGAACCGCAGGGCTCGGGCAGCCAGTCCAGCCCGCGGTACTTGCGGAACAGCGGCGACTCGTGCCATAGCCAGGCCAGCGGCTTGTCGCGCACCGACAGGAATTCGAGGCCGGGAATCACCCGCGCCTCCTGGCAGGGCATCGCCACGCCATCCGGCGCCAGGGTCAGGTGGATGGCCCCCCAGCCGTTCATGCAGGCCTTGGGCCGGCCTTCGTAGTAATCCGGGATGACGAAGTAGATGGTCATCGACTTGCCCAGCTTTTCCCGCCAGCGGTTCACCACGGCCTCCGCCTCGCGCACCTGTTCCAGGCTGGGCATCAGTTCGTCGCGGTTCATCAGCGCCCAGTTGTAATACTGGATGTTGGCGAACTCGATGTACTCGATGCCGAGTTCGGCCGCCCATTCGACCATCGCATCGATCTCGCCGATGTTCTGCCTGAACACCGGCACATTGAGCACCATCGGGAAGCCGTGCTTCTTGACCAGGCGCGCCGCCTCCAGCTTGAGCGCATGCGCACGGGCGCCGACCAGCGCATCGGTGAGATGCGGCTGCGTCGCCTGCAGGGAAAGCTGGACATGCCGCAAGCCCGCCGCCTTGAGCGCCAGCAGACGCTCCTCGGTCAGCCCGATGCCGGAGGTAATCAGGTTGGTGTAGAAGCCGATGCTGTCGGCGTAGCCGACCAGTTCCTCCAGGTCGTCACGCAGCAATGGCTCGCCGCCGGTGAAGCCGAGTTGCAGCGCACCCAGATCGCGGGCATCGCGCAGCACCGCCTTCCATTCATCGGTACTCAGCTCGCGCGAGCCGTAATCCTCGAAATCGAGCGGATTGTTGCACCACGAGCATTTCAGCGGGCAACGGTAGGTCAGTTCGAGCGACAGCCAGAGCGGCTTGCCCTGACCATCGAGACTGAGACCGGATTGTTCTTTCGGCATGGGATTCCTTTCACCAACGGCTGGCATGGGCCCATTGTTGATGCGAGCGACCGGCGCAGCGACCGGCCAATCAGGAATCGGGGGTAGCGATTTTCAGGAGAAGGAAGGTTGGCGGGTGGGAGCAGCGGGAGGTAATCGGGTTTTGACGCTAGTCCCATATTGCTGAATGGCTCGTTTGGCTGAGTTGGGCTAGGAGCGTTAGTTCGTCCTCGGCGTTAAGCTGCCGGTCAAAGGGCTGCTCCACTATGGAACCTGCCGGATACCCTATTCACACAACTCGGCCAAAGCAGCCAAAGGGACTCTCCGGCAAGTAACGTCTGCTTTGCACTAGTGAACGGTCCTACTTACTGCCCTGATTCTAACCAATAGACATAATCCTACACAGTCCGTAAACTGTAATGATCGCAATAAGCCACGTTCCCATAGCTGATCAAGATCTTTGGTTTGGGTTAGCGGGAGCACTGCGTGGAGTGCTGCTATTTTTTATGCCGAATTAGATAGTTACGCGCACAACATGGTCCGAAAATCGGCGGAGATTATTGAGTACTTTGGCTATTCGCTGCTGTTCTGTGTTGCCAAATCGAGAGTTTCGAATTCATTCCGCCCGGAGCAATCAAGCTATCCCTCGCGTCAAACTGGCTTGAAGAGCGGCACAACCACCGACAGCCGGACAAGCGGCCTAGGCTACGTGAATACCAGACCCGAGATACACTCGCTCAAAATGCGCGAACTAAAACTACTCTGCTGGGCGCCGATAAAGGCACGGGCGCAAGCAGTTCCTGATACGAATACGACGCTAGGATGCGGTTATGAACATAACAAAGATTTCTGTTAAGAAACTCTTCGGGGTCTTCGATCATGAGATCCCTTTGAACGATGGCGGCATAACAATCGTTATAGGTGAGAACGGCTTAGGCAAGACCGTTCTGCTGGAGGCGACCAGCGCATTCTTTGCAGAGAACTTTCTCTTCTTTCGCGATCTGGAGTTCCTTCAGCTTACCTTTCAGTTTGGCTATATTCAAGAAATAGTGTGATGAGTCATTCAGGCAACCGTCAGATTTCGACGGAATCGGAGAGATAATCCGTCCGTTGATTCAGTTCGAGGTGGGGAATGGGCGACTGCTGTTCATCGTCCGGGTGCGACGCAAAGCATCCGCAAAAACGCCGCTGTCCCATCAATGGGACCGAGTGCGCGGAGGTCCCGACGCGGACCGTCGCCCACCACATCAAGGAGCCGTGGAACTGGACGCCGACCGCCGAACGGTTCTACTTCTGCGACGATCCCGACTGCGATGCCGTCTATTTCGGAGACGATGGCTCGGTTGTCCCCAAGTCCATGTTGAGGACGCGGGCCGGAGCGAAGGAGCGGGACGGGGATTCCCTGCTGTGCCACTGTTTCGGCGTAAGCAGGGCCGACTTCGACAAAGACCCGTCCATCAGAGATTTCGTGGTGGAGCAGACCAAGGCGGGACGCTGCTCCTGCGAGACCAGCAATCCGTCCGGGCGGTGCTGCCTGAAAGACTTCCCCAAGCCGAAAGGCTGACCGGCAGCGAAGCCGCTACCCGATGGCCGCCTCCAAAAACCGCTTAGCGGAAAGCCCATTGCCTTCGCGGTCGATGATGCGGTGCCATGCCAGATAGTTCGGGATGTTCTTGGTCGCCACGCCGTGGAACCGGTCCAGCCATCCGTCCAGCCGGCTGCAATAGGCGTTCGCGTTGTTGATGTGCAGGGTCCCCTGCGTCTTGTGCTTGGCGTTCGCGGGAACCTGCATCAGGCTCACGTTGAGGGCCTTGGCCACCTTGCGGTATGCCTTGGCGGAATCGGAGACCAGCACGGCGTCGGGGACGACCCTGCCGGCCAGCACCGGAGCGATGGACGCCGCCGAACGGGTCGGAATCCGGGCCGTGAGCGTTCCCTTCATTTCGCGCTCCCGAGCCACCAGAACGGGAATCTGGTCGGGGCCGAGGCCGCGTGTCCTGCCGGGCGTCCCGCGTTTCTTCGGCGGGCGGGGCAGGCCGCCACGCTGGCCCTTGAACGATTCGAGGATGTAGGTTTCGTCGGTCTCCACGAGGCCGGACAGGGTCCCGGGCTGCTGGTTCAGCGGGGCTTGGAGGAAGCGGTGCCTCCACTTGAACGCGGTGGGGACGCTGACGCCCAGCCGCTCGGCCGTCACGCGGACGCTTAGGCCGGCGGCCATGAGCCTCGCGTTCTCCAAGTGCTTCTCCGGCATGTGCAGGCGGGCCAGCGGAGTGCCGGTCAGGGCGTTGAAGGTCCTTGCGCAACCCGTTTCCCGGCAGCGGAAACGCTGCCGGCCGTTCGCGTGGCCGTCCTTCACGAACCGAACGCTGCCGCAGTGTGGACACGCCCTCACGCTCGCCATGCGAGCCTGTTCGACGGCCGATTTCACCACCTGCCCCTCGCGGACGGAGAGGGCTTTTTTGACCGTCTCGATCTCGTCGGCGGAAAGGGCCGCCACGGCGGCCATCATCCGTTTCAGTTCCCTTGGCGTCATACGAAAGCTCCGTTTTTGTTCTTCGGGAGATGCTATACGTATAACGCACAATAAATCAATGGGTTGACTTTCTCATCCCACTATTTCTTGAATATAGCCTTCAGTTTGAGGATCAATCGTGGGAAGTGACGAAGTCACAGACAACAGATCGACTAGCCATTTACGTAACGCGTCACTTTGTCTCCAAAAGCGCAAAAGCAAAAACAGACAAGCTGGAGAAGATTGTCGAGATCGGACTTGCCGAGAAGTCATCAAACCGCAGTAAGTATGAGTACCTGCGCGACCTGCAATTACTTGAAAGACTCGGCCATACCAGTGCCGCATCCGAGCAACGAATGTTTGAGTTCCGACGCGCCGCGATGCAGGGGCTTATGTTTGAGGAAGAGGTCTTCCTCAGAGGCACGAAGTCGCGAGAGACACCGACTTGGTTCAAGGAGGCGCGGAAGCGAATCTCAATCCGACTAATTGAGACACAGCGAATAATTACTGCAAAGGAGCGCGGTGGCGAGTCCTATGTGAACAGGGTCACCAAGTCAGCCAATGAGTTGTCCGAGTTGATCGCAGAGATAGACAAGGTTGCATCACAAACAACGACCGAACTCGACGGAACTTTTCCTAATCGCTTAGTGAGAAAGCTACGCCAGGGCGCGACTGATTCATTCGAAGGGCTCAATGCGGCGCTGTCGGAGCTGGATGATCGCAGAAGGAAGCTCTCGTCGCTCGGACTACTTGAGGTTACTGCGGACACAGATATCCTTCGGGTTGATGAAGGGCAGCGAGACCTCAGCAGCGCTCTTAAGCTGTATATCGATGACAGCCACAAGAAGCTTGCTCCCTACGACGAGATCGCGTCCAAGCTTGAGCTATTTAAGGGAATAGTGAATAAGAGATTCAAGCACAAGGAACTAGAGGTTGATCGCAAAACCGGATTTGTATTTCGATCAACCGTCAAGCGCGACGAGAAAGGAAAACTAGAAGCGATACCCCCATTAAAGCTCTCCTCGGGTGAACAAAATGAGTTAATTCTGTTCTACGAACTGATATTTAAATCCTCTAGAGGCGACTTGATATTCATCGATGAACCCGAGGTTTCTCTACATATCTCGTGGCAGAACAAGTTCATTGATGACCTTAAGGAGATTACCTCAATCAACAAGGTCTCGATCGTGATTGCCACCCACTCCCCCGACATCATTGGGGAGAACTGGGACCTTAAAGTTGAGCTAAAAGGCGTCGAGTAATGGAGGAAGACATCTCAATTGCACGCATCGCCAATGCAATATGCCAGGACACAACCTTCGAAGGCGTCCACCTCCTTGTCGAAGGAAGGCAAGACTACAAGTTGTATAAGAAGCTCGCTCAGAATCAGAACGTGAGAATTAAGACTACCCGCGGGAAGTACAGACTGCGGGAGGTCTATTCATTGCTCATTGAGCGCGGAATAACCAGAGTCGTGGGAATTAGAGATGCTGATTTTCTGCGAATTGAAGGCAATCCAAAGTACTCTGCGGAATACGCGGTCCCTATATTTCCGACTGACTGCCATGATGCCGAAATCATGCTGGCGTGCAGCGGCGTGTTGGATGACTATCTCACACTAGTGACCGAACCAGAGCAGATCAACCAGTTTGTTGCCAAGCACAAACCTATACTTGACCTAGTTTTAGAGGCGGTCTATCCACTTGGTTGCCTTCGGTTGGCGAATAAGCGATTTGGGTTAGGCCTTTCATTTAAGCCGGAGCGTCCCGAGGGCAATCAACTAAAGATACGCAAATTCATCCTTGAGTCTAACTGGAGTACAGATATTCCGGTGATGATCAACACGGTATGGGAATACTCGCAGAATCGAGGACTGACGGTCGCATCGAAGGACATTATCGGAGAGGCACTAACGACTATTTTGTCCGAGGAATATCCTGCACACGAAGTTTCCAATGGTCACGATTTCTCTTCCGTTCTGCATATTGTGTCGACAAGAGGGTTGAAGAGTTCAAACAGGCTGCTACAAGATCCCAACTGCGTCCAGGATCTGCTGATCGCAAACTATGACTTGAGGAGGTTTGCTCTGACCACGCTATATCGTTCAGTGCAAGACTGGAGTATAGGAAATGATAAGCCGCTTGTATTCCAGTTGCCTTGATCTAGAAGTCTGAATTGCCCCGACTTTCGTGGATACGTTCGAGGACTGCTTTACTGCTCTAAACCGACGGCGTTTACGATGGAGTTGAATATCAGCAATGGCCGAGTAGTTCTCGGTCAGTCTTTTCATTGTACGACCGCTCCGCTAAGAGAGCTGCCGACGGTGAATGTCTCTTGAGAGTCGAACCCGGGAGATCAAAGCTACCGCCCCCCCTTTCAGCCGCCCCCAACCCGTTCCGCCACCCAACCCAAGGCCTTGCTACAAGCTTCCACAATCGGCGGCGACAGGCCGGCGTGTCCAGCCCCGGCCACGGCAAGCCAGTGCGCTTCGGGCCATCTGCGGTGCAGTTCTTGTGCGGTCGACAGCGGGCAAACCGGATCGGCGGTGCCGTGCACGATGGCGGCGGGGATATGGCGAATCCGCTCGATCCCGGCAAGCAAGGCGTCGGGAGGCAGGAAGCAGGCCTGTGTCAGGTAATGCATCTGGATGCGTGCCTTCGCGATGCGGGCGCCGTCCGGCGCTTCGTTCAGCGGCGCTTCACCCATCAACGCGCGTTCGTAGTTAAGCCAGGCGCGGACTGCAGGTGCGACAACGGTGGGGTCGGCAGCGACGATGCGGCGGGCGCAGGCGGCTAGCAGGCCGGCCCTTTCGGCAGCCGGGATGGCGTCGGCGAAACTTTGCCAGCTGTCGACAGAAGCGCCTGAGCGGCCTTCGACATAGGCACGGATTTCATCGTGTGAACCGAGGAATATGCCGCGCAGCACGAGCCCGAGCACGCGCTCCGGGAAAGTCTGGGCGTAGGCGAGGCCGAGGGTACTGCCCCACGAACCGCCGAAAACGATCCAGGCGGGAATGCCGAGATATTGGCGCAGGTGTTCGAGATCGGCGACCAGATGCGCTGTCGTGTTGGCCTCGGTGGCGCCGAGCGGCGTGCTGCGCCCGCAGCCGCGCTGGTCGAAGAGAATGGCGCGGAAGCGCGCCGGGTCGAACAGCCGGCGCTGCGCCGGCGAGCAGCCGCTGCCCGGCCCGCCGTGCAAAAAGACCACCGGCAGGCCGTGGACCGCAGCAGATTCCTCGACGTAGAGCGTATGGCCATCACCCACCGCCAGGTGATGCACGGCCCACGGCTCGCTTTCCGGGAAGAGCGGCAAGCGAACCTCAGGCTTCGATCAGGCCGCTGCGCATGGCGAGCAGCGCCATTTCGGCGGCGTTCTGCAGGTTGAGTTTCTGCTTGATGTGGTAGAGGTGGGTGCCTACCGTGCTTGGGCTGAGGAAGAAGCTCTCGGCCACGTCATTGACCGAACGGCCCTGCGCTAGCTGCATGAAGACGGCGAGCTCCTTTTCGGTCAGTGTTTCGACCGGGCTGGCGGAACCCGAGAGTTGGGCGAGCGCCACTTCCTGCGCCAGTTCGGGATCGAGGTAGCGCTGGTCGGCGGCAACCCGGCCGACGGCGCGCAGGAATTCGTCGGGCGCGGCACGCTTGCACAGGTAGCCGCGGGCGCCGAGGCGCAGCGCCCGCACCGGCACGACGGCATCGTTGTGCGCCGAGAGCATCAGCACGCGCGCCTCGGGGTGCGCCGCACGCAGCCGTTCGAGCGCCGCCAGGCCGCCGATACCGGGCATCGAGACATCCATGACCAGGACGTCGGGGGCGGTTTCGCCATAGCGGCGGATCGCCTCTTCGCCGCTGCCGGCTTCGCCGACCACTTCCGCGCCGGCGCCTTCGAGCAGCAGGCGGAAGCCGAGGCGGACAACCGCATGGTCGTCGGCCAATACGATACGGCGGGCTTTCAGGGATGGGTTCATGGTCATGCCTCCAGACAGGTTACAGGGCGCGCCGCCGGCAGGCGGGCGCTAAGATGGCAGCCGTTGCCGGCCGGCGTCGTCAGTTCGAGACAGCCGCCAAGCTCGACCAGCCGCTCGCGCATGCCGGCCAGCCCGAAACCGCAGCCGGCCTGCGCCGATGGGCCGCCGTGCAGGCCGCAGCCGTCATCGGTAATGCACAGTTCGAGCCAGGCGCCGGTACTGCTCAGGCTGACGCTGACGCGGCTGGCCGCGGCGTGGCGCAGGATGTTGGTCAGCGCCTCCTGCGTTACCCGCAGCAGCGCGGCGGCAACGGCTTCGGCGACCACCGGCAGGTCGCCGGCGATATCGATGACGAGAGCGATCTGCGGCTGGCGTTGCCCCCAGCAGTCGAGGAAGGGACGCAGCGTGGCGGCCGGATTTGCCCCCTCCCCGGCCGTCGACCGCAACTGTTGCAGCACCTTGCGGACGCCGTCCTGCAGCTCGCCGGTGACGCCGATGATGCTGGTCGCCGGTGCCTGCACGGCCGGCAAATCGGCGCTGCGCTGGACGATGGCACCGGCCAGCGCGCGCACGGCGGTGATGCCCTGCGCCAGTTCGTCGTGCAGCTCGCGGGCAATGCTGCGACGCTCGGCGGCGAGGCTGGCCTGCAGGCAGCGGGCGACTTCCTGCTCGCTTTCGAGACGGACGTTTTCGTCGACCGCCTGTGCCAGACGGTCGGCCATGCCGTTGTAGGCGCGGGCCAGGCGCGCCAGTTCCGGAGCGGCGGGCAACGGCAGGCGGAAGTCGAAGCGGCCACGCCCGGTGCGGTCAAGCGCCGCCAGCAATTTTTCCAGCGGGCGCAGCGCCCGATCGAGCGCCAGCCGCGTCCCGGCAAAAAGCAGCATGAGCAGCGCGGCGGCCCAGCCGGCCATGGCACAAAGATCGTCCCAGGCATCGATGACCGAACGCGACGGGTCGGGGTGAATGACGACGGTAAGCGCGCCGAACTCGATGGGGCGGGCGGCGAATTCCGGCGCCAGCAAGGCCGCGAAGGCAGCCGGCACGACCCTGCCCTGCTTGTAGGTCGGCGGCGGCGACAGGTACAGGCGCTGGCCGGCGGCATCCAGCACTTCCAGCGCATTGGCGCGAATGCGCCCGGCCGGCTTGAGCAGGGCGAGCAAGGCATCGGCATCGATCGCCATGCCGTTGTCCGCCTGCCGCGCGAGTACGCCCAGCCACTGTTCGCTAACCCGCGTCGCCGCTTCGACTTCTTCATGAATGCCGTTACGGGCGCCTTGCAGCCACAGGCCGCCGAGCGCGGCGAGCAGGCAGGCGAACAGCGCCGTCAGCACGAAGCTGAAGCGGGTGCGCAAGCTGAGCTTATGGTGTGCCCGGTTCATCATGTTTTGCCGAAACGGAAGCGCACGCCGATCCAGGCGGCGCGCGGGGCGCCGGGGGCGAGGAAGGTTTCGTGCGTCCAGCTGGAAGAATCGTTCTGGAAGGCGCCGGCGCTGTTGAACGGGTTCTCGGCGAGCGCGGCGGCGGTGCCGTAGCGCTTGTCGAAGACGTTGTTGATGTTGGCGAAGATTTCCCAGCCGGCGCCGAGGTCAAGGGTGCCGTTGAGGCTGAGAATGCCATAGCCCGGCAGGCGGCCCGACCCGAAAAATTCGACGTTGTCCGCCTGGTGCTGGTTGTTCTCGTTGCCCCGCGCATACTGGCCGGAGAAGGCCTGGACATCGGCGCCCAGGCGCAGCTTGTCGGTCGCCCGCCAAGTCAGCGCCAGTTTCAGGGTGTGCGCCGGCAGGCCGGGAATGGTGTCGCCCTTCTGCACGAAAATCTCGTCGCTCGCCGGGCACTCGGCGGACTGGCCGCGCGAGCTGTTGCTGGCCGAGAGCAGGCAGGCGGACGACTGGAAGGTGGCGTTCAGGTAGCTGTAATTGATGCGCCAGTCGAAGCGGCCCTGCTCGCCGGCCAGCCCGAGTTCGACCCCTTGCCGGCGCGTCTGGCCGAAGTTGGTGAAGTAGCCGGCGCTGGTCGAGGTTCCGACGAAGAGGATGTCGTCGGTGTTGATCGTGCGGTAGGCCCCGGCGTTCCATTGCACGCCGCCAACGAATTTGCCGCGCAGCCCGGCTTCGACGGTGCGCGCCACGACCTGCTTGAGATAGGGGTCGGCGGCCATCGAATTGGGCAGCGTGCACGGGTTGGCGGGGTCGGCGCAGCCCAGTTCGATCGGCGACGGCGCCCGGTTGCCCTGGTTGAAGCCGGCGTAAACGTTGAGCGTCGGCTGTGCCTGCCAGGTCAGGCCGAGGGCCGGGTTGAGCTTGTGGTAGGTGTAGTCGCCATCGAGATTGGGCGCCACGCTGTTCAGTTGATCGACGGTCGTAACCTGCGTGCGGTTGTAACGGGCGGCGGCGGTCAGGTGCAGGTTCGGGCGCAACGTGATGGTGTCGGTCGCGTAGAGGCTGGTCGTGCGGGTCCGGCCGTTCAGCGAATTCACTTCCTCTTCGGCCGCCAGATTGCCGATGCCGCGGCTGCTGTCGAGCGTGCCGAGCTGGGCCGACTGGCTGAAATTCATGCGGGCGAAATCGCCGGATAAACCGACCGCCAGTTGCTGCCGCTCGCCGCTGTAATTCCACTGGGCCGCCGCGCCGTACCCGTTCTGGGTGGTCTGGGTGCGGTTGTAGGCGCCGGATTCGTCGTCCGACAGGCCATCGAAGGGACCACCTTCGAATTCGTTGTTGATGTCGCCATTGAGGGTGCGCGTCTTGGTCTGGCGGTAGTACACAGTGCCGGACAGGCTGCTCGCGCCAGTCAGCCAGTAGCGGCCGCTCAGGGCGACTTGCGTCAGGTCGTTGTTGGTCTGGTCGGGGTGGGTGAAGACCTGGCTCCGGCGCTGGGCGAACATCGATTCTGGCAGCAGGCCGTTGCCGGTGAGTTCGGTCGACGTCCGGTTGAGGGTCAAATCCGCTTCGCCGTCGCTGCCGCGCCAGGAGAGCTTGCCGAAGAACTGCTTGACCTCGGACGGCGAGTAATCGCGCCAGCCGTCTTCCTTGAACCAGTTGCCGGCGGCATACCAGGCCAGCGGGCCGGATTTGCCGCCAGTCTCCAGTTCCAGCATCCGGCGCCCGAAGGAACCGCCGGACAACTCGATCTGGGTGCCGGGATGGGTGTCGCCGCTCTTGGTGCTGAAGGCCAGCGCGCCGCCCAGCGTGTTGAGGCCGAACAGCGGGTTGGACCCGGGAATCAGGTCGATGCCGGCAATCGCCGCGCGCGGCAGCAGGTCCCAGTTCACCGTGTCGCCGAAGGGCTCGTTGACGCGCACGCCGTCGAGATAGACCGACAGCCCCTGCGGCGTGCCGAGTAGCGGCGAGGCGGTGAAACCGCGGTAATTGAGGTCGGCCTGAAAGGGGTTGCCCTGGATCTCGTTGACATTGACGCTGGGCAGCTGGGTCGCCATGAATTCCGGCAGGGTCAGGTTTTCCGCCTCTTCGAGACGGCGACCGCCAACCGACTGAACGTTGGCCGGTATCTGGTCGCGGGGAATACCGAACCCGGCCAGCGGTGTGCTGCCGATGATATTGATCGGCGCGGTTTCGACGCCAGCTTCGACACCGGTTTCCGGGGCGGCGAAGGCGGCGTTGCCGAGGGCGGCGAGTGCCAGTGCGATGGAGGTCGGCTTCATGCGGATTTCTTCAGGCGGTAATTAACGGGAACGATGACCAGGATTTCGCTGCCTTCCAGCCCATCGGGCAGCGGCGGCAGGCCGCTGGCGAGGTCGACCAGCTGCAGCGCGTGCTGGTCGAGAATGTCATGGCCGCTGCTGCGGTCGACCTGTACGGAGAGCAGATTTCCCTGGCGCGCCACTTTCAGGCGCAGGCGCACCTCGCCCTCCCAGCCACGCTGGGCGGCGAGACGCGGGTATTCCTGATGGCTGGCGAGGAGCCGCGACAACTGCTGCGCGTAGCGGCCGAGCAGACTCTGCTGATCGGGGCGGGCGGCGACCGGCGTTGCGTCGCCAGTGGTCGGCCTGGCAGCCCCGTATGCCTCCGGCTCCGGCCGATGCCCGGATGGCGGTTGGGGCTGCCTGACCTCCTGGGGAGCCGGTCGCGCACTGGCGACGGGCTCGGATCTGCTCGCCGGCGGTGACTCGGGCCGCCGGGAAAGGGATGGTTGTTTCGGCACCCGGCGCTCTTGTGGCACGGCAGCGGCTGGCGCAGGCAAAACCTCCGCCGTGGCGGGCGCAGCCACCAGACGCAAGGTGGCGGTAATCAGCAGTTGCGGCGACGGCAACTGGCGTACCGGGCCGTTCACCCAGGCCAGCACCAGTGCGTGCAGCGCCAGCGAAAACAGCAACAGGCCGGCGAAGCGCCGCGCGCCCTCATCCTTCGAGAAAAAGGGAAAACGGGCTTCCGGCAGCACGGCTTCAGTGGGCATGGCTCAGCGCTTCCTGCTCCGCCGCCGGAAATAAATGGCTGACCGAGCGGCGGTATTCGCTTGCCCCGAGCGCCATGGCGGAGAACTCGGCCGGCAGCGGCCGGGCCAGCACTTCGTTCATGTCGAGACCGGCGACTGCCGCTTCCTGCATCGACTGCTCCAGCCAGCGCAGCCAGGCGCGGGTCTGGCGGATCGGCGCCGCATCGCGGGCGATCGCGCCGTGGCCGGGCACGAGGGCAGTGAAGCCGGCTTCACGGGTGATCGCTTCCAGCGTATCGAGCGCCGCCAGCCAGTCGGCGATGCGGGCGTGCGGCGTGGTCGGTGCGCGCCCGTTGAAAACCAGGTCGCCGGCGAAGAGGATACCGCTCGTCTCGTCGTAGATCGCCAGGTCGGCGGCAGTATGGCCGCCCAAGGCCAGCAGGCGCAATGAACGACCGACCAGCTTCACCGTGCCGGGCACGATCGTCGCGCCCGGCGCGACAACCTCGGTGCCGCGCATCCAGTCGCCGGAAAGGCGGTAGAGATTTTCGGCAAAGGCGTTGCCGGCGGCGGCGATGCCCTGCCGGGTCGCGTCGAGTGCGACGATGGGCACGCCGGCAAAAGCCTGATTGCCGAGAAAATGGTCGGGATGATGGTGCGTGTTGAAGACCTGCAGTGGCGGCCGCGGATCGATCGCCGCCATGGCGCGGCGCATCTGCTGGCCGTAGCGTAGCGAGGGGCCGCTATCGATGACGAGCAGGCCGTCCTGGCCGACGATGAAACCGGTATTGACGATATTTCCGCCGTTGACCGCAGTGAAATCCTCGTTGCGACCGATGAATACGTAAACGTCGGCACCCACCCGCTCGGCCTGCAAGGCATAATCGAAGGCCGGGCCGGCAGAGGCTGCCGCACCAGCCAGAAGCAGCGGCGCGAGGACGCAAAACCGGCTCATGGTGCGATCAGCACGCTGAAGGTATTGCCGTTGTTGTCGTGGCCGCTGGCCCGCACCGGGCCGGCAACCGCTTGGTGGACGGTGAATACCGGGTTCTCGCTGACCGGCTCGAAGGTTTCGATGCGCATCAGCGGCTGGTCGCCGGCATCGGCCAAGCGAATTTCCTGCAGATGAAAGGCCGGTGTGCCGGCGACCAGACCAGTATCCATCGGATGCACGATGCGCAGGCGCAGACGGCCGGCGAGTTCGCCGTCACGCCACTGGCGGGCGCTGACCATGTTCAGCTGACGCTGCCACTCCGGCGACGAAGCCGCCGCGGAAGGCGAAGTGCAGCCACCGCCGATGGTCTTGACCCAGCTGCCGCCGACATGCCAGACGCCGTCCGCCGTGCGCACCGCTGCCCGCACCGGGGTCGATTGCTGCAGCTTGACCCGGAAGCCGAGGTAGGCCGCAGCGCTCTCGGGGAAGAAGCGCAGCACCTCGACGATGGGATTGAAGTCGGCGAAAACGACAACCTCCACCACCTTGCCGAGCGCCGTGGCGTCCACCGTCACCGGCACCTGCATCGGGTTTTCCGCCTCGCCGGGGGCGATGACGCGAACACGGGGATCGAAGATATAGGGAAACCCAGCCAGAAACGCCTTGTGCATTTCATTCCAGCGCGCCGAATTCAGCGGGTCGCCGCGCTCTTGCAGGTTGGCGGCGTCGGCCGCCGGCATCAATGCCGACAAGGCTACCGCAGCGACCATCAGGGGCAATTTCATCCTGTCTCCTCTCGCCCCTGACAAGCTGCCGGATCGAACCGGGTCAGCCCAATGGGGTCTGGCAACACTTCTGCAAAGCCTGTGCCAGCCCAAAATCCCCCTTTTAGCAGCAGTGCACCTACCTGTATCGCGGGCAAGTTGCTGCAATTTGGAGCAGGTGGTGACATTTGAAACAGCACATACCGATTTCCCTACCGCGCAGAGGGGAAAAAAGCGACTGGCACACCCCTTGCAGTTCTGGAAGCCGATGGTGCGGCCGGCACAGGGACAAAAGGCGGCGGCGCCATTTGTAGGTAGTAATGGACAACCAAGGAGACAATCCATGCACACACCCAGCAAGCTTCGGCAGCGCGCCAGCTTCCTCGCCATCCTCGTCGCCGCGACTTTCGCGGGCAACGGCGCGATGGCAAAGGAAGTAACCGACGCCGACATCCTCAATGACGCCAAGACCGGCGGCGACGTCGTCAGCTTCGGCCTCGGCACCCAGGGTCAGCGCTTCAGCCCGATGACCGCGATCAACACGAAGACGGTCAAGAACCTGGTGCCGGCCTGGTCGATGTCCTTCGGCGGCGAGAAGCAGCGCGGCCAAGAATCGCAGCCGGTCATCAGCGACGGCAAGATGTTCGTCACCGCCTCGTACAGCCGCCTGTTCGCGGTCGACGCCAAAAACGGCAAGAAATTGTGGAAGTACGAGCACCGCCTGCCCGACGGCATCATGCCCTGCTGCGACGTGATCAACCGCGGCGCCGCGCTGTACGGCAACCTGGTCATCTTCGCCACGCTCGACGCGCAACTGGTCGCGCTGAACCGCGACACCGGCAAGGTCGTCTGGAAGGAAAAGCTCGGCGACTACGCCGCCGGCTATTCCGCCACCGCCGCCCCGATCATCGCCAAGGGCAAGCTGATCACCGGCGTATCCGGCGGCGAGTTCGGCATCGTCGGCCGCGTCGATGCCCGCGATCCGCTGACCGGCAAGCTGCTGTGGACGCGCCCGACGGTCGAAGGCCACATGGGCTACGCCTACGACAAGGAAGGCAACCAGAGCGAAATCGGCATCTCCGGCACCACCAACGCCACCTGGGACGGTGACCTGTGGAAGACCGGCGGCGCCGCCACCTGGAACGGCGCCACCTACGATCCGGAAACCAACCTGATCTTCGCCGGCACCGGCAATCCGGCCCCGTGGAACAGCCACCTGCGCCCCGGCGACAACCTGTTCTCGTCCTCGACCGTGGCGATCGACGCCGACACCGGCAAGATCGTCTGGCACTACCAGAACACCCCGCACGACGGCTGGGACTTCGATGGCGTGAATGAATTCGTTTCCTTCGACTTCAAGGATCCGAAGACGGGCAAGATCGTCAAGGCCGGCGGCAAGGCCGACCGCAACGGTTTCTTCTTCGTCAACGACCGGACCAACGGCAAGCTGCTCAACGCCTTCCCCTTCGTCAAGAAGATCACTTGGGCAAGCGGCTACAACATGGAAACCGGCCGCCCGAACTACATCGAGGAAGGCCGCCCCGGCGACCCGACGCAGGATGCCGACGGCAAGAAGGGCAAGGTCGTCTTCTCGGCGCCTTCCTTCCTCGGCGGCAAGAACCAGCAGCAGATGGCCTACAGCCCGCAGACCGGCCTCTTCTACGTGCCGGCCAACGAGTGGTCGATGGACATCTGGAACGAACCCGTTTCCTACAAGAAGGGCGCCGCCTACCTGGGTGCCGGCTTCACCATCAAGGCACTCAACGACGACCATATCGGCGTGATGCGGGCGATGGACCCGGCCACCGGCAAGATCGTCTGGGAAAACAAGAACTACGCGCCGCTCTGGGGCGGTGCGCTGACCACGGCCGGCGGCCTGGTCTTCTACGGAACGCCGGAAGGCTTCCTGAAGGCGGTCGATGCCAAGACCGGCAAGGAACTGTGGTCGTTCCAGACCGGCACCGGCATCGTCGCACCGCCGGTGACCTGGGAACAGGACGGCGAGCAGATGATCGCCGTCACCACTGGCTGGGGCGGCGCCGTGCCGCTGTGGGGCGGCGACGTCGCCAAGCGCGTGAACTTCCTCGAACAGGGCGGTTCGGTGTGGGTGTTCAAGCTGCACAAGAGCTAAGCCAGGCCTGACGCCGGGGCGCCCAAAAAGCGGCCCGGCGTTTGCCGTTTCATTCAATATCCATAAGGGAAAAAGTCATGTTCCATCACCGCAAACTCACCGCCGCACTGCTGGCCAGTCTCGTTCTCAGCCCCATGGCCATCGCCGACGCCAAGAACGACACCGAGATGAAAAAACTGGCCACCAGCAGCGGCTGCATGACCTGCCACGGCATCGAAGCCAACAAGCCGGGCCCGGATGGCCTCAAGCCGATCGGCCCCGCCTGGATCGAGGTGTCCAAGCAATACCGAGGCAAACCCGGCGCATCGGAATTCCTGACCCGTGTCGTCCTGGAAGGCTCCAACCCCTACAGCAGCCACTGGAAGGGCAAGGTCAGCGGCCTGTCGATGCCGCCGAATGCGGTGGCCATCACCGAAGGCAACGCCCGCCTGCTGGTGAACTGGATCCTGGCGCTGCAGTAATCGACACGCCGTCCGACAAGACAAACCGGCCCGCGTGGCCGGTTTTTTGTTTTTGGCATCAGTGTGGCTCGGACTTCCGCGACCGCAAGCCGATGCGCTAGCACCGACATCAGTCGTTCAAACCCGGGTGCGGTACCTGCAATCGCGCTAACATCCTGCCCAAGTCTGGCCGTCAGGACGCACAGTTCATGCACATTACCCCATTTCAGGCACTGGCCTGCCCTCTGGACGGCGCCCCTTTGCACCGTAACGGTTCCGCATGGCGCTGCGCTGCCGGCCATAGCTTCGACATTGCCAGTCAGGGCCATACCCACTTGCTGCCGGTACAGAAAAAGCGCTCTCGTGACCCGGGCGACAGCAAGGAGATGGTCGCGGCCCGCCGGCGCTTCCTGAATGCCGGTTTTTACCAGCCGATTGCCGCTGCCGTAAGCCAGGCTGTGCTGGCCGACCTGCCACACGGCACAACAGCCAGTTGCCTCGATGCCGGCTGCGGCGAGGGGTACTACCTGCGCCAGCTGGCAGCCGCGACCGGTGACAGACAAACATTCGCACTGCTGGGGCTGGATATCTCCAAGTGGGCGATCCTGTCAGCCGCAAAACAGGACCAGCGGCCCACTTGGGTCGTCGGCAGCAATGCCAATCTGCCCGTACTACCAGGCACGCTCGATCGGGTGCTGTGCATGTTCGGTTTCCCGGTCTATGCCGAGTTTGCCCGCGTGCTCAAGCCGGACGGCCAGTTGCTACAGGTCGATGCCGGGCCGGAGCATCTGCGGGAACTGCGCGAAATCATCTACCCCACCCTGAAGCCGGAACGCACTGCCGACGTGCACACACCAGAAGGCTTTACCAGCCCGTCCATCGAAACCGTCCGCTTTCCCCTGGACCTCACCGGCCCGGAGCAGATTGCCGACCTGCTGGCAATGACACCGCATCTCTACCGCGCCAGCGCCGAGGGCCGGGCGAAAGCCGCGGCGCTGACGGCTCTGTCGGTCACCGTGGACGTGCGCCTGGCACGTTTTGAGCGCAATGCGGCACGCTGATTTCCAGAAAGCTGTCGTTAGCCTGAACGACCGCCAAGCGAAGATTGAAACCGCAAACAATAACCAGATCATTGTGAAACCCGGGGACCCTTGTATGGCCCTATACTGAACTGCATAGCGATGACTCAAGAGGCTGGCGAGATGTTCAAAAAATCGCTTCTGTTTGTGCTCTTTGTCTTGTTCGGAAATCTTGCAGATGCCGACAGCCTGCAAATGCGTGATGCGCAGCGGGGCGAACTCCTGTATTCGACGTATTGCATTGCCTGCCACAGTACCAAGATGCATTGGCGTGACAAAAAACTAGCCACCGACTGGGCTACGCTGCAGTCAGAAGTGCGTCGCTGGCAGAAACTTTCCGGCCTTGGCTGGGATGACGACGACGTTGCCCAAGTGGCCGAATACCTGAATACGCTCCACTACCACTTCCCCGCACCGGACTAGCCAAAAGGCATTCACATGCCGATCGAGGCACCGTTCAACTCTAGTCATCGCCGAGCATCTACGCATGAAGACTTTGCCGCGTGGTTTTACCCTGATCGAAATGTTGGCCGTGCTCGCAATTATTACCATCCTGGCTTTGATGGCGATTCCCTCGTATATGGATCGCATCGTCCGCCAGCATATCGAGGCAGCTCTGCCACTCGCCGATATCGCGAAGAAACCTGTCGCAGATTCATGGGCACAATTGCAGGCATTCCCTACCGATAACGCAGCCGCAGCACTGCCCGTGGCCGAGAAGATCGTGAATAACCATGTCAGTTCGCTTGCCATCGAAGATGGTGCGATCCAGATCACATTCGGCAATCGCGTCAACAAGGCAATTTTCGGCAAGATACTTACGTTGCGTCCCGCGGTGGTGGCAGATGCTCCGGTGGTACCGGTGGCTTGGGTCTGCGGCAACGCGCAAGGGCCTGAGAAAATGACTATCAATGGTGTAAACAGGACGAATGTACCGAATACATTCCTGCCACTGGCTTGCCGGTAGTTTTCAGCGGCATGGGCAGAATTGCCGATGCGACAATCGACTCGCTCCGAAGCGTTTGAAAATCAGGAATCTAACCGCCTTGAAATTGTCCATCAAGAAATGGTGAAATCCATTCCCAATGCTGCATTGCGCTTGGACTGAACCCGGCTGAAAACCCTGCATTGCGAGGAGGAATATCATGAGCGATACACTGCCACCCCTCGGTATCCAACGCGTCAAGGTCGTCGCAGTTTCAGTAACCGACCTTGCGCGGGCGAATCGGTTTTACAAGGAAAAGCTTGGCCTCGAACCGGCATTCGAGGGAACTGAACAAGTGGGATGGTGGCTTGGTCAGGTGATCCTGATGCTCAAGCCGGACTGGGCTGCGCCGACAGCTACGCCGAATCCACGGGTTACGCTCGCCACCGATCATGCCCCGGCAACTCAGGAAGCATTGCGTGCGCGCGACATCACGATCGCCAACGAAGTGGAAGTCTATGGCGATTTTTACGTTGGCAGCTTTCTCGACAGCGAGGGCAACAAGCTCTGGTTTTGCTCGCCCGCAAAGGCTGGCGAGTCGAAGTAGCGCGAATTCCGTGGCTGGCCGGGCGCTGCTTCGGCGCAAGGCAGGAACCAGTCAAATACGCGCCCAGATGGTAACTTCAGACAAGGTATGCTGGAATTTCCGCCTGGTTTCGCGGATGACGAAGGGTACCGACTCGGGGCCGCTGATCAATCGGAAGTGCCCGCCAAGCATCGCTTTCAAGCCGTCAAGCGTCGTGAAGTTTTCGCCATCCTTCTTGAAACCGCCGATCCATTCTTCGCGTTTGGTATGTTCCGGCAGCCACGTATAGGGCGAAGTGAGCATCAGCAGCCCGCCGCGATTGAGGCGCTGATGGATGGTCTCAAGGAACAGGGCCGGGCTGTAGAGACGATCGATCAGGTTGGCCGCCAGGACGAGGTCGTAGCCTGAGAAAACCGGTTTGAGATTGCAGGCGTCTCCCTGGAAAAATTCGATTTTCTGCGTGACATCGGCCAGACCCAATTCGGCGAGCGAGCATTCCTTGTAGCTGACCAGTTCGCCTTCTTCGGTCAGCGTGTAGCGCAGTCGGCCCTGCTCCGCCAACTGCGTGCCGATGCCAATGAAGCGGGCGGAAAAATCGAGGCCGGTCACGTGATCGAAATGCCTGGCCAGCTCAAAGGTGGCGCGGCCGGTCGCGCAGCCGAGATCCAGCGCCTTGCATGCCTGCCGGTCGCCCATTGCGGCGATCGCCAGTTGCGCCAGGGTACACGGGAAATTTGGGACGCCGAAGTATTCGGCGCCGTAGTGGAATTCGATGTATTCCGAAATCAGCCGGTCGGTTTCGTAATGCGAGGTCGGCTGAGTCGCCGGTGTGTCGGCAACCACGTAGCGAAAACCCGCGTGCTGGAAGAAATGCCGGCGGAAGGCATAGCGCGACATCGGCGACGCTTCGTTGCCGCAGGAAATCCAGGAGCCGCCCTTGATCAGGTTGTGGCGATCATCGAAAGTCGGCGCCGTGAAATCGTCGTAGATCGGATGCACTGCGAACCCGTCGAACGGATAAGTGGGCGTTTCCAGCCATTGCCAGACGTTGCCGATGACGTCGAAGAGCGCCCCGTGCGCGAAGCGGGTGACCGGGCAACTGGAAGCGTAATGGCGCAGCTCGATGTTGGCTGAAACCGGCGGATCACCGGGCAGATCGCCGACCCCGGCAAAATGCCGGAGCGCCTGCCATTCGTCCTCGGTCGGCAGGCGCACGCCTTGGCCGGTGGCCCGTGCCTTCCAGCAACAGAACGCCCTGGCCTCGTGGCAATTGGTCTCCGCCGGCCAGTCCCAAGGCATCGGGACCTCTTCCAACATCAGGCGCAGGCGCCATTGCGGGCCGTCTTTCACCCAGAAAGTCGGATGTTCGGCACGGACGAATCTTTTCCAGGCAAGCCCTTCTTCCTGCCAAAACGAATCGTCGGCATAGCCGCCGGCTTCGACGAAGGCGAGAAATTCCTGATTCGAAACCAGATAACGGCTGGCCTGAAAGGCTGCGGTCGACGCCTCATGACGCCCGAATTCGTTGTCCCAGCCGTAGATTTTCGGGTCGCTCCGCTCGCGGCCGATGGTGAATTCGGCGGCCGGAATAGCGACCAGCGAGTTCTGCGGCGCGCTTCCGCTATCGCGACAAGGCGCCCAGGCCGGATGCCTCTGCACATACTTCAGCTGATGCTGACGAATCAGTACCGACGAAGTTTCCAGATGGATACGCTCGTGCTCGACCCCCATCAGGATGATCCACCACGGATCGTCCCAGGTAATCGGCAGGCTCAGCGGTATTGTCCGGATCAACCGGTCGACCGCAGCGCGCACGGACTGGCGATAGCGGCGTACTTCATCGACGCTCGGCCAGTCGTAGCGCTTGTCGTTCAAGTCGTCCCAGCCCATTTCATCGACACCGATGGCAAACATCGATTCGAAGCCCGGATTGATGCGCTGCTCGACCAGGCCAGCCAGCACCAGCTTGTTGATGAAAAAGGTGGCGGTATGGCCGAAGTAGAAAATCAGCGGGTGACGCAGTGCGATCGGCTTGACGTAATACGCCTCGTCGCAGGTCAGCACCTCGAACAGCTGCTCGTAGCGATCGAAGGTGGCGTGGAAGTAATCGAGAATCTGCCGGCGTTTCAGTTCGACGTCAGGGCCCGCCAACAAAGGCGTGCCGGGAAATATGGATTGATTCATGCTGTCACCGGTCGGGAATGCCTTCCACTCTCCCAGCTTTCGAACCATTCGGTCAAGGCATGGGTTTCGCCCAGGCCGGCGAGCCGGTGATCAATGGCATCCTGATTGCCCCACACCACGCCGGCAAGGGCACCCTCAGCGACACGGGATTCGATGTCGTGGCAATAAAGTCCCAGGTCGCGCTGCACGTAGAAACCGTAGGTTCGGCAAGCTACCGGACGCTGCCCATAGACCGGGCAAGCGCCGGTAGACCGGTCCAGCAGCGGACAGACGACGGGGCGCGAGCGCTGGCTGGCCAGAGCCACCATGTCCCGACCGATTTCCTCAAGGCGTTCGGGCGGCAGCGCGGCGAGTCCCTCCCGCAGCAACTCCCATTCCGCCGCGGTCAGCCGAGGCACTTCGGCAAGCCGCCGGCAACAACCGTCGCAGCCCTTCCCGCACAGCCAGTCCGGGCGATCCTCCCGGATGGCTTGAACGCGCGCGTCAATATCAACGTGAAGCTGGGATAGTTTGGTCATTTTTGTCGCGCAATTTATACCTGTTCGGATTTCCTGCAAGCGTGGCGAACGAGAGGCTGGGACGTCAAAAGATGCCCATTGCGAGACCGCTAGCCATGGCTGCTCCAAGATCCGTGCACAGTTCAATTTCTGTCGAGCCGATGTCCTTTGGACTCAGGATTTCCTCCTTCGTCTGCGCGTGAGTGCAAATGATCAGGGGCGGCGCGATCGGTTTCAAGCGCCATCCGGTCGCAATACGTTCGATTTGACGCGCAGCATTCTGTCCGTCGCTGCCTGCGCAAATCATCGTAGCGTAGGGTCTGCCATTGATCTGCTCGAGAACCTGGTAATACGAACGATCAAAGAAATCCTTCATCAGCCCCGAAATCGCGGCAAGGTTTTCCGGGGTGGCAAATATATAACCGTCGGCCGCCAGCAGATCGCCCGGCCCCGCTTCCGATGCATGCAGCAGTCTTGCCGCGACCGATGCCTCGGTGGCAGCCCCTGCGCTCGCAGCTTGTGCCATCTGAAGCGTTCCACCAGTCATTGAGTGATAAACGATGAGCAAGGTCTTCATGGAGCGGCAATTTCGAGATTATGGGCGAGGCCAACGGAAACACGCACCGACAGTGGAGGCCTTGTGAACCGACAAATTAACAAATCTTATCGTACAGCCTCAGCCTGCGTCTCCTGAGGGCTTCACCTTCGCCAGGAGAGGTGCGACGAGATCCATGGGTAACGGGAAGACGACGGTGGTGTTCTTGTCAGCGCCAATCACCGTCAGCGTTTCCAGATAGCGCAGGAGGATCGCCTGGGGTTCCTGAGCCAGTATTTGCGCGGCCTGGAATAGCTTTTCAGCTGCCTGCAATTCGCCTTCGGCGTGAATCACCTTGGCCCGGCGTTCCCGTTCTGCCTCGGCCTGCCGGGCGATGGCCCTGATCATCGATTCCGTCAGGTCGACCTGCTTGATCTCGACGTTGGCAACCTTGATTCCCCAGGAGTCGGTTTGCGCATCCAGTGCAAGCTGGATGTCGGTGTTGAGTTTCTCGCGCTCGGCCAGCATGTCGTCCAGCTGATGTTTGCCCAATACTGAGCGCAGCATCGTCTGGGCCAGCTGGCTGGTGGCGTTGAGATAGTCCACCACCTGGATGATTGCCTTTTCCGGATCGACCACCCGCAGATAGACGACTGCGCTGACCTTGACCGAAACGTTATCGCGGGAAATGACGTCCTGGGTCGGCACTTCGAGGACTACCGTGCGCAGATCAACCCGAATCGATTTCTGGATCACCGGGATGATGATAACCAGCCCCGGGCCCTTCACCTTCCAGAAACGCCCCAGCGTAAACACCACGCCACGTTCGTACTCACGAAAAATGCGGATCGCCGAAGAGAAGAACGAAGCACCCGCCACAATGGCGATGGCGATGACAAGCCAGGTAAGGTCCATGAGCATTTTCAGCTCCTTCCTGTTGGCGGGCATTCTGGTGCAATGTTCCGGCAAGCTCGATGCGCCATGCCTGCAAAAGCGCAATCGAGTGAGGCTCTTGTCAGAGTGCCAAGTTACTCATGGGTTCCTCGCATTTCCGGGTGGACAGGCGGTTGACTGGTCCAGCATACCCGCACGAATAGCACAGGTCGATTATCTAACCGTGGTCGTCTTCTTATTGGAGAGTTTGGCAAGATTCGACAAAATGCGGCCGGTTCCAGACGAACGAACGATAATTGCAGCGCACCAGTCGACTGTGGATATCGGTACGGTCTCGATTGACAACGGAGAAAACACCATGAACAAGCTACGCTACGCCCTGCTGGGCATTCTGTTTGTCCTGTCGCTTCCGGGCTGTGTCGTCTATGAACCGATGGGTGTCCAATCGACCGTACCCGCAAGTTTTGACCGCTCCTGGAACGCCGCCCTTGCGGCTGCGCAGGATGCCGGGATCGCCGTTTCCGTGGCTGACCGGAATTCGGGTCGTATCTATGGCCGGCGCAACACGGCGGACGTGACCATCGGTGTCATCCCACAGGCCGACGGGAGTCTGCGTGTTCAGTTCGACGCGCAAGGTCTCGCTCCGCAAGACCAGGGGTTGCAGGATCGCTTCGTCCAGGCGTACAACCGGCGCATGGGCCGCTGATCCAGTTTTCCGTACATGATGAGCAAGGCGAAACCGCCCGCCGCCGGAATGCACGGATAGCAGGCTAGGCAGCACGCCTAAACGGCGCCCACCACGAACGGGTGAAACTGGGAAGGGTGGAAGCTGGGCATGGCGTTGTCCGCATCGATGACAGTCGATGCCGGAGGGCCGGCTTTGGATGCGCCAAAGTGACCGATCGGGTAAGCGAGCAGGATGCCGCCGAAGACGGTGGCAAACCACAACGCGATGATGGGCGAGAACGGGGCTGAATGACGATGTTTCATTGCTCCCTCCTTGGAGAACTGCAGAACTACCGGGGTCAGTGAATGCGGCGGGCCGTTGCTGCATTCGTGGAAACAATGGTGCGCCCTGGCGCCTGCGATGACACCCCCCGCTTTGGGTGGTTCGTGAGTGGCGGCCTCCGCAGGGAAGCAACACGCCACAAGGCATGGGGTGGCCGACGACGAACTCGCAGTTCGGGAACTTGCACATCGACCGCATATCGCGGACATCCTGATTTTTGTGCCTTTCAGGGCGTCGACCGCAACAGGCCTGGTCAGGAACCCGCAGCGGCAATCGGTCTTTCCGCCCCCAGCTTGCGGTAAAGCGTGGTGCGGGTGATGCCCAGTTCGCGGGCGGCGGCGGAGATATTCCCGCCATGGCGCTCCAGTGTCGCCTGAATGGCCTGCACCTGGACCGCCTGCAGCCGGCGACTGCCGTGTTCCGCGCCAGCCTCCGGCTCCGAGATTTCTGCCGGTAACAAATCGGACGTCAGAATCCCCGTTTCGCCGAGCATGGCGACGCAGAGTCGCAGCACATTGCGCAACTGACGCAGGTTGCCGGGCCAGGAATAGCCGCGCAGCAGCCGCAACGACTCCGGCGCGACGCAAATGCTTTTCCCCCTGCCCTCCTCGGCCAGCATGCGGCGCACCACCCACTCGAAATCGCTGCGTTCGCGCAGCGGCGGCAACACGACAGTCATGCCGGAAAGACGGAAGAACAGGTCGGCCCGGAACATTCCGCGGCTCACCAGTTGCCGCAGCGGATGATGGCTGGCGCAGACGAGCCCGATATCCACGGCTTCCTCGACCATGCTGCCGAGCGGGATCACGCGGCGTGTCTCCAGCACCCGCAGCAGCACCGCCTGCAGCGCCAGCGGCATATCGCCGATTTCATCGAGGAACAGCGTGCCGCCATGCGCCTCGCGAATCTTGCCGAGGGCGCCGACTCGCCGGGCGCCGGTAAAGGCGCCGTCGAGGTAGCCAAAGAGTTCGGCCTCGATCAGGCTCGCCGGAATGGCGGCGCAATTGACCGCGATGAAAGGCCCCTCCCGGCGTTTGCTGCTGTGATGAAAGGCCTGCGCGAACCACTCCTTGCCAGTGCCGGTTTCACCTTCGATCAGCAGCGGGATGTCGTTGCCGGCAATGCAGCCGGCCCGCCGGATAGCCGCCGCCATGCGCGGGTCTTCGCTGCCCAGGGCTTCGAGACCGCGAGCACCCGGCGGCGGCGATTCCGGCAAGGCCGCTGCGCTTTCCGAAACGCGAGGCTCGGGTAGCCGGCGCAAATCCACCCTGGCCTGCAGCAGGCGCCTGCCGCGGGTATGCAAGGCGAGCGGCTTGCCACCCGGTCTGGCCTCATGCGTCAGCAAGGTCTGCCAGTCATGGCCGAAACACTCCGCAAACCGCAGACCTGGCACGACGGCCACCTCGCAAACTCCGGGAAAACGGCGGTTCCAGGCCAGCAGATGTCCGTCCCCGCTCCACAGCGCCAGCGCCTCGAAGGGGGAACCAAGCACGGTGGCGCATGAATGAAGACGCAACAGCACGGCACCCTCCCGGCCGGTCTTGACCAGCAGGTTTTCGATGCTTGCCACGCTCAACTCGATCAGTGGCGCGGCGTGGGTTTGTGCCACGGCAGCATCGCCGATGATGGCAAAAACGCCGTCTACGCCCCCTACCGGGGAAACGATCGGCATACCGATCCCGGCCAGCCCGCGATTGCGGATAAGGAAATGCTGGCTGCCGGCGACCGCCACCGGCACTTTCTCGATCAGCGCCGTGCCGATGGCGTTGGTGCCCATTTCGGCCTCAGACCAGATGGCGCCCGCCATCAGGCGGACCTCGGCGGCGCGTTTTGCAAACGCCGCATCGCCGGCGCAGTGCAGAACCATTCCCCGGCGGTCGGCCAGAACGACCAGCGACGAAGAGTGCGCCAGATGGCTCTGGAGCCCTTCGATCACCGGCCGGGCGCAAGCCAGCAGCTGCGCATTCTCCGCCAGGCCGGCGCGCAGCGCGCTCGCCGCCGGCCCCGCATCAGGCAAGGCCTGCGCCGGAGCCAGACCGTTTGCCCGGCAACGCTGCCATGACCGGCCGAGCGGGCTATTCGCGGAGATATTCGGGAGCGGTGGAGACATTCATCCCGTTCAGCACATTCCATGCCGCGCCAAACATGCCCGCCTGCCCTCTCATCTGCTGCCTGAACTGCTCCATTTATGAACGCCTGCTTCATTTTTCACCAGTGCACAAAATGGATCCGGAATTAGCCAATCGCCATACGAATAATTTCAACATGCTGATATATATGGATTTTTATCAACAAAAATCCGAAATACCAGGATTGGCACGGGACCTGCGTTTATCGGATTACAAGTGCCAGCCGATGCCATGCGGATTGACCGGCCTTGAAGTCAGCTACCCGCAAATCCACCAGAAATTTCAGGAGACAAAATGATCTATGCTGCCCCCGGCGCTGATGGCGCCAAGATTGCCTACAAGGCCAAATACGACAACTTCATCGGCGGCAAGTGGGTTGCCCCGGTCAAGGGCGAGTATTTCAAGGTCGTCACCCCGATCAACGGCGAGTCCTACACCATGGCCGCCCGCTCCACCGCCGAGGACATCGAACTGGCCATCGACGCAGCTCATGCCGCCTTCCCGACCTGGGGCAAGACCTCCCCGACCGAGCGTTCCAACATCCTGTTGAAGATCGCCGACCGCCTCGAAGCCAACCTCGAACTGCTCGCCTACGCCGAGACCGTCGATAACGGCAAGCCGATCCGCGAAACCCTGAACGCCGACATCCCGCTCGCCGTCGACCACTTCCGTTACTTCGCCGGCTGCCTGCGTTCGCAGGAAGGCGGCATCTCCGAGATCGACGAAAACACCGCTGCTTACCACTTCCACGAGCCGCTCGGCGTCGTCGGCCAGATCATCCCGTGGAACTTCCCGATCCTGATGGCCGCCTGGAAGCTGGCTCCCGCCATCGGCGCCGGCAACTGCGTCGTCCTCAAGCCGGCCGAATCGACCCCGATCTCGATCCTGATCCTGATGGAGCTGATCGCCGACATCCTGCCGCCGGGCGTGCTGAACATCGTCAACGGTTTCGGCCGCGAAGCCGGCATGCCGCTCGCCACCAGCAAGCGCATCGCCAAGATCGCCTTCACCGGCTCCACCTCGACCGGCCGTGTCATCGCCCAGGCCGCCGCCAACAACCTGATTCCGGCGACGCTGGAACTGGGTGGCAAGTCGCCCAACATCTTCTTCGCCGACGTCATGGACAAGGATGACGGCTTCCTCGACAAGGCCATCGAAGGCATGGTGCTGTTCGCCTTCAACCAAGGCGAAGTGTGTACCTGCCCGAGCCGCGCCCTGATCCAGGAATCGATCTACGACAAGTTCATCGAGCGCGTGCTGGCTCGCGTCGCCGCCATCAAGCAGGGCAGCCCGCTCGACACCGACTGCATGATGGGCGCCCAGTGTTCGCAGGAACAGATGACCAAGATCCAGTCGTATCTGGAACTCGGCAAGCAGGAAGGTGCCGAGTGTCTGATCGGCGGCGCCCGCGCCCAGCTCGAAGGCGACCTGGCCGGCGGTTATTACATCCAGCCGACCCTGTTCAAGGGCCACAACAAGATGCGCATCTTCCAGGAAGAAATCTTCGGACCGGTGCTCGCCGTGACCACCTTCAAGGACGAAGCCGAAGCCCTGGCGATCGCCAACGACACCCTGTACGGCCTCGGCGCCGGCGTCTGGAGCCGCAACGGCAACGTCGCCTACCGCATGGGTCGCGCCATCCAGGCCGGCCGCGTATGGACCAACTGCTACCACGCCTACCCGGCGCACGCAGCCTTCGGCGGCTACAAGGAATCCGGCATCGGCCGCGAGACCCACAAGGTCATGCTGGACCACTACCAACAGACGAAGAACCTGCTGGTCAGCTACAGCGAAAGCAAGCTGGGCTTCTTCTAATTCCATGTTCAGGTCAATCGTGATGCGAAGACAAGCCGAAGACAGTGCGATTAGCACGGCGAGGTGAAGTCGACAAAGTCACGGTTGGCCTGAAATTGGAATAAACCGGGCATCTCCTCCACTGGCCCTATTGCGGGCAAGTCTTCGGGGGCGGGCAACCGCCCCCATTTTTTAAACCCCCGATTTTGGGAGAAAAACATGGTCGACCGCGTCACTGCCACCCCGGCAACGCTTGAACTGATCGCGCTCCTGAAACAGCAATACGGCCCGGCCCTGATGTTCCACCAGTCCGGCGGCTGCTGCGACAACAGCGCCGCCAATTGCTACCTGCCGACCGACCTCACCATCGGCCCCTACGACGTCCACCTCGGCGACATCGGCGACGTGCCCTTCTACATCAGCGCCTCGCAGTACGAATACTGGAAGCACACGCAACTGATCATTGATGTCATCGACGGCTCGGGCGGCACCTTCTCGCTCGAAGGCAACACCGGCAAGGCCTTCCACACCCGTTCGCGACTGTTCACCGACGTCGAATGGGCCGAACTGCAGGCGGCCGGCCTCGTTTAACCCAAGGAATTCATTCACATGAACCAGCAACTGCACACCATCCTGCTGCTGCCCCTGCTCGCAGCTGCCGCCTTCACCGCATCGGCACATGCTGCTGACGCCGACGGCGAAGCCGTCGTCAAGAAAGCCCGCTGCGTCGCCTGCCACGCCGTCGACGCCAAGCGCGTCGGCCCGGCCTACAAGGAAGTCGCCGCCAAATACAAGGGCGACGCCAAGGCGCCAGCCATGCTCTTCGACAAGGTCCGCCACGGCGGCTCCGGCAACTGGGGCCAGGTGCCGATGATTCCCCACCCCGCCGACAAGATCAGCGACGACGACCTCAAGGCCGCCATCCACTGGATCCTGTCGCTGGACTATTGATTCGGCCCTGTGAA
>DJUX01000009.1 GCA_002440665.1 Dechloromonas sp. UBA6271
CCAGAAGAAGCGATTTCTTGGCAATGTTCTTGATCATTGTTTTCCCTCGTTGAAGAAAATTAGCAAACCTTTTACCCGAGTAGCGACCTGTATTCAGGATTCCCTACGGACCTCGAGCCTATTCTGCCATAGGGCTAACGCCGATTCCAAGTCATTTTGGCCGTTTCCGGCGAGCGTTTTGTGGTCTACGCAACACTTTCCGGCGATCCAGACGTGCGTTACGCATTCGCGACCGGCGGCGTGGACGAGATGCGATACCGGGTCGTAACAAGGCTTGGTATTCAGTCCATTGAGGCTGACGGCCACAAGGTCGGCAGCCTTGCCCGGCGTTATCGAACCGGTTTCGTCGCCAAGGCCGAGGGCCACCGCGCCGTCGAGTGTCGCCATGCGCAGGACCTCGCGGGCGGGGAGGGCGCTGGCGTCACCGGTGCTGCCTTTGGCCAGTAAGGCGGCGAGGCGCATTTCGCCGAACATGTCGAGACGGTTGTTGCTGGCGGCGCCATCGGTTCCCAGGCCGACGTTGATGCCGAGTTGTCGCATCCGCGCCACAGGAGCGATGCCGCTCGCCAACTTGAGATTGGACGTTGGGCAATGGGCGATGCTGCAGCCGGTGGCTGCCAGCAGTTCAAGATCGTCTTCTTCCAGATGGATGGCATGGACGCCGATGAATCCCGGACCGAGCAGGCCGAGACGCTTGAGTCGCGCCAGTGGTGTTTCGCCATGCTGCCGGCAGCTTTCCACGACCTCTTGCCGGGTTTCATGGATATGGCAGTGGATCGGCAGGTTGAGTTGTTCCGAAAGGGTGAGAATGCGTGCGAAGCTCGCGTCGGAGACCGTGTAGGGGGCGTGCGGGGCGAGGCAGAAGCCGATCAGCGGATGGTTTCGCCATTGCTCGCGGACGGCGAGTCCCTTGTCGATGTAATCGTCGGCGTCGTTGGCGTAGGGCGTCGGGAATTCGAGGGTGGTGATGCCGAGCATGGCGCGCATGCCGAGTTCGGACGCGGCGGTGGCGGCAGCTTCCGGGAAGAAATACATGTCGTTGAAACAGGTAACGCCACCGAGCAGCATCTCGGCACAGGCCAGTCGCGTACCGTCATATACAAATTGTGGCGATACGTTGGCCGATTCCGCCGGCCAGATGTATTTCTGTAGCCAGTCCATCAGTGGCAGATCGTCGGCCAGGCCGCGCATCAGCGACATGGCGGCGTGGGTGTGCAGGTTGACCAGGCCGGGGATCAGCAGGTGATCTTCGAGGACGACGTGTTTTCCCGGATTGAAGCGATTGCGCGCTTCGCCAGTGGGCAGCACGGCGATGATCCGCCCGGCATGAACAGCGACCGAATGATTTTTGAGCACCACATCGGGGTCGACCGCAGCAATCCAGCTTGGCTCGATCAGAAGGTCGATGGCTGCGAGAGGTGTTTTCATGGAAATCGGCGTCTGTCTCGGGATGGGCGGCGTGTTAAAATATCAAATTACGCTCAGTTCAACCAATAAAGGCATCGCGCAAGCGGTGCTAATGTGAGACATGGATCAATTCGCCAAAGAAACACTGCCGATCAGCCTCGAAGACGAGATGCGGCGTTCCTATCTCGATTATGCGATGAGCGTGATCGTCGGCCGGGCGCTGCCGGATGCGCGCGACGGCCTGAAGCCGGTGCATCGCCGCGTCCTGTTCGCGATGCACGAGCTGAACAACGACTGGAACAAGGCTTACAAGAAGTCGGCCCGTATAGTCGGTGACGTGATCGGTAAGTATCACCCGCACGGCGATACCGCGGTATATGACACCATCGTCCGCATGGCGCAGAACTTTTCGTTGCGCTACATGCTGGTCGATGGCCAGGGCAACTTCGGTTCGGTCGACGGCGACAGCGCGGCGGCGATGCGTTACACCGAAGTTCGGATGGCCAAGATCGGCCACCAGATGCTGGAAGACTTGGACAAGGAAACCGTCGATTTTGGGCCGAACTACGACGGTTCCGAGCAGGAGCCGCTGGTCATGCCGGCGCGTATCCCCAATCTGCTGATCAACGGCTCGTCCGGTATCGCGGTGGGGATGGCGACCAATATCCCGCCGCACAACCTGAATGAAGTGGTGGCCGGCTGTCTGGCCCTGCTGGAAAACCCGGCGATCTCCATCGACGACCTGATCGAATACATCCCGGCGCCGGACTTCCCGACTGCAGCGCTGATCTACGGCGTGATGGGTGTGCGCGAAGGCTACAAGACCGGCCGTGGCCGCGTCATCATGCGCGCCCGCACCCACTTCGAGGACATGGAAAAGGGCAATGGCCGTCAGGCGCTGATCGTCGACGAGATTCCCTACCAGGTTAACAAGAAGTCGCTGATCGAAAAGATCGCCGAGCTGGTCAACGAGAAGAAGATCGAGGGTATCTCCGATATCCGCGACGAATCCGACAAGTCCGGCATGCGCGTCGTCATCGAGTTGAAGCGCGGCGAAGTCGGCGAGGTCATCCTCAACAACCTGTACAAGCAGACCCAGTTGCAGGACACCTTCGGCATGAACATGGTGGCGCTGGTCGACGGCCAGCCGCGCCTGCTCAACCTGAAGCAGATGCTCGAATGCTTCCTTTCGCACCGTCGGGAAGTGGTGACGCGGCGCACCGTGTACGAATTGCGCAAGGCGCGCGAACGTGGTCACATCCTCGAAGGCCTGGCCGTTGCGCTGTCCA
Organism: Dechloromonas sp. UBA6271; assembly: GCA_002440665.1. Taxonomy (GTDB): domain Bacteria; phylum Pseudomonadota; class Gammaproteobacteria; order Burkholderiales; family Rhodocyclaceae; genus Azonexus. The sequence continues at coordinate 2,697 of DJUX01000009.1, forward strand.
ACGTCGATGAAATCATCGCCCTGATCAAAGCCGCACCGACGCCGGCCGACGCCAAGGTCGGCCTGATGGGTCGCCAGTGGCGCAGCCCGGTGGTCGAGGAAATGCTGTTGCGCGCGGCTTCCGATGCCTCGCGGCCGGACGGCCTGGCTCCTGAATTCGGTCTGTCCGAACAGGGCTACCGCCTGTCCGACGCCCAGGCCCAGGCCATTCTCGAACTGCGCCTGCAGCGCCTGACCGGTCTCGAGCAGGACAAGATCGTCAATGAGTACAAGGACGTGATGGCCAAGATCCTCGACTTGCTCGATATCCTGGCCAAGCCGGAACGCATCACCGAAATCATCGTCGGTGAACTGACCCTGATCCGCGACCAGTTCGGCGACGAGCGCCGTTCTGAAATCGTCCTGCACACGCAGGAGCTGGGCATCGAGGACTTCATCACGCCGATGGACATGGTCGTTACCCTGTCGCACGGCGGCTACGTCAAGGCCCAGCCGCTCGCCGACTACCGCGCCCAGCGCCGCGGCGGCCGAGGCAAGCAGGCGGCGGCGATCAAGGACGAGGATTTTGTCGATCACCTGTTCGTCGCCAATACGCACGATTACATCCTGTGCTTCTCGAACCGCGGCCGCTGCTACTGGCTGAAGGTCTACGAAGCGCCGCAGGGCAGCCGGACCAGCCGCGGCAAGCCGATCGTCAATCTCTTCCCGCTGGAAGAGGGCGAGCGCATCAACGCCGTGCTGCCGGTCAAGGAGTTCTCCGAAGATCAATATGTCTTCATGGCCACCGTCATGGGTACCGTCAAGAAGACCCCTCTGTCCGATTATTCCAACCCGCGCAAGGCCGGCATCATCGCCGTCGCGCTGGACGAGGGCGATTACCTGATTGGCGTCGAGCTGACCAACGGCCAGAGCGATATCGTGCTGGTCTCGAACGCCGGCAAGGCGGTCTGGTTCGACGAAGAGGATGTCCGTCCGATGGGCCGTGGTGCCCGCGGCGTGCGCGGCATGAAGCTGCAGGAAAGCCAGTCGGTCATTTCCCTGCTGGTCGCCGAGAGCGACCAGCAGACCGTGCTGGTCGCCACCGAGAACGGTTACGGTAAACGCACCGTGCTGGCCGATTTCCGTCATTCCGGCCGCGGTACCCAGGGCGTGCGTGCCATCGCCGACAGCGAGCGTAACGGCACTGTCGTCGGCGCCAAGCTGGTCAATGATGAAGACGAGATCATGCTGATCACCACCGGCGGCGTGCTGATCCGCACCCGTGTGGCCGAGATTCGCGGCATGGGCCGGGCGACGCAGGGCGTGACGCTGATTTCTCTGGACGATGGCGAGAAGCTGGCTGGACTGGAAAAGATTGTCGAGTCGGTCGGCGAGATCGAAGCCGAAGGTAACGGCGAAGGCAATGGTGAAGCAGCAGGCGAGGCCGCCGGGGAGGAATGATGAGCCGGGTCTGGAATTTCAGCGCTGGCCCTGCCGCGCTGCCGGAAGACGTATTGCGCCAGGCGCAGGAAGAACTGCTCGACTGGCACGGTGCCGGTTGTAGCGTCATGGAAATGAGCCATCGCGGCAAGGAGTTCACCAGCATCATCGAGCAGGCGGAAGCCGATCTGCGCGAGCTGATGGGTATTCCTTCCGGCTACAAGGTGCTGTTCCTGCAGGGTGGGGCGACGCAGCAGTTCGCGCAGATCCCGATGAACCTGCTGGCCGGGCGCTCGGCCGACTACATCGTCACCGGTTCGTGGTCCAAGAAGGCATTGAAGGAAGCGCAGCGTATCGGCAACGTGCGTTGTGCGGCGACCACCGAAAGCAGTGGTTTCACCCGTTTGCCGACGGCCGATGAAATCCAGCTCGATCCATTTGCCGCGTATCTTCACTTGTGCACCAACGAGACGATTCATGGCGTCGAGATTCCCGCCGAGCGCATTGCCGATACCGGCGTGCCACTGGTTATCGACATGTCTTCGCACATCCTGTCGCGCCCGGTGCCGGTCGAAAAGTTCGGCCTGATCTATGCGGGGGCACAAAAGAATATCGGCCCCTCCGGCCTGACGCTGGTCATCGTCCGTGACGAATTGCTTGGCATGGCGCCATTGACCATCCCGAGCGTGATGGATTATGCGGTGATGGCCGAGAACGGTTCGATGCTGAACACGCCGCCGACTTACGGCATCTATATGGCCGGCCTGGTCTTCCAGTGGCTGAAGCGGCAGGGTGGCCTGCAAGGGATTGCTGCGGTCAACGCCGAAAAAGCCCGTGTTTTGTACGAGTGCATCGACAATTCGGCGGGCTTCTACGCTAACCCGGTTGATCCCGAATGCCGCTCGCGGATGAACGTGCCATTCACCTTGGCCAATCCGGATTTCGATGCCATTTTCCTGGCCGAATCGAAGGCAGCCGGACTTGTTTCGCTGAAGGGCCACAAGTCGGTCGGCGGCATGCGGGCCTCCATCTACAATGCTGTCTCGCTGGAAGGCGTGCAGGTGCTGGTGGATTTCATGAACGATTTCGCCAAACGCAACGGTTAAACCACGATGAGCGACGATCTGCAAATGGCACTTGCCGGAGTGCGCGCCGAAATCGACGGCATCGATGCCGAACTCCTTCGGCTACTCAACCAGCGCGCCCGCTGCGCACAGAAGGTCGGCGAGATCAAGGCCGAACACGGCGAAGCCGGACACATCTATCGTCCCGAGCGTGAGGCGCAGGTGTTGCGCCGCCTGCAGGAAACCAATCCCGGTCCGCTGCCTGGCGAGAACATCACCTTCTTTTTCCGCGAAGTCATGTCGGCCTGCCTGTCGCTCGAAGAGCCGCTGGGCATTGCCTTCCTGGGGCCGCTCGGCACCTTTTCGGAGTCGGCAGCGACCAAGCATTTCGGCCACGCCGCCCGCCTGCTACCGCAATCGTCGATCGACGACGTCTTCCGCGAAGTCGAGTCCGGCCATGCCCACTACGCCGTGGTGCCGGTGGAAAACTCGACCGAAGGCGCGGTTGGCCGGACGATGGACCTGCTGCTGGCGACGTCGCTCAGGATTTGCGGCGAGGTTGTTCTGCGCATCCACCAGAACCTGCTCTCCAACGAGAGTGATCTGAACCAGATCATCAAGGTCTATTCGCACGCGCAGTCGCTGGCGCAGTGCCACGAATGGCTGAACCGCGTGCTGCCCAAGGCGCAGAGAATCTCGGTCGGCAGCAATGCGCAGGCGGCGCAGAATGCAGCGGCCGAACCCGGTACCGCTGCCATTGCCGGCGAGGCTGCGGCTGAGCGCTACAAGTTGCCCAAGCTGGTCGAGAATATCGAAGACGAACCGAACAACACGACGCGCTTCCTGATTCTCGGCAAGCACGATTCCGGCATTTCGGGTCGCGACAAGACCTCATTGATCATGTCGGCGCCGAACCGCACCGGTGCCCTGCACGAACTGCTGCTGCCGCTATCCACGGCCGGTGTTTCGATGTGTCGGCTGGAGTCCCGGCCGGCCCGCAACGCGTTGTGGGAATACGTCTTCTACGTCGATATCGAAGGCCATCGCGACGAGCCGGCGATCAAGGCAGCGCTGGAAAAACTGGCGAGCTACGCCGCCTATCTGAAAATTCTCGGGTCCTACCCGGTTGCCGTTTATTGAGGAAAGCGCCATGAGCCTTGTCGAACAAGCCTTGTCCTACGTCCGCGCCATCTCTCCCTACCAGCCGGGCAAGCCGATTACCGAACTGGCCCGCGAAATGGGGATTCCGGTCGAAAAAATCGTCAAGCTGGCCTCCAACGAGAACCCGCTGGGCATGAGCCCGAAGGCGAAGAAGGCGGTCGAAGCGGCAATCAATGGCATTGAGCGCTATCCGGATCAGTTCGACCTGATCAAGGCCGTTGCCGAACGTGCAGGTGTCGCCCAGAACCAGGTCGTACTCGGCAACGGTTCAAACGACGTACTCGACTTGATCGCTCGCGTCTTCCTGGCCCCCGGCCGCTCCGCCATTTTTGCCCAGCATGCTTTCGCCGTTTATCCCCTGGCGACGCTGTCGACCGGCGCCGAGCTGATTTCGACGCCGGCCAAAAACTACGGCCATGACCTGAATGCCATGCGCGCCGCCATCCGGCCGGATACGCGCATTATCTGGATCGCCAACCCGAATAACCCGACCGGCAATTTCTTGCCCTATCCGGAAGTCCGCGCCTTCCTCGAAGCGGTGCCGAAGGATGTCGTCGTCGTGCTCGACGAGGCCTACAACGAATACCTGCCACCGGCCGAGCGCGTCGATACCGCCGCCTGGATCAAGGACTTTCCGAGTCTGGTGGTGACCCGCACCTTCTCCAAGATTTTCGGCCTGGCTGGCCTGCGCGTCGGTTACGCGCTGGCTTCCGCCGAAATCGCCGACCTGATGAACCGCGTGCGTCAGCCATTCAATGTCAATAACCTGGCAATTGCAGCCGCCGTTGCCGCATTGGATGACCACCTGTTCGTCGCCGAAAGCTACGAGCTCAACCGGCGCGGCACGGAGCAACTGGTCGCCGGCCTGAAGCGCCTTGGTCTGGAACACATTCCGTCGCACGGTAATTTCGTGACTTTCAGGGCGGGTGACGGGGCGGCGGTCAATCAGAAGCTATTGAAGCAGGGCGTCATCGTTCGTCCCATCGGCGGTTATGGCTTGCCGGAATGGTTGCGTGTGACGATCGGCACCGAGCCGGAAAATGCCCGCTTCCTCGACGCGCTGGAGAAGGCGCTGTAAATGCCCGAATTCGGCAAGGTTGTCGTCTTTGGCACCGGTCTGATCGGCGGTTCCTTCGCATTGGCGCTCAAGGAAGCCGAGGCGGTCGAGGAAGTGGTCGGCTTCGGCCGCACGCCATCGACCTTGCGCGTCGCGCAGGAGCTCGGCGTCATCGACCGCGCCGGCATCAATCCGACGCATGAAATCGAGGATGCCGACATCGTGCTGGTGGCGACACCCGTGGCGCAAATGCCGGAAATTTTCGAGCGCATCGCCCCTTACCTCGGGCCCAATACCATTGTCACCGACGGTGGCTCGACCAAGGGCGATGTGATTGCCGCCGCCCGTGCCGCCCTCGGCGAGCGGATTGGCCAGTTCGTTCCCGCCCACCCGATCGCCGGTGCCGAAAACAGCGGCCCGGGCGCAGCGCGCTGGGATCTGTATCAAGGCAAGAAAGTCGTCGTCACCCCGTTGCCCGAAAACAGTGACGATGCGCTCGACCACATCAAGCGCGCCTGGTCCCGGTGTGGCGCCGATATCTATGAACTGACTCCGGCAGCGCACGACCGGGTGTTTGCCGCCGTCAGCCACCTGCCACACCTGCTGTCCTTCGCGCTGGTCCACGATCTCGCGGTGCGTGAAGACGCCGACCTGTTCTTTACCTTTGCCGCTTCCGGCTTCCGCGACTTCACGCGCATTGCTGCCAGCCATCCTGAAATGTGGCGCGACATCTGCCTTGCCAACCGCGATGCCTTGTTGGGCGAACTGGACAGCTATCGCGCGCAGCTCGACGAACTGCGCACGGCGCTTGTCCGTAGCGACGGCGAGCGGCTGGAAGAGATTTTCGGGATTGCCCGCCAAGCGCGCCGTGATTGGGCGGGCGACTGATGTTGCGCCTGCTGGGAGCCTGGCTGATCGCCCTAGTGCTTGCACTCCCGGTCATCGCGGTTGCAGCAGAGCCACCGGCCATCTTGCTCGCCGAGGTCTATCGCAATCAGGCCGATGTCGCGAAATACCTCGTCAGCGAGAAGCTCGACGGCGTGCGCGCCATCTGGGACGGCAATACCTTGCGCTTCCGCAGTGGCAAGGAAATCAACGCGCCGCGCTGGTTCATCGAAGGTCTGCCCAAGCAGGCCCTGGACGGTGAGCTGTGGATGGGTCGCGGCAGTTTCGAGCGCCTCTCCGGCATCGTTCGCCGCGAAGTGCCGGACGACGGTGAATGGCGCCAGGTGCGCTACATGATTTTCGAGTTGCCGGGAGCAGCCGGCACTTTCAGCGAACGTGCCGAGGCAATGCGCCAGATTGCCCGCCAGGCCAATGTTCCCTGGTTGCGTGAAATCGAGCAGTTTCCGGCGGTCGACCGCAACAGCCTGCAAAAGCGCTTCAAGGAAGTCGTCAAGGCCGGCGGTGAAGGCCTGATGCTTCATCGTGCCGATGCCCTCTACGAAACCGGCCGCAGCGATACGCTGCTGAAAATGAAACCTTGGGAGGATGCCGACGCGCTGGTTATCGGACACGTTCCCGGCAAAGGTAAGTACGTGGGAATGCTGGGGGCGTTGCGCGTACGTACATCAGATGGCCGCGAGTTCTCTTTGGGCACAGGGTTTACAGACGAGCAAAGGCGAAATCCGCCGCCGATCGGCAGTACCGTAACTTATCGTTATCGCGACATTACCAGCAGTGGGTTGCCACGTTTCGCCAGCTTCCTGCGGCCAAGAACGGAGTGACAACCTGAGCTCTCTATGACGAAAGTCAGGGTGGAGAGAGGTTGCTGCGTTGCGGTATAATCTAACGTTTTTACGGGGGGCTGGAAGATGATTCTGGTTACTGGCGCCGCTGGCTTTATTGGCAGCAATTTCGTCCTTGACTGGCTGGCTCAATCCGACGAACCCGTCGTCAATCTTGATTTACTGACTTACGCGGGCAACCTTGAGAACCTTGCCTCGCTCGAGAACGACACCCGTCACCATTTTGTGAAGGGCGACATCGGCGATTTCGAACTGCTCTCCAAGCTGCTCGCCGACCACAAGCCCCGCGCTGTCGTCAATTTTGCTGCCGAATCCCACGTCGACCGAAGCATTCATGGCCCGGAAGACTTCATCCAGACCAATATCGTTGGCACCTTTCACCTGCTTGAAGCCGTACGTGCTTACTGGAACGATCTGGCAGACGAAGCAAAATCAAATTTCCGCTTCCTCCATGTTTCGACCGACGAGGTTTATGGGTCGCTTGGCAAAGACAGCCCGGCGTTTGCCGAAACGCACCGGTACGAACCCAATAGTCCGTACTCTGCCAGCAAGGCGGCCAGTGACCATCTGGTACGTGCCTACCATCATACCTACAGCTTGCCGGTTCTGACTACCAACTGCTCCAACAACTACGGTCCTTACCACTTTCCGGAAAAGCTCATCCCGTTGGTTATCCACAATGCTCTGGCCGGCAAGCCGCTACCCATCTACGGCGACGGTCAGCAAATCCGCGACTGGCTCTACGTCAAGGATCACTGCAGCGCAATCCGCCGCGTCCTGGAAGCGGGCAGGGTAGGCGAGGTTTACAATGTCGGTGGCTGGAACGAAAAGCCAAATCTCGATGTTGTCCATACCCTGTGCGCCATTCTCGACGAACTCAGTCCCAGGGCCGATGGCAATGCGTATAAAGAACAAATTACCTACGTCAAGGACCGTCCCGGCCACGACCGCCGCTATGCCATCGACGCTTCCAAGATCGAACGCGAGCTCGGCTGGAAGCCTGCAGAGACCTTCGAAACAGGCATCCGCAAGACGGTGCAGTGGTATCTCGATAACCAGGTTTGGGTAAGCAATGTCACCAGTGGCGCTTACAAGAACTGGGTTGGCAAGCAGTACGGGGCGTGAGCATGAATCTTCTCCTCACGGGTAAGAACGGCCAGGTCGGCTTTGAACTTCAGCGCGCTCTGGCGCCGCTCGGCGATATCGTCGCGGTCGACCAGGTGGAATGTGACCTCTCCAGCCCGGAAGCTATGCCCGCTTCGTCATCGGTGAGGCCATCAAGGGGGGCAAGTCGCTCAAAGTCCGGCCGGAAGCCATCAAGTCCATCTGCGCCAACGATTATCCAACGCCTACCAAGCGCCCGGCCAATTCGCGGCTCGATACCAAAAAGCTCCATAACACCTTCGGCCTCGAACTGCCCCATTGGCAAGCTGGCCTCCGCCACATTCTCCAGCAAATACTTTGAGATCCATGGTAGCCGGCAAAGGAAGCGATTTCGCTTGGAGATATGAATGAGATTGGACGCCAGAGAACAATCAGCAATTCGCGAAATAATTCGCGAGGCCGATTCAGAGGCTTCGATCTATCTTTTTGGATCGCGTGCCGATGATTCAGCCAAGGGTGGGGATATCGATCTCCTGGTTCTTTCAAAAAGAATTACCCTCATGACCAAACTGGGAATCTTGGCACAGCTTCACCAGAGGCTCGGTGAGCGCAAGATTGACATTGCCGTATTTCCAGATGATTCAAGGCCTTTTGCCAGAATGGTGATGCAAGAGGGGGTGAGCCTGTGACAAAAGTTAGAATCGAACTTTTACAAGAAGAGCTGGCAGACCTGCAACTTGCCGCCGGGTACCTTCAGTTTTCGATCGAGCGATGCAGTAACCTTATCGGTCAGGAGGCTTTGTCGCCAGAGCAGTTGGAGCGTCTGGAGTCTCTCACCAGCCGCTTTGCCCGATTGGCTGACTTGCTCATTCAGCGCGTTTTCCGCCTGGTTGATGAGATCGAGTTGACAGCGGGTGGAACCCTGCTGGACCGGATTTACCGTGCAGAAAAAAGGGGTTGGGCAAATGCCACCCAAATGATCATGATTCGCGAGTTGAGAAACCTGATCGCTCATGAATATGCGACAGAGAAAATGCTCGAAATATATGTCGCCGTAGCGGCATTGGCCCCGGTCCTCCTTGAAGTCGTGCCAAAGTTGCTCGAATACGCAAACGATACAATCCGGAAATATCCATCATGACCACCCGCAAAGGCCTCATCCTCGCCGGCGGCGCCGGCACCCGGCTCCATCCCGCCACGTTGTCTGTCTCCAAGCAACTGCTGCCGATCTACGACAAGCCGATGATCTACTACCCGCTGACCACGTTACTGCTGGCCGGCATCCGTGACATCCTGATCATCTCTACCCCGCAGGACACCCCGCGTTTCGAGCAACTCCTCGGCGACGGCTCGCGCTGGGGTGCCAACCTGCAATACGCCGTCCAGCCCAGCCCCGACGGCCTCGCCCAGGCCTTCGTCATCGGCGCCGACTTCATCGGCAACGACAACTCGGCCTTGGTGCTTGGTGACAACATCTTCTATGGTCACGACTTCCACCAGATACTCGGCAGCGCCGACCAGCGTAGCGCCGGCGCCACGGTCTTCGCCTATCACGTGCATGATCCTGAGCGTTACGGCGTCGCCGAATTCGACGCCAACGGCAAGGTGCTCAGCCTTGAAGAGAAGCCGCAGCAGCCCAAGTCTAACTACGCTGTCACTGGCCTCTATTTCTACGACAACCAGGTCGTTAACCTGGCCAGCAACCTCAAGCCTTCACCGCGCGGCGAACTGGAAATCACCGACCTCAACCGTCTCTACCTTGAACAGGGTCAGCTCGATGTCGAGATCATGGGCCGGGGCTACGCCTGGCTCGATACCGGTACTCACGACAGCCTGCTCGAAGCCGGACAGTTCATCGCAACCATCGAAAAACGTCAAGGCCTCAAGGTTGCCTGCCCGGAGGAAATCGCTTTTCGTCAGGGGTGGATCAGCACGGAACAACTCGAAGCACTTGCCCAGCCACTGTCCAAGAATGGCTATGGGCAATACCTGCTCAGTCTGCTCAAGGAAAAGGTCTACTGATGCAAGTGACGCGCACCGCCATTCCCGAAGTTCTTATCCTCGAACCGAAGGTCTTTGGCGACGACCGCGGCTTCTTTTTCGAAAGCTTCAACGCCCGCGCCTTTGAGCAAGCCATCGGCCTCAAGTGCGAATTCGTTCAGGACAACCACTCCAAATCCGCGAAGAACGTGCTGCGTGGGTTGCACTACCAGATTAAAAATCCGCAGGGGAAGCTCGTTCGCGTTGTTCAGGGTGAGGTCTTTGATGTTGCGGTCGACCTTCGAAAAAGCTCAAAAACCTTCGGGCAGTGGGTCGGCGTCCACATCAGTGCAGAAAACAAAAAACACCTCTGGGTACCGCAAGGCTTCGCACATGGCTTTGTGGTGCTGAGCGAAACCGCGGAATTCCTCTACAAGACCACTGACTATTACGCACCGGAGTTCGAGCGCAGTTTATTCTGGAACGATCCTGCGCTGGGAATCGATTGGCCCTTCGAGGGTGAACCCAGGCTCGCTGCCAAGGATGCTGCGGCCAAGTGCCTGTTTGAAGTCGAGGTGTTCGCATGACTAATCAGCCCAAGAAGGTGGCGTGACATGTGCGGCATTGTCGCGGCAGCAGCCGGCAACAACATCGTTCCCGTTCTCGTCGAAGGCCTGAAGAAGCTCGAATACCGGGGCTATGATTCGGCCGGCCTGGCCGTCATCGGCAGCACCGGCATCGAGCGCGTCCGCTCGGTCGGCCGCGTCGCCGAACTCGAAGCCGCCTCCGCCCAGACCAGCGCCATCACCGGCATCGCCCACACGCGCTGGGCGACCCATGGCGTGCCCAGCGAGCGCAACGCCCATCCGCACGTCTCCGGCTCGATCGCCGTCGTCCATAACGGCATCATCGAGAACTACGAAAGCCTGCGCAGCGAACTCAGCGCCCAGGGCTACGTCTTCACCTCCGACACCGACACCGAAAGCATCGCCCACCTGATCGAAGCGACGCTGAAGAGCGAGCCCGACCTGTTCAAAGCGGTACAGACCGCCTGCCGCCGGCTAATCGGCGCCTACGCCATCGCCGTCATCGACCACAACCAGCCCGGTAAGGTCGTCGTCGCCCGCGAAGGCTCGCCGTTGCTGCTCGGCGTTTCCGACACCGGCAACTATGCCGCCTCCGATGCCTCGGCGCTGCTCCAAGTCACCCGCAACATGGTCTATCTGGAAAATGGCGATATTGCCGAGTTGACCGCAACAGGCGTCAGGATCACCCGCCTCGACGGCACCCCGGTCAATCGCCCAGTGCATGTTTCCCAACTATCCG
>DJUX01000049.1 GCA_002440665.1 Dechloromonas sp. UBA6271
GCGAGGACACCCCTGTGGAGAGGCTGGTCACGCGGCTGTTCGTCGTACTCAGACCGGTCGAAAGACTGCTGACGCCCGTCGAAGTCGAGGTCGACAGGCTGGTCACGTTGCTGTTCGTCGTGCTCAGCCCTGTGCTTAGGGAGGAGACATCTGTACTCACGCTACTCAAGCCAGTCGACAAGCTGCTGACGCCTGTGCTGACGCTACTCAGACCCGTCGAGGTCGAGGTCGACAGACTATTAACATAAATGCGCGTGTTATTTACGTAATTCACACATTTTGGATCGGCATTCCACATTGTGCCGCCATTCCCCGAAGTACAAGCCGCCTCAGGAAGCGTCTGCGCCAGCGCCTCCTGCCCCGCTCCCAACAACGCGATGCCTATCGAGCATGCCGCTGCAGCCACACAAACCGCAGTCCTCCCTCCCGATTGCTTGCCCGAAGACTTTGTGCATTCGCTGACCGCAACGCGTTGTCCGGTTCGCTTGCAGAAAATCACCTTGTAAATTTTGTTCATCTTCTATTCCTGCGCATGGCAAGTTGAGACCAGATCTGTCGTAGCAGCCTGAATTGCCACCCAGTCGCTCAATCTACTCGACATCGACTTGAGCTTTATTGGCCCAACAAAAAAACCACCAATCGGGTGACGACCCACTTTTTTGGGGGGAGAGGCTAGCACACGCCATATTTCCCGCCAGTAACTACTTCACGCTCGGCGAAAAATTCGACCCTTCCCCAGAAACGCTCGCAAGTTCCGTTCTAATTCGATGTTTTTTACACGAAAATAGGAACCCCGCCCCACTATTAAAAACGCAACATTTTATACCACCATGCACTTATCCATCGGCATCACGATCGGCTTGAAACAGGAAAACGAGACCCTATGGAACAACGGGATCAAACAGAATGCGGTTTTTCTGGCGGATACACTGCGGAATTGCAGCAATGTTGCCAATGTTTTCCTGGTTAACACCACGCCGGTTCAGATCACCAAGCGCCTGCCCTGGAGCCAGGAACGTTGGCCAACTAAGTCGTTCGATGCTGCCAAGGACGAACTGGATGTATTAATCGAACTGGGCGGGCAAATCGACGAGGAACAGACCGCCTACCTGAAGCAAAGAGGTACGCGCGTGGTGTCGTATTGCTGTGGTTCGGAGTACATCGCCGCCACGGAATCCATCCTGTTTGAACGTCCGCTGTGGGGCTACAACTTTTTCGTCAATCAACGCTACGACGCGATCTGGATGATTCCGCAGGTGGCGAACAACAGCCAGTCATTTTTCGAGGTATTGCGCCGGCACAACGCCGAGACGGTTCCATTTGTCTGGAGCCCGATCTTTCTTGAACAGCGCAGCCAGGACTTGCCGTACCGGGGGATTTATCAACGGCGGGCCGATTCACCCCGCCGACTCGTCGTCATGGAACCCAACCTGAACCTGGTGAAATTCTGCCTCTACCCGATTCTGATCGCAGAACTGGCGTACCGTCAGGCTCCCAACAGCATCGAGATCCTCCGCGTCACCAACGCCGAGCAAATCGCCACGCAGAGCCCGGAATTCATCGCGCTGATGAATCAACTCGACATCGTGCGGCAGCATAAAGCGGTCTTCCTCGGGCGATACGACACACCGACTTTCCTTGCCGAACAGACGGATATCGTCATTTCCCACCAGTTGGAAAATCCGCTGAATTATTTTTACCTGGAAGTTTGCTGGCAAGGCTTCCCGCTGATTCATAACGCGCACCTTTGCTCAGACTTAGGCTATTTTTACCCTGAAAATCGCGCCGACCTGGGTGCCGAACGCGTATTGAAAGCGATCCGCCAGCATGATGCCGACGCTGAAGCCTATCGGACAACGCAGCGGGAAATAATCGGCCGTTACCTGCCGAACGACGAAACCCTGGTTCGGACTTACTCACAACATCTGACAGACTTGATGGCGCGGCCGCTACGCTGACAGTTGCGGTCGACCGGCTTTTTTGGCCAAAAATACTGGTCGACCGCAATGACCAAGGCGCTGCGGTTTGCGTCACCAATCCGGCGTTTCGCTCACCGCTGGCGGGGGTGGCGGAGGCGGCATCCAGTTGCCGCTGGCGCCATAAGCGAGCGCGAAACTGACGGATAAGGCAATCACCAGCGCCACGATGCCGCCACCACGCGCCGACTCACCCGAAGCCCCATCCTTCCAGCCCGTGACCATGGGCTTGAGCAAGGACTGCTTTTTAACGCGACCGTAGTAAACAATTGCGGCAACATGCAGGCAGACCAGTGCGATCAGCACATTGCTCAACAAGTGGTGCAAACCCGTCAGACGATTGCTGGCCGCCTTATCGACAAGTGAAAACAAGGGCCCTGTGAAGGCGATGTCGTCGTTGGAAAACAGGCCGCTGACGGCTTGCGCGGTCAACAGCCCAAAAAAGGCAAAAACCGCGAACGCCCCCAGCGGGTTATGCCCTTCGCCTCGCCACTCCCCGCGCAAGTAAGCGCCAACACGCGCAGGCGAGGGAAAAAACTGGATAAAGCGCGCATAGGTGGAGCCTACCAAACCCCAGACCAGCCGGAATGCCAGCAACCCGACAATGAAGATGCCGAGCCTGCCATGCCAAACCATCAGATTTCCACCAAGCTGGCCGCTGACCATGGCGCCGATCACTGCGAGTGCCAGCAACCAGTGAAACAGGCGGGTGGGCAAGTCCCAAAGGAGAATGCGTTTTCCGTTCATGGCGATCTTTCATCCCTACCAGTAAAACAGGCGCCCCGGAAGGCGCCTGTGGCATGACTTCGACACAATCCGGTTATTGCTTGATCTTGAAATCGTCGTGGCAGGCCTTGCAGGCAGCACCCAGCTTGCCGAACTGCTCCTTGATGGCTGCGGCATCGCCAGTTGCGGCGACCTTGGCCATTTCGTTGGCTTCCTTGTTGAAGGCTATCGCCACCTTGGCCACGCCTTCCTTGTCGGTGAAGAAGGCCGGCTTGACGCGGGTCTTTTCCCAGCCCGTGCCCTTGTCGGTGCCCGGCAGGTAGAGGGCGCCCATGCCGGAATTGGCAATGGCCTGGATGGCGTTGGCGGACTTGATGACCTCTTCCTTGTTGAACTGGCCTTCGACATTGGCCTTGATACGGCCCATGTTCCACGCCATGAAGGTATAGCCGGACTGGCGGAACTTGATGGCGTCTTCAGGTTTGAGCTGGGCGGCGGCGGTACCGGTCAGTGTGATGGACAGCAGGGCAAGCAAAAGTTTGGATTTCATTGCATTTCTCCATTGTTGTTGAGGAATTCCGGGATACGAAGCGTGAACACCGGAACCCGGCCATTCACTTCCGCTCCATTATAACTCCCTAATATGACAACCGGGCGAAGCAGTCAGATGGCGAAAATGTGTTTGACACGCAAGGCAGGCCCGCCCTGCTCGATGGCGATCAGGCGGTCGATGTTCGGATGCTTGCCCGGGTTGGCGCGGGCATCGTCGGTATGCTCGGCGAAGATTTCCAGGCCTTTTTTTGCGGCTTCGAGGTTGATCGAACCGTAGGTCTGTGCCAGATGGTTGTAGACGGCCAGCGAGCCCTGGCTGCCCGGCTTGTTTTCGATGGTGGCGACCACGGTTTCTGCCTTGTCGAGCAGGTTGACCGCAGCAAGGTGGGAAATTCCCGGCAGTTTTTTCAGATTTTCGGCAAAAGACATTATTTCCATTCCCGTTTGGCTTTGACCAGCCCGATGATCAGCCCGGTCGTAAAGGTGCCGATCGGCAGCGTGAAGGCGATCGCCTTGATGCCGCGCTCGGCGCCATAGATGTAAAGCAGCAGCAGCGCCGGCAGCAGGCCGAGCAGCAGCCCGATCAGGCCCCACTTGATGCCGCCACGGATAACCTCGCTATCCGTGGTCTTGCCGTCACCCGTGCAATGCGGGCAGTAGATGGCATCGGCCGGCACTTCCTGCCCGCACTTGGCGCACTGCATCTAGATGCGCTTCGCCAGTTCGGCCGCCTTGCCGGTGTAATCCCACGGCGTCAGCTTGAGCAGCTCGGCCTTGGCGGCTTCCGGAATTTCCAGCGTGGACACGAAAGCCTGCATGCCTTCGCGCGACACGCGGGTGCCGCGGGTCAGCTCCTTGAGCTTTTCGTAGGCGTTGGGCACGGCGTAGCGGCGCATGACGGTCTGGATCGGCTCGGCCAGCAGTTCCCAGTTGGCGTCGAGGTCGGCCTGCATCAGGTCGGCGTTCACTTCCAGCTTGCTCAAACCCTTGAGCAGGGAGTCGTAGGCGAGCAGCGTGTAGCCGAGGCCGACGCCCATGTTGCGGAGCACTGTCGAATCAGTCAGGTCGCGCTGCCAGCGCGAGATCGGCAGCTTCTCGGCGAGGTGCTTGAGGACGGCATTGGCCAGACCGAGGTTGCCTTCCGAGTTTTCGAAATCGATCGGATTGACCTTGTGAGGCATGGTCGACGAACCGATTTCGCCGGCCTTGACCTTCTGCTTGAAGAAACCGAGCGAAATGTAGCCCCAGATGTCGCGGTCGAGGTCGATCAAGATGCTGTTGGCGCGGGCGAAAGCGTCGAACAGCTCGGCCAGCGCATCGTGCGGCTCGATCTGGATGGTGTAGGGGTTGAAGGTCAGGCCGAGCGACTCGACGAAACGCTTGGCGAAGCCTTCCCAGTCGTAGCCCGGGTAGGCGGTCAGGTGGGCATTGTAGTTGCCGACGGCGCCGTTGATCTTGCCAAGCAGTTCGACGGCGGCGATGCGGGCGCGGGCGCGCTGCAGGCGGTAGGCGACGTTGGCCATTTCCTTGCCGAGCGTCGTCGGGGTGGCCGGCTGGCCGTGCGTGCGGCTCATCATCGGCACGTCCGCATTGGCGTGGGCCAGCTCCCTGAGGCGGGCGATGACCTTGTCGAGCGCCGGCAGCATGCCTGCTTCACGGGCGCCCAGGCACATCAGCGCGTGCGACAGGTTGTTGATGTCTTCCGAGGTGCAGGCGAAGTGGATGAACTCGCTGACCTTGACCACTTCGGCATTGCCCTTGGTGTGGTCCTTGATCCAGTATTCCAGCGCCTTGACGTCGTGGTTGGTGACGGCTTCGATGGCCTTGACCTCGGCGGCCTGTTCCGGCCCGAAGTTGGCGACCAGCGCATCGAGTTCGGCTACAGTCGACGGCGAAAAAGCGGCAATTTCCGTGAAATGCGGCTCGGCGGCGAGCGCCTTCAGCCATTCGATTTCCACCAGCAGGCGGCACTTGATCAGGCCGTATTCGGAGAAGTGCTCGCGCAGGGCATCGACCTTGCCGGCGTAGCGGCCGTCGAGCGGGGAAAGTGCAGTCAAGGGATTGAAAGTCATGGCTACGTCCTTTTCGGTAAGCCGGCAATTTTACCCGCCCGGCGAACCCCTCGCCACACGCTATAATCATTCTCCCCAAACCAGAGAACATGCGATGAAGCTGATCGGCACCCATACCAGCCCTTTCGTGCGCAAGGTGCGCATCGTGCTCGCTGAAAAGAAGATCGATTACGAATTCGCGATCGACTCGCCGTGGCTGGGCGACAGCCAGGTCCAGAACGTCAATCCGCTGGGCAAGATCCCGGTGCTGCTGCTGGACGACGAAACGCCGCTGTTCGACTCGCGGGTCATCGTCGAATACATCGACAGCGTCACCCCGAATGCCAAATTGTTCCCGACCCCCAACCGTGAACGCATTGACGTCAAGCGCTGGGAAGCCATCGCCGACGGCATTTGCGACGCCGCCGCCACTGCCTTTCTCGAAGGCAAACGCCCGGATAGCCAGCAGAGTTACGACTGGATCGCCCGCCAGCACCTCAAGATCGCGCGCAGCCTGGAATTCATGGCCGAGGAACTGGGCGAGAAATCCTATTGCCAAGGCACCCACATTTCACTGGCCGACATCGCCGTCGGCACCGCGCTCGGCTACCTGTGCTTCCGCTTCCCACATGTCGGCTGGCAGGAAACCCACCCGAACCTGGCGAAACTGTACGCCAAGCTGATGCTGCGTCCATCGTTCGCCGACACGGTCCCGCACGACTGATCGGGTTTTCCGGAAATGACAAAGGGCGCCACGCGGCGCCCTTGTCGTTTGCTGTGGCCGAAAACTGCGCTATTGCCCCGTCGGGGCTTTCACCGCCATCGCCTCGCCGAGACGGATCGCCCGCGCCGGCGCCCAGTCGGGGTTGAACTGCGTGACACCTTTCGGAAAGAGCATCACCACCGTCGAGCCGAGCAGGAAACGGCCCATTTCGTCACCCTGCCGGAACCCGATCTGCCGGTCGGCGTACTGCCATTCGCGAATGTGGCCGGGGCGCGGCGGATTGACCATGCCATGCCAGACCGTCGCCATGCTGCCGACGATGGTGGCGCCGACCAGCGTCAGCACGAAGGGGCCGTGCGGCGAATCGAAGACGCAGACAACCCGCTCGTTGCGCGCGAAGAGGCCGGGGACGCCACGCGCCGTCGTCGGATT
This sequence comes from Dechloromonas sp. UBA6271, assembly GCA_002440665.1. Classification (GTDB taxonomy): domain Bacteria; phylum Pseudomonadota; class Gammaproteobacteria; order Burkholderiales; family Rhodocyclaceae; genus Azonexus. The sequence continues at coordinate 6,462 of DJUX01000049.1, forward strand.
GACCGAAAACAGGGCACCGGGCACGTAGATCATGCGCTTCAGACGGCCGTCGCAGGGCATGTGGATACGGTGGTAGTCGCGCGGGCTGAGGTACAGCGTCGCAAAACTGCCATCCTCGAACTGCGCCGCCAGTTCGCGGTCGCCGCCGACCAGCGCGGTCGTCGAATAGCTGTGCCCCTTGGCCTGGAAGATCTGGTCGCGCTCGATGGCACCGAACTGGCTGATCGCCCCGTCGACCGGGCAGATGAAGTCGGCCGCGGCGAGCGGCCGCGCGCCGTCGCGCAGCGGGCGCGTGAAAAACTCGTTGAACGTCGGGTAAGCGGCGATATCGGGATTGGCCGCTTCGGCCATATTGACGCCGTAACGCCCGACAAACCAGCGGATGACGCTGGTGGTCAGGTCACCGGCCCGGGCATTGGCCAGTTTGCCGGCCAGCATGGTAAGTGCCTGCTTGGGAATCAGGTATTGCGGTAGAACTGCGAGACGATCGGACACGTTTGAGACCTATAAAACCATGGCAGGAAAGAAATCGGCGGGCGCGGCAATCAACGGATCACCCCGCCGCCCAGACAGACGCGGCTTTCGTAAAGCACTACCGACTGCCCCGGCGCCAGCGCCCACTGCGGCTCGGCGAAGCGGATTTCGCAGGTTTCGCCATCGACGCGCTCGACCTCGCACGGCTGGTCGGCCGTCCGGTAGCGCGGCTTGGCGGTGTACACCCAGTGCGTGTGCGGGGCGTGGCCCGAGACCCAGGAAAGCTGCTCGGCGACCAGAGCGTCCTTGAGCAGCGCCGGGTGGTCGTGGCCCTGGACGACGTAAAGCACGTTCTTTTCCATGTCCTTGCCGGCGACGAACCACGCATCGTGCTCGCCACCGCCGGCTTGCCCCTTCTCCTTGATGCCGCCGATGTGCAGGCCCTTGCGCTGGCCCAGCGTGTGGAACATCAGGCCATCGTGGGTGCCCATTACCTTACCGTCGTCGAGGCGGCGGATTTCGCCCTGTTTCGGCGGCAGGTAGCGGCTGAGGAAATCCTTGAACGGCCGCTCGCCGATGAAGCAGATGCCGGTCGAATCTTTCTTGGCCGCCACGTGCAGCCCCTCGGCCTCGGCGATCTTGCGCACTTCGCGCTTGTAGATGTCGGCCAGCGGGAACAGCGTCTTCGACAGCTGCGCCTGGTTCAGGCGGTAAAGGAAATAGCTCTGGTCCTTGGTCCCGTCCTCGGCCTTCAACAACTGGAACTCGCCGTCGAATTCGCGGACGCCGGCATAATGGCCGGTGGCGATCTTCTCGGCGCCAAGCTGTATGGCGTGGTCGAGGAAGGCCTTGAACTTGATTTCCGAATTGCACAGGATGTCCGGGTTGGGCGTCCGCCCGGCCTGGTATTCGCGCAGGAATTCGGCGAACACCCGTTCGCGATATTCGGCGGCGAAATTGACCACCTCGACGTCGATGCCGATCTTGTCGGCGACGCTCATGACGTCGACCAGATCCTGGCGCGACGAGCAGTATTCCTCGGTGTCGTCGTCTTCCCAGTTCTTCATGAACAGGCCGATCACCTTCCAGCCCTGGCGCTTTAGCAGCAAGGCCGCCACCGACGAATCGACCCCGCCGGACAAGCCGACCACTACCGTTTTTTCAGACATCGGGCCCCGCCCCCTGTTTCCATTCGGCCAGCGGCAGGATCACCGCCGGCTGTCCATTATCGACAAACCAGCTATCGACGACGAAGCGCTGCGCTTCGCCCCCCGTTTTTTCCTCGATCACCGCCGACCAGTGCGCCGGAAAGACAAGCGCCCAGTTGCGCACTTCCGGCTCCAGCACTTGGTGCCAGCGCAAACTGCCGCGCGCTTCGAGCAATTTCAGCAGGCGCGTCGTCGACTTCGAGTGGTCGATGCAATCCATTTTGCCGGGCGAATGGCCATCGGCATAGTTACCGCCACGATCATTCTTTATATCCGACTGCTGGCCAGCCCAGCCATAAAGTTCCCCAATGGCAACGGCGAGCATTTTGCGCTCATTTTCGGCGTCGACCGCAACCGACAACTGGCGCCCGATTTCGCGCAATTGCACCTCGCTGAACTTGATCTGCGCCTGCGCGATACACCCGTAGCCATAGCAAATCGGCACGACTTCATCGGCCGCAACGGCTCCGGCCCACGACACCATCAATGCCAACAGAAAGCTTCGGAACATCAATCGTAATGCACCAACAGATCAAGCGGATAACGTTTGCCGGCGATCAGATCCTCGATACAACGCAGGATAAGCGGGCTGCGGTGGCGTTCCTGCGTCGCCTTCACTTCGTCAAGCGTCAGCCAGCGGGCGACGACGATGCCCTCATCCAGTTGGCGGTCGGCCTCCCAGCCGCGCAGCTCGCCGGCGAAGGCGAAGCGCAGGTAGGTGACATTTTTCGTGGGGTGCTGCCAGTTGTAGATGCCGACCAGATGCGTCGGCTTGAAGTGGTAGGCGGTTTCCTCCAGCGCCTCGCGCACCACGGCGTCGATTAGCGCTTCGCCTGCCTCGAGATGACCGGCCGGCTGGTTGAAGGCCAGACCGGCGTCGGTTTCTTCCTCGACCAGCAGGAATTTACCGTCACGCTGGACGACGGCGGCAACGGTGACATTGGGTTTCCAGATCATGCGCGACTCAAACGGCAAAAGCGTTATTTTACCCGTTGATTTGGGCTAGAATTATGCGCTTTCACACGCGCAACACGGAGAATCGAACATGTCCATGTCGGATCGCGACGGCTTTATTTGGCAGGATGGAAAACTAGTGCCCTGGCGCGAGGCGACCACCCACGTCCTCACGCATTCCCTGCACTATGGCATGAGCGTATTCGAGGGCGTCCGTGCCTACAAGACCGAGCGCGGCACCGCCATCTTCCGCCTGGAAGAGCACACCGACCGCCTGTTCAACTCGGCCCACATCTTCCAGATGGCAATGCCGTTCGACAAGGCGACCATCAACGAAGCGCACAAGGAAGTGCTGCGCGCCAACAATCTCGATTCCGGCTACCTGCGGCCGATCGCCTTCTACGGCTCGGAAAAGATGGGCGTTTCGCCCAAGGGTGCCAAGGTGCACGTCGCCATCGCCGCCTGGCCGTGGGGCGCCTACCTCGGCGAGGAAGGCATGGAGCGCGGCATCCGCGTCAAGGTCTCCAGCTACACCCGCCACCACGTCAATATCTCGATGGTGCGCGCCAAGGCCTCCGGCCACTACATCAACTCCATCCTGGCCAACAACGAAGTGACCCACGAAGGTTACGACGAAGCCATGCTGCTCGATCCTGAAGGCTATGTGGCCGAAGGCGCCGGCGAGAACCTGTTCATCGTCAAGAAGGGCAAGCTGTACACGCCCGACCTCACGTCCTGCCTGGAAGGCATCACGCGCGCCACGGTGCTGCAGATCGCCGAAGAACTGGGCCTCTCGGTGCAGGAAAAGCGCATCACGCGCGACGAAGTGTATTGCTGCGACGAAGCCTTTTTCACCGGCACCGCCGCCGAAGTCACGCCGATCCGCGAACTCGACGGCCGCCAGATCGGCATCGGCCGCCGCGGTCCGATCACCGCGCAGATCCAGGCCAAGTATTTCGACGTGGTCTATGGCCGTTCGCCGCAGCACGACGACTGGCTGGCCTACGTATAAGCTCAGGGAGAACAAGATGTCCGACAACCTTACCGTTGAAATCACCGCCCATGACCTGCCGCTGCACTGCCCGCAGCCCAACGCTCCGCTGTGGTCGCAGCATCCGCGCGTCTTCCTCGACGTCCTGAAGACCGGCGAGGTCGTCTGCCCGTATTGCAGCGCCAAGTACGTGTTCAAGGGCGAAGCGCCCAAGGGCCATCACTAAGCATCGGGCGGCGGGCCAAAAGCCCGCCGCTGTCGCATGAAGAAGGCGCTGATCGTCGCCCCCTCCTGGATCGGCGATACCATCATGGCGCAGCCGCTGTTCGCACGGCTGCATGCCAAATCCCCCGGTTTGCAACTCGACGCCCTGGCGCCCAGCTGGGTCGCGCCGGTATTGCAGCGCATGGGTGAAATCGCCGAGGTCCTCGATAGCCCCTTCGGCCACGGCCAGCTATCGCTGAAAGCCCGTTGGCGCCTGGCCCGGCAACTGGCGGCGCGCGGCTACGATGCGGTTTACGTCCTCCCAAATTCGCTGAAGTCGGCGCTGGTTCCATTCCTGGCCGGCATCCCGCAACGCGTCGGTTTCACCGGCGAATCCCGCTACGGCCTGATCAACGTTCGGCACCACCTCGACAAAGCCGCCCTGCCGCTGATGGTCGAGCGCTTCGCGCAACTGGCCGAAGCCCCCGGCGCAGCAGTGCCCAAGCCCATTTTTCACCCGAAAATCCGGTCGACCGCAACCGACCAGCAGCAAACCCTGACGGCACTCGGTCGCGAACACCCGACCCGCTTTGCCGCCTTCTGCCCCGGTGCCGAATACGGCCCGGCCAAACGCTGGCCCGCTGCGCATTTCGCCACGCTGGCCCGCAGCCTGGGCGAGCGCGGTTACCGCGTCGGCCTCTTCGGCTCGCCCAAGGACCGAGCGGTTGCCGACGAAATCAGCGCCCTCGCCCCCGGCCTCTGCGACAACCTGTGCGGCGCCACCTCGCTCGAACAGGCCATCGACTTGCTGGCCATGGCCGACCTCGTCGTCTGCAACGACTCCGGCCTGATGCACGTCGCTGCCGCGCTAGACCGGCCAATCGTCGCGCTCTACGGCTCGTCGTCGCCCGGCTTCACGCCGCCGCTTTCGGACCAGGCCGACATTCTCAGCCTCAATCTCGAGTGCAGCCCGTGCTTCAAGCGCGAATGCCCGCTCGGCCACCTTGACTGCCTCAACAAACTCTCCCCGGACCAGGTTCTCACAGCCTGCCTGAAACGGAGCGCCTCATGAGCAAACCCGCCAATTTCGCCGCCCCCGAAGATGTCGAACAGGCCTTTTACGAGGCCGTACAGAAGGGCGACGCCGACCTGCTGATCCAGCTCTGGGCCGAGGACGAGGAAACCCTGTGCGTACACCCGACCGGCGTGCGCCTGCTCGGCATCGTGCCGATTCGCGAAAGCTGGCGCGGCATCTTCGCCAACGCGAAAATTCGCGTGCAGGCGGAATCGGTCACCCACTGGCAGGGCTCGGTGCTGGCCATCCACCACCTGACCGAAATCCTCTTCGTCGGCGACGACCCCAGCCCGCACGGCCCGTTGCACGTCACCCACATCTACGCCCGCGGCGCCCACGGCTGGCGCCTGGTCAGCCGCCACGCCTCGGCTGCCGACGACAGCCATCAGGCGATGGCCGAGGCCGTGCCGCACACGCTGCATTGAAGCCGTACCACGCGCCCGCCTGGCTGCCCGGCGGCCACGCGCAGACCATCTGGCCGCTGCTGATCAAGCCGCAGCCGCTCAAGCTGCGGCGCGAACGCGGGGAAACGCCGGACGGTGACTTCGTCGACGTCGATCATCTCGACGGCCCGCGCGACGCCCCCCTGCTCGTGCTATTTCACGGCCTCGAAGGCAGCGCCAACAGCCATTACGCGCTCAGCACCGCGCACGCCTGCCGGAAAGCCGGCTGGCGGCTGGCGCTGCCGCATTTTCGCGGCTGTTCCGGTGAGTTGAACCGCCGCCCGCGCGCCTATCATTCCGGCGACTCGGACGAGATCGACTGGATCCTGCGCCGCCTGCACGCGGCCAACGGCGGCCGTCCGCTGCACGCTGCCGGCGTCTCGCTGGGCGGCAACGCGCTGCTCAAATGGGCCGGCGAGCGCGGCGCCAACGCGGCCGAAGTGGTCACCGGCGTCGCCGCCATGTGCGCCCCGCTCGACCTCGCCGCCTGCGGCCACCACCTGGCGCACGGCTTCAACCGCGTCTATACGCAGCATTTCCTGAAAACACTGAAAGCCGTTTCCAGCGCCCGCCTGCGCCAGTTTCCCGACCTCTTCGACGAGGCGCGCATGCTTGCGGCGATCAACCTCTACCAGTTCGACGACGCCGTGACTGCGCCGGTGCATGGCTTCGCCGGTGCCGACGACTACTGGCAGCGCGCCTCGGCCAAACCCTGGCTGAAATCCATCGCTGTGCCGGCGCTTGCGGTCAACCCGAAAAACGACCCGTTTTTGCCCGCCGGCTTCCTGCCGGATGCCGCTTCGGTCAGCCCGCAGGTGCGTCTCGAGCAGCCAGCCACTGGCGGCCATGTCGGTTTCGTCAGCGGCAGTTTCCCCGGAAATCTGGACTGGCTGCCGCAAAGGCTCTTACACTTCTTTCTTTATGAAACGTCATAGGCACCCATCATGACCAAACTACCCGCCGAAATCTTCAAGGCCTACGATATCCGTGGCATCGTCGATAAATCCCTGACCGCCGATGTCGTGCGCCAGATCGGCCACGCGCTCGGCTCGCTCGCCGTCGAGCAGGGCCAGAAAGCCATCGCCGTCGGCCGCGACGGCCGCCTCTCCGGCCCCGAACTGGCCGGCGCGCTGATGGACGGCATCTGCACCGCCGGTTGTGACGCCATCGACGTCGGCTGCGTGCCGACCCCGGTCACCTATTTCGCTGCCTACGAACTCGGCTGCAACTCCTGCGTCTCGGTCACCGGCAGCCATAACCCGCCGGACTACAACGGCCTGAAGATGGTCATCGGCGGCACAACCCTGGCGCTCGACGCCATCCAGAACCTCAAACAACGCATCGAGGCCGGCGACCTGAAGCACGGCAAGGGTGAGCGCCGTAGCGCCGACGTCAAGACCGCCTATGTCGACAAGATCGTCGGCGATGTGAAACTGGCCCGGCCGCTGAAGATCGTCATGGACTGCGGCAACGGCGTCGCCGGCGCGGTCGCCCCCGAACTGTTCAAGCGCCTCGGCTGCGAAATCATTCCGCTTTACTGCGAAGTGGACGGCACCTTCCCGAACCATCACCCGGACCCATCCAAGCCGGAAAACCTGGCGGACGTCATCAAGGCACTCAAGGAAACCGACGCCGAGATCGGCATCGCCTTCGACGGCGACGGCGACCGCCTGGGCGTGGTGACCAAGGACGGCGAAATCATCTACCCGGACCGCCAGCTGATGCTGTTCGCCGCCGATGTGCTGTCGCGCGTGCCGGGCGGCCAGATCATTTACGACGTCAAGTGCACCCGCCTCCTCGCCCCATGGATCAGGAAACATGGCGGCCAGCCACTGATGTGGAACACCGGCCATGCTCTGGTCAAGGCCAAGCTCAAGGAAACCGGCGCCCCGCTGGCCGGCGAAATGTCCGGCCACACCTTCTTCAAGGAACGCTGGTACGGCTTCGACGACGGCCTGTACACCGGCGCCCGCCTGCTGGAAATCCTGGCGCGCTCGGCCGACGTCAATGCGCCGCTGAAAGCCCTGCCCAACTCGCCGTCGACCCCGGAACTCAATATCAAGATGGCCGAAGGCGAGCCGTTCACGCTGATCGACAAGCTGAAGGCTGAAGGCAAGTTCGACGGCGCCGAGGAAATCATCACCATCGACGGCGTCCGTGTCGAATACGCCGACGGCTTCGGCCTGGCGCGCCCCTCCAACACGACACCGGTCGTCGTGCTGCGCTTCGAGGCCGATGACGATGCGGCACTGGAGCGCATCCAGGCCGGTTTCCGGCAGGCGATCACGGCTGTCTGGCCGGGCATCAAGCTGCCGTTCTGACGCGGACCGCGTTACAAAACAACGACAGTCGCGCTACAAACGGTTGGCGCGACTGTCGCTAGAATAGGCGGCTGTCAATCCGCACACCTATCCGGAAAATCGATGAACGCCAGCGAAGAACAACTGAAATTCCGCCAGTTTCACGGCAGCCTGGGCGGCCAGCCGCCGGGTCCGCTGGCCAAGGTCGTCACCTTCGTCCTCGGTGCGGCGCTGCTGGTCGTCAGCTTCATGTTTTCGCTGGTCGCCTTGGCGGTCGTCGCGGTCGGCGCCGTGCTGGCCGGCACCTGGTTCTGGTGGAAAACGCGCACCCTGCGTCGCGAACTGCGCGAACAAATGCGTCAGCAGCCGCCCTCTGGCGCAAGCGAGCAGCAGCCCTTCGCGGGTCGCATCATCGAAGGCGAAGTCATTCGTGATGGCACGCCGCCCGCCCCGGGTGGCCACCTGCTGAACTGACCCTGACCCCGAATTAACCCGCCACGCGGACCAGTAGCCAGTCGCGCACGGCGAAGCCGGTCCCGAAATCCCAGGCTTTGAGGCGCTCCAGCTCGATCAGCCGGACCTCGGCCAGTTCCTCGTTGAGGACGATCCGCCCTTCCGCCGCGACGTGGTAGGCGATCAGCAGCTGATTCTTCTGCGTGAAGGGATAGAGGCCGATCAGCGTGACCGCTGTCGCGACCAGCCCAAGCTCTTCGGCCACTTCGCGCGCCACCGCCTGTTCCGGTGCTTCGTCGCGCTCCAGAAAACCGGTCACCAGCCCGAAGCTCTTTTCCGGCCAGGCGACATTACGCGCCAGCAGCACCCGCCCGTCGTATTCGACCAGCGCCGCGACCACTGGCACCGGGTTGTCCCACAGCACGAAACCGCAGTCCTCCGCCGGGCAGGTCGGGCGCGCCAGGCCGCCGGCGTCGCGCAACACCAGTTCGCTACCGCACTGCGGACAGAAGCGGTAAGCGCCGCTCACCGCCGCAGCGTCAGCGCAGCTTGGGGTTCAGCGAACCCCGGTTGTAGTCCTTGTCGCCCGGCATCACTGTACGGCCGACGCCGAACAGGCCGCCCTGGGCTCCTTCGGGACGCGTCTGGTTTTCCGGGTACTTGGCCGCCGTCTGCTGCGCCGCAGCCGCCTTGGCGGCATCGACATACTCCCAGCGGCCGTTGGGGAAAAGTCGCACTTTTTCGCCGTTGACCGTAACTGCCTCGACCGGCGTGCGATCGAGCTCTGCGGCCACGACACCTGCAGCCGCCAGCCCCAGCAGCGCACCGATCAGCATCGTCCTCACAGCTTGCCCTCGACCCAGGCCGGCACCGAAGCCAGCGCCGACGCCAGGTTTTCCGGCTGCGTGCCGCCGGCCTGCGCCATGTCCGGGCGCCCACCGCCCTTGCCGCCAACCTGCTGGGCGACCATGTTGACCAGATCGCCGGCCTTGACCTTGCCGGTCAGGTCGGCGGTGACGCCGGCGATCAGCGTCACCTTGCCGTCGGCGACCGACGCCAGCACGACGGCGGCCGACTTGAGCTTGTCCTTGAGCTTGTCCATGGTTTCGCGCAGGGCATTGATGTCGGCACCTTCGAGCTTTGCCGCCAGCACCCGGGCACCCTTGATCTCGACCGCCTGCGCGACCAGATCGTCGCCTTGGGCCGAAGCCAGCTTGCCCTTGAGCGCCGCCAGTTCGCGTTCCAGCTTCTTGACCTGATCGAGCACGGCGCTGACGCGGGCCGGCACATCCTTCGGCAACACCTTGAGCGTGCCGGCGACGCCGCCGAGCGCGGTTTCCATGCCCTGCATGTAGGTCAGCGCGTTGTCGCCGGTCACCGCTTCGACACGGCGGACGCCAGCCGCGACGCCGCCTTCGGCAGTGATGCTGAAGAGGCCGATGTCGCCGGTGCGGCTGACGTGCGTGCCGCCGCACAATTCGCGCGACGAGCCGATGTCGAGGACGCGCACCTCGTCGCCATACTTCTCGCCGAACAGCATCATGGCGCCCAGCTTCTGCGCTTCGGCGATCGGCAGCACGCGGCATTCGTTGGCCGTGTTGGCGAGGATCTCGGCATTGACGATGTTCTCGACGCGGCGGATTTCCGCATTGGTCAGCGGCTGGTTATGCACGAAGTCGAAACGGGTCTTGTCCGGATCGACCTGCGAGCCCTTCTGCTGGACATGCTCACCGAGCACTTCGCGCAGCGCCTTGTGCAGCAGATGGGTGGCGGAATGGTTGCGCATGGTGCGCGTGCGGGCCAGCACGTCGACCTTGGCGCTGACACCGTTGCCGACGGTGATGGTGCCGGTCTTGACGACACCGTGGTGGCCAAAGACGCTAGCCTGGATTTTCTGCGTGTCTTCGACGGCGAAGATGCCATGCACCGACTGCAGCGCGCCTCGGTCACCGACCTGACCGCCGGATTCGGCATAGAACGGCGTGTCATCGAGGACGACGACACCCATTTCGCCCTCGTTCAGCTGGTTGACCGCAACACCCTCCTTGTACAGCGCCAACACGTTGGCCTTGGTCTCCAGGGTGTCGTAGCCGTGGAAAACGGTCGCCGGGCCGCTGTAGTCGAGGTTGGTCGCCATCTTGAACTTGCCGGCGGCGCGCGCCTGCTCCTTCTGGCGGGCCATCGCCGCATCGAAGGCAGTGGCGTCGACAGTAATCTTGTGTTCGCGGCAGATGTCCTGCGTCAGATCGAGCGGGAAGCCGTAGGTGTCGTGCAGCTTGAACGCCGTTTCGCCGTTGAAGACGCCGCCTGCGGCCAGCGCCTTCAGCTCGCCGTCGAGAATGGCCATGCCGTGCTCGATTGTTTCGAAGAAGCGGTCTTCTTCCTGCTTCAGCGTGGCGATGACCTTGTGCTGGTTCTGTGCCAGCTCCGGATAGGCGGCGCCCATCTCGGCGACCAGGTCGGGCACCATCTTGTGAAAGAAGGCAGCGCGGGCGCCGAGCTTGTAGCCGTGGCGGATGGCGCGGCGGATGATCCGGCGCAGCACGTAACCGCGGCCTTCGTTACCGGGGATGACGCCATCGGCAATCAGGAAGGAACAGGCGCGGATGTGGTCGGCCAGCACTTTCAGCGACGGTGAATCCATATCGGCATCTGCGGTTTCGCGGGCGGCGGCCTTCAACAGCGCCTGGAACAGATCAATCTCGTAGTTGGCGTGCACGCCTTGCAACACCGCTGAAACACGCTCCAGCCCCATGCCGGTGTCGACTGAGGGCTTGGGCAGCGGGTGCATGACCCCGGCTTCGTCGCGGTTGAACTGCATGAAGACGTTGTTCCAGATTTCGATGAAACGGTCGCCGTCTTCTTCCGGCGATCCCGGGGGGCCGCCCCAGTGCTTTTCGCCGTGGTCGTAGAAGATTTCGGTGCACGGGCCGCAGGGGCCGGTGTCGCCCATCATCCAGAAGTTGTCGGAAGCGTAGCGGCTGCCCTTGTTGTCGCCGATGCGGATGACGCGCTCGGGCGGCACGCCGATCTCTTTCGTCCAGATGTCGTAGGCCTCGTCGTCCTCGGCATAGACGGTGACCGTCAGCTTGTCCTTGGGCAGCTTGTAGACCTCGGTCAGCAGTTCCCAGGCGTACTTGATCGCATCGCGCTTGAAGTAGTCGCCGAAGCTGAAATTGCCGAGCATCTCGAAGAAGGTGTGGTGACGCGCGGTGTAGCCGACGTTTTCGAGATCGTTGTGCTTGCCGCCGGCGCGCACGCATTTCTGCGAGGTCGTGGCGCGGGTATAGGGGCGCTTGTCGAAACCGAGGAAAACGTCCTTGAACTGGTTCATCCCGGCATTGGTGAACAGCAGGGTCGGGTCTTCATGCGGCACCAGCGAGCTGGAGGAAACGATCTGGTGGCCCTTGGAGGCGAAGAAGTCGAGGAACTGCTGGCGGATTTCGGAGCTTTTCATGAGCTGGCGGCCCTTGCGGCGTGGGAATGCGAAACCTCGGATTTTAAGAGAAAAAGCGTCCAGCTTCGCAGCCGCCGGCCCCGCTAATGCGCAAAAAGATCGAGGCGGTCGGTAAACAAGGCGCTGACGCCGCGTGCGAAAAGCATTTTTGCCTGTTTTTCGCTGTTGACCGTGTAGCACAGCACCGGAATGTCATGCGCCCTTGCTTCGGCCAGCACCACGTCGTCGAGCAGGTCGGCGTCGCAATGCAGCGCGACGGCCCGCAAGCGTCGCAGTTCCGTCCGCCAGTCGGCCGGCGGTTTTTCGAACAGTACGCCGCGGCGGACCTCCGGCGCCAGATCGCGGGCCACTTCGAGCGCGGCCAGGGAAAACGAGGAAATCAGCGGCGGCACTTCCGCCCCGCGCCACAGGTCGGCAGTCATGCGAGCGACGACCTCGGCCGTCGCCACCTCATGGCCGCTCGCCGGCTTGATCTCGACATTGGCCAGCAGGCCCAGTTCGCGACAGAGCGCCGCAGCTTCGGCGAAGCGGGGAATGCGCTCGCCGCCACCGGCATCGAGCGCGAAGAGAACGGCATCGGAGGTTTCGCAGACCTTGCCGCTACCGTTGGTCGTGCGTTCCAGCGTTTCGTCGTGAATGAGGAGCGGCGTGCCGTCGGCCGAGAGCATCACGTCGAATTCGACCGCCCTGTAGCTGAGACTGGCCGCCAGGCGAATGCCGGCCAGAGTATTTTCCGGCGCCAGTTTCCCGCCACCGCGATGGGCAATCCAGCGCGGCAGCGAGATCGACATCAGAAGGGTTGTCCCTTCTTCAGCGCCGGCTTGGCGTTGAGTACCGCATTACCGCGCGTGACCGCCTTGTCCAGCGCCGCCTTGGACGGCTCCTTGTCGGTCCACGCCAACTGGAGTTCTTCGTCGGCAATGACGCGCACTGCATCGACGTCGGAAACATGGGTGACCGGCTTGGCACTGGTGCCTTTCAGGGAGGCATAGGCCACCTGCAGCGTCTGGTCGCCGTCCTGCAGGAGCTTGCTGCGTGCCGCCGCGCGGGCAGCCGTCGTCAGCGGCAGGCCGCCGTAGCTGCGCACCAGTTCGATCTGGATCTCGGGCGACATCAGGAAGGAAACGAACTTCGCGGCCTGTTTGTATTCGGCGGCCGAGCGGCCGGCGCCGACCCACAGCGAGGCACCATCGGCCAGCGAGGGCTGGCGGCCACCATAGACGTCATCGTGGAAAGGCATCGGCGCGACGCCCAGTTCGACACCCTTGGCATCGCGGAAATCGATATGTTCGCGAGAATCGGTGGTGATCATCGCGCATTCGCCGGCGTGGAATTTCTTGCTGGCTTCGTCGCTGCGACCGAACAACTTGAAGTAATTGGCTTTGGTCCACGTCGACATCATCGCGACATGCTTGACCTGCGGCAGGCCGTTGAAGGCCAGCACCCCCTTGTCGGTCGTTGCCGGCAGGCCGGAAACGGCGCTGACGTTATCCACATGCACCCAGACTGGCCACGCCGTCGTGTATGGGCAGGCATAACCGGCTTCCTGCAGCTTGTCGAGCATGCCCTGCATCTCGAACCAGGTTTTCGGCGGCTGATCCGGGTTCAGCCTGGCCTTGCGGAAGGCGTTCTTGTTGTAGAACAGGACCGGCGTGGAATAAAGAACCGGCAGGGCGACCAGGCGGCCCTTGGCGTCGACGACGTTGGCTTTCAGGTCGCTGGAGAGACCGTCGGTGTCGAGCTTGACACCGGCCTTCGCCATCATTTCATGTAGCGGGACGAAATACTTGGCCTGACTCAGCACTTCGCTCATCTCGTAGCGGCGAACCAGGTTCAGTCCGGCCGGCCGTTCGCCCTTCTCAAGGCGCGAAAGCTTGAGGTTGCCGCCGTTCTCCTTGTTGAAGCGATCGACGACCGCCTGCAATGCCTTCTCCCCTTCCGGGCCGAGATTGTGGGCCAGTTCGAATTCGGCGGAGGCGGCTACCGGGGCGGCCTCCTGCTTGGGCGCCGGTTTGGCGGGCTTGGCGGCAAGGGCGGGGAAAGCCAGCGCCAAGCCAACGACAATCGCCAGGGGACGGAGGGAATGCGACATAGGTACTCCAGTGGACGTAAAGCGTTGATTATAACGCCCGCTTCAGGATGTTGCGTCAGGTGTCAACGGCTTCGTCTTTTCCCTCCGCAAACAATGCGCGACGACGATCTCGCTTCCTGGGTATTTACATACATGCATGGATGTATGTAAAATTCGGCCATCTTGAAATCCGATGGCCCGCCGGCCGCACTCGATCGACACTTCCCCCCGGAGCCCGACATGCCCAACCCCAACGCTCTCCCGCGCCGTTTCGCGAAACCCCTGCTGCTCGCCGTACTCGTCAGCGCCACACTGACCCTGGCTGCCTGTTCGAAGTCGGAAGCACCGCCCAAGACCGGCGGCGCCATGCCGGTCACCGTGCTGGAAATGCAGCCGCGCAGCGTCCCGAACGCGGTGGAAATCGTCGCCCAGACCGAGGGCGCCAAGGAAACCGAAGTGCGCGCCCGCGTCGGCGGCATCCTGATGAAACAGCTGTACCAAGAAGGGATGCCGGTCAAGGCCGGCCAGCCGCTGTTCCAGATCGACCGCGCACCGTATGAAATTGCCCACGCCGAGGCCAAGGCCAAGGCCGATCAGGCGACGCGGGAACTGGCGCGGCTGAAGAAGCTGGTCGACATCCAGGGCGTCAGCCGCAAGGAATACGACGATGCGATCAGCGCCAACGAACTGGCCCAGGCAGCCCTGCGCCAGGCACAACTCAACCTGTCATGGACCACCATCACGGCGCCGGTAGACGGGGTTTCCGGGCGCGCCGCCAAGTCGGTGGGCAATCTGGTCACGGTAGGCTCGGACAGCCTGCTGACCTCGGTCTACCAGAACGACCCGATGTGGGTCCGCTTCAGCATCTCGACCAACGAGGCAACGCGCCTGCCGGGCGGGCGACTGACGCCTGACGTCGTCACCGGGGTCGAACTGGTGTTGCCCGACGGCAGCGTGTTCCCCGTCAAAGGCAAGCTGAATTTCCTGGCCAGCACCATCGACCCGACGCTCGGCACACGCCAGTTGCGGGCGGAATTCAAGAACACCGAAGGCCGCCTGCTGCCCGGCCAGTTCGTGCGCATCCGCCTGCTCGCCGGCGAACAGGGCGGCATCTTCCTGGTTCCGCAGAGCGCGGTGATCCAGAGCGAGCAGGGCAATCTGGTGATGACCGCCGATGCCGAGAACAAGGTGGCGCCGCGCCCGGTCCAGACCGGCGAATGGTTCGGCAAGGACTGGATCGTCCTCGACGGCCTCAAGGCCGGCGACAAGGTGATCGTCGACAACCTGATGAAGCTCAAGCCGGGCGCCCCGGTCGATCCGCATCCGCCGGCACCGCCGGCCGGCGCCCCGGCAGCCGATGCGGCGAAGCCGGTACAGAAGTAAGGAGCGGCCATGTCGAAATTCTTCATCAACCGGCCGATCTTCGCCTCGGTCGTCTCCATCATCATCGTCATCGCCGGGCTGGTCGCCTCGCAGGTGCTGCCGATCGCGCAGTATCCGCAGATCGCCCCGCCGACGGTGATGATCACCGCCACCTATCCCGGCGCCTCGGCCGAAACGCTGGCGCGCACGGTCGCCGCGCCGATCGAGGAACAGCTGAACGGGGTCGAGAACCTCTCGTACTTCACCTCGTCGGCATCGGCCAACGGCACGGTCAGCATCACCGCGACCTTCGAGGTCGGGACCAACGTCGACATCGCCTCGGTCAACGTCAATAACCGGGTCAAGGCCGCCGAGCCGCGCTTGCCGGAAGAAGTCCGGCGCAACGGCGTGATCGTCCAGAAGCGCTCGAACGACATCCTGCAGGTCGTCGCGCTCGACTCCGAAAAGGGCAAGTTCAACACGCTGTTCCTGTCCAACTACGCCAGCCTCAACATCGTCGACGAGCTGAAGCGGGTCAAGGGTGTCGGCGATGTCACCATCTTCGGTGCCCAGGATTACTCGATGCGCGTCTGGCTGCAGCCGGACCGCATGGCCCAGCTCGGCCTGACGACCAGCGATGTGGCCAACGCCATCAGGATCCAGAACGCCCAGAACGCGGCCGGCAAGATCGGCCAGGAGCCGGCGCCGAGCGACCAGCAGCTGGTCTATACGGTGACCGCCAAGGGCCGCCTGCTGACCCCCGAGGAGTTCGGCAACATCGTCATCCGCGCCAGCGGCCCGGGCGGCGTGCTGCGCCTGAAGGACATCGCGCGCATCGAACTCGGCGCCTACAGCTACGACCAGCAGGTCACGCTCGACGGCCAGCCGACCATCGCCATGGGCGTCTTCCTGCAAACCGGCGCCAACGCGCTGGAAGTGGCCGAGAATGTGCGCGGCAGGATGGACGAGCTGAAGAAGAAATTCCCGGAAGGGATGGGCTACGTCATCCCCTTCGACACCACTCGCTTCGTCTCGGCCTCGATCAACGAGGTCGTCAAGACCCTGGTCGAGGCCATGCTGCTGGTCCTCGCCGTCGTCTACATCTTCCTGCAGAACTGGCGGGCGACACTGATCCCGATGATCGCCGTGCCGATCTCGCTGATCGGCACCTTTGCCGGCCTCTGGCTGTTCGGCTTCTCGATCAACACGCTGACCCTGTTCGCGATGGTGCTGGCGATCGGCATCGTCGTCGACGACGCCATCGTCGTGCTGGAAAACGTCGAACGCCTGATGTCCGAGGAAAAGCTGCCGCCGCGTCAGGCCGCGATCAAGGGCATGAAGGAAGTCCAGGGCGCGGTCATCGCCACCACCCTGGTGCTGGTCGCGGTCTTCGTGCCGGTCGCCTTCCTCGGCGGCATCGCCGGCCAGTTGTACAAGCAGTTCGCCGTCACCGTTGCGGTTTCGGTGGCGATTTCCAGTGTCGTCGCACTGACCATGACGCCGGCTCTGTGCGCCCTGCTGCTCAAGGTGCAGCATGGCGAGAACAAGTTCTTCGCGCCCTTCAACCGCCTGTTCGAGCGGCTCACCAGTTCCTATATCGGCGTCGTCAGGCTGACGCTCAAGCACAGCATCGTCGTCGCCCTGCTGTTCGCCCTCGTCATCGGCTCGATCGTCGCATTCTTCCGCATCATCCCCGGCAGTTTCGTGCCGGCCGAGGACCAGGGCTACCTGATTTCGGCGCTGATGCTGCCGGACGGCGCGACGCTCAAGCGCACCGCGACCACCGGCGAGAAGATGCGCCAGATGGTCGCCGCCGACCCGGCGGTCAAGCACACCTTCGTCGTTTCCGGTTTTGACCTAATCGGCGGCGGCAACAAGCCCAACGCCGGCACCATGTTCATCCCGCTGCACGACTGGAGCGAGCGCGAAGCCAAGGCGCAGGACCTGGCCGGCAAGTTCATGGGCTTCGGCATGATGCAGCCGGACGGTCTCGGCCTCGTCTTCAATCCGCCGCCCATCATGGGCCTCGGCACCGCCGGCGGCTTCGAGGTCTACGTGCAGAACCGCGTCGACGGCGATGCCCGCAAGCTCGCCGAGGTCGTCCAGAACTTCATGGCCGAACTGCAGAAGCACCCGGAATTCACCCGCGTCTCGACCTTCTTCCGCCCGACTGTGCCGCAGCTCTTCGTCGAGGTCGACGAGCCGAAGGCGCTGGCGCTCGGCATCCCGCTCGACTCGGTCTACTCGACGCTGCAAAGCACAATGGGCGCGCTCTACGTCAATGACTTCAACAAGGCCGGCCGCGTCTATCGCGTCCAGCTACAGGCCGAAGCGGACTACCGCATGAAGCCGGAGGACATCGGCAAGGTCTACGTGCGCAGCGCAACCAGCAACGCGATGATCCCGCTGTCCGCCATCTCGTCGGTCAAGCGCGTCGTCGGCCCGGAACAGGTCGAGCGCTTCAACGGCTTCGTCGCCGCCAAGGTGATGGGCGACAGCAAGGCCGGCGTCAGCTCGGGCGATGCGATCAAGATTGTCGAGGAAGTCGCCGCCGCGACGCTGCCCAGCGGCTATGAAATTTCGTGGACCGGCCAGGCCTTCCAGGAAAAACGTTCCGCCGGCTCGTCGTTCCAGGCCTTCGCCTTCGCCATCATCATGGTCTTCCTGATCCTCGCCGCGCAGTACGAAAAATGGTCGCTGCCGCTGGCCGTCGTCATGGCCGTGCCCTTCGCGCTGATCGGCGCGCTGACGGCGATCTGGGTGCGCGGCATGCCCAACGACATCTACTTCCAGATCGGCCTCGTCGTGCTCATCGGCCTGGCGTCGAAGAACGCCATCCTGATCGTCGAGTTCGCCGCCCAGAAGTACGCCGAGGGCAAAAGTGTCGTCGATGCCGCGCTCGAAGGTGCCCGCCTGCGCTTCCGGCCGATCATCATGACCTCGCTCGCCTTCGTGCTCGGCGTCTTCCCGCTGGTCAAGGCCACCGGTGCCGGCGCCGCCGCCCGCCAGTCGATGGGCACCGGCGTCTTCGGCGGCATGCTCGCCGCCACCTTCATCGCCACCCTCTTCATCCCACTCTTCTTCAAGTGGCTCGAACGCGGCGAGCAGAAGATGCCCGCCGGCGACGAACACGCCGACCAGACGGAGGAAAACTGAAATGCCCGCCCGTAACAAGCCCTCCATGAAAATCGGCCTTTTTTCGGTGTTGACCGCAACCGCCCTGCTCGCAGGCTGCGCCGTCGGCCCCGACTACCAGCGCCCCGATTCGACCCTGCCGGATCAGTACAGCCAGGCCGAGGCGCTGGTCGCCGCCCGCGCCGAGGCGCCGGTCAATCCCGACTGGTGGATGCTGTTCGGCGACGCCAGTCTGAACGCCCTCGTCGAGCAGGCGCTGGTCGCCAACCAGGACCTGCAGGCCGCCATCGCCCGCCTTGAAGCCGCCGACGCCTTTGCCCGCGAAGTCGGCGCTGCGTATTACCCGGCCATCGGCCTCGACGCCGCCACCAGTCGCCTGGGCACCAGCGGCGTGACCTACAACGGCCAGAAGATGGGCGGCGCCATCTACAACAACCGCCGCGCCGCGCTCACGCTCAGCTACGAAATCGACCTCTGGGGCCGCATCCGCCGCCAGAACGAAGCCGCCGGGGCCGACGCGCTGGCCAGCCGCTTTGCCCGCGACAGCGTACGCCTGACTTTGATCGGCCAGGTCGCCAGCGAATACCTGGTGCTGCGCAGCCACGATGCCGAAGTGGCGGTCAGCCAAGAGACGGTCACCTCGCGCCAGGAGACGCTGCGCATCGTCCAGGCCCGGCTCGATGCCGGCTCGTCCTCGGCGCTCGAACTCGCCCAGGCGGAAAACTCCCTCGCCACCGCGCAGTCGCAACTGAGCCAGTTGAAACGCCTGCGCGCCCTTTCCGAAAGCCAGATCGCCCTGCTCACCGGCCAGCCCGGCCTGCGCATCCCGGCGAACCTGACCCCGCTGCCGCTGCCGCCGGTGCCGCCGGCCGGCCTGCCGTCGACCCTGCTCGAAGCCCGCCCCGACGTCCGCCAGGCCGAGGAAAAGCTGGTCGCCGCCAACGCCCGCATCGGCGTCGCCAAAGCCGCCTACTTCCCGGCCATCAGCCTGACCGGCACCTACGGCAGCGAAAGCATGGTGCTCTCCAACCTGTTCACCGGCCCCGCCGGCATCTGGTCGGCGGCGCTCGGCCTGAGCATGCCGATCTTCGACGCCGGCCGCACCGGCGCCCGCGTCGATCAGGCGAGCGCCGGCCAGAAGGAGATGCTGGCGAACTACCGCAAGACCATGCAGACAGCCTTCAAGGAGGTCAACGACGCCCTCGTCAGCCTGCGCGAACTGGCCGACGAAGAAACCGCCAACATAGCCCAGCTGGAGGCCGCGCGCCGTTCGCTGAAGCTGTCGCAGGCGCGCTACGAAGCCGGCTATTCGGGTTTCCTGGAAGTACTTGATGCACAACGCACGACAAACATTGCACAATTGACTTATCTGAACAGCCGCAAGAACCGGCTCGGCGCTGCCGTCGACCTGTTCAAGGCGCTTGGCGGCGGCTGGCGCGAAGACGCCTGAACGACGCCGGAAGTACTGGAGAGAAGACAAATGGTCAGAAGAACCAAGGAAGATGCGCAGGAAACGCGCAACCGCATCCTTGACACCGCGGTCGACGTTTTCAGCCGGCAAGGCGTTGCGCAAACCTCGCTGAACGCCATCGCCAAAGAAGCCGGCGTCACGCGCGGGGCGATCTACTGGCATTTCGCCAACAAGGTCAGCATGTTCGACGCCATGATCGAGCGACTGGTCTGCCCGCTAATGATCAACGCCGAGGACCGCGACGCCCGCCTTGAAGCCGACCCGCTCGGCTTCCTCCGCGCCTCCACCGACGAATTCATCGGCAAGATGCTGAACGACGCCAGCTTCCGCAGCGTCTTCGAAATCTTCTGGCACAAGTGCGAATACATCGGCGAAATGGCCACCCTGCGCGATTCGCATCTGGAAGAAGGCGAAAATCACATCGACATCATCCAGCGCGCCTTCGCGCTGGCCCAGGAAAAGGGCCAGATCGACCGCAACCTGACGCCTCACCAGGCGACCATCGGATTGATCGCCCTGCTCGACGGCCTGCTCTTCAACTGGACCAAGAAGCCCGAGATGTTTCCTCTGGCCAGCTACGCTCCGGGCATCCTTGACGCCTGGTTCAAGGGTCTCGGCGTCTGCCAGGGTTTGCCGGCACCCACCTGAAGCAATGAATAACGCCCGATGATCGACACCCTCGTCCTCTACTGCCGCGCTGGCTTCGAAAAGGAATGCGCCGCCGAAATCTGCACCGCTGGCACCGGCTGGTCTTCGCGCGCCAGCTGCTGTTCGCCCTGCCGCTGCTGACCGACCTGCCGGTCGGCGACTGCATCATGCCGCTGCTGGCTGCGGTCAACGCGCTGAAAGGGCCATTTTCCGAGTTCTGGCTGGAAACCGCCGACACCAACGAAGCCAAGGAACTCTCCGGCTTAATCAAGAAATTCGAGAAACCCTTTCGCAGCGTGCTCGAGAAAGCCGGCAAGCTGCCGCGCAAGCAGCCCGAACTGCCGCGCCTGCATCTGTTCTTCCTCGGCTCGGCCGCCGCTTACGTCGCCTTTTCGCTCCCCGGAAACTCCTCGACCTGGCCGCTCGGCATCCCACGCTTGCCCATGCCGCGCGCCGCGCCGTCGCGCTCGACGCTGAAACCGGCCGAAGCCTTCATGGAATTCGTCGGCGACCGCAACGCCGAGGAACGGCTGCGCGCCAGACAAACCGCCGTCGACCTTGGCGCTGCGCCCGGCGCCCGGCGGCTGGACCTGGCAACTGGCGCAGCGCGAAATCCACGTTGCCGCGGTCGACAACGGCCCTATGGACAAAACGCTGATGGAAGGCGGCATCAAGGCAACGCTCCGTTTCTAGCAGCTCTACCACGACCGCGAAGAGGTGACCGGGCATATTCGGGCGATCAAGACGCGGTAGCGTATAATGCTGCCCCATGTCTGAAATCAATACGTTAGCTGGCGACGCTGCCAGCACACCGGCTGCCGAAGCAGCGCCCGAAATCACCTTTGCCGACCTCGGCCTGGCGCCTGAACTGCTGCGCGCCGTCCTCGACGAAGGCTACACCAAGCCGACGCCGATCCAGGCCCAGGCCATTCCGCTCGTCATCAGCGGCAAGGACATCATGGGCGGCGCCCAGACCGGCACCGGCAAGACGGCCGCTTTCACGCTGCCCATCCTGCAGCGCATCCTGCCCTTCGCCAGCAGCAGTCCTTCGCCGGCCAAGCACCCGGTGCGTGCCCTGATCCTCGCGCCGACCCGCGAACTGGCATTGCAGGTCTTCGAATCGGTCAAGTCGTACAGCAAGCACACGCCGATTCGCGCCATGTGCGCCTTCGGCGGCGTCGACATCAAACCGCAGATCGCCGAACTGAAAAAGGGCGTCGAAATCCTCGTCGCCACCCCGGGCCGCCTGCTCGACCACGTCGAGAACAAGAGCGTCAGCTTCAACTCGGTACAGGCGCTGGTCCTCGACGAAGCTGACCGCATGCTCGACATGGGCTTCATCCCCGACGTCACGCGCATCCTCAAGATGCTGCCGGCGCAGCGCCAGAGCCTGCTGTTCTCGGCCACCTTCTCGGAAGAAATCAAGCGGCTGGCCGACACGATGCTGCAATCGCCGGTGCTGATCGAAGTCGCCCGCCGCAATCAGGTATCCGAAACCATTACCCATCGGGTGCACCCGGTCTCGGAATTCGGCAAGCGCAACCTGCTGATCAAGCTGCTGAAATCCAGCGAGATCAACCAGTGTCTGGTCTTCATGCGCACCAAGCAGGGCTGCTCGCGACTGACCCGCGAACTGCAGCGCGCCGGCATCCGCGCTGACGCCATTCACGGCGACAAGAGCCAGCTCGAACGCATCAAGGCGCTCGACGACTTCAAGAACGGCACGACGATCGCCCTGGTCGCCACCGACGTCGCGGCGCGCGGTCTGGACATCGACGACCTGCCGCACGTCATCAATTACGAACTGCCGCACACGCCGGAAGACTACGTGCACCGCATCGGCCGCACCGGCCGCGCGGGCAAGACCGGTAATGCCATTTCACTGGTCAGCGCGCACGAAGTCGGCTATCTGGTCGATATCGAAAAGCTGATCAAGCGGCCGATCGAGCAGGTCGAGGTCGCCGGTTTCGAGCCGGAGCCGGAATACGAATACCCCCCCGGCAACAAGAAGAAACGAGGCGCACCGCCGGTCAAGGCCCCGGTCGCCCAGCGCCCGGGGCGTTCGGAACGCCCGGAGCGCAGCGAACGGCGTGAAAGTCGGCCACCGCGCCGCGGCCAGATGATCGCGGCGGATGGCTTCGATTTCAGCAAGCCTTACGAGGATAACTCGCCGCGCGGCGAAGTGCCGGATTCACCGCAGGCGCCGGCCAAGCCGGACCCGCACAAGCCGAAACGCGTCGTCGCGGCGCTGCTCGGCGGCCTCGGCAAGCGCTGAAACTACTGCCGTGCCAGACCCTTCACCGCCGGCGCGCCGGTGGCGGGCGGGATTTCCTTCACCTTGATGACGACCAGCGACACGTTGTCGCCAACGCCGCCCGAGCGTGCGCGCGCCTGCTCGATCAGGATTTCCGACGCCCGGCGCGCTGAATTCTCGGCGATGACCTGGGCCATTTCGGCTTCGTCGAAATAGGGCCACAGCCCATCTGAACACAGCATGAAGGCGTCGCCGTCGGTCAGGTCGTCGGCTTCGCCGAAGGCGAGCTTCGGGTCTT
Organism: Dechloromonas sp. UBA6271; assembly: GCA_002440665.1. GTDB lineage: Bacteria > Pseudomonadota > Gammaproteobacteria > Burkholderiales > Rhodocyclaceae > Azonexus. The sequence goes on from DJUX01000049.1 coordinate 29,260, forward strand.
CCTTACCACCCAGCGAGGTAATCAGCACATTGCGGTTCGGGTGGGTCAAGGCTTCCTCGGGCGTGATGCGCCCGATCGCGATCAGGTGTTCGACATAGGAATGATCGACGCTGCGGAACAACATTTCTGCGCCACGGAAGCGATAGACCCGGCTGTCGCCGCAATGCCCCCAGGTCACTTTGCCGGGTTGCAGCAGGAGCATGGCCACCGTGCTGTGCGGATCCTTTTCATTGATGAAACGCGAGGCCCGGATCATCGAGTGCGCCTCGCGCATGCTGTTTTCGAGCAGGATGCGCGATGATTCAATCGCCGGCGCAAAATGTTCGAGGCTGGTCTTGGCCGTGTGCACCACCTGCTCGGCCGCCAGCGCGCCGCCGGCATACCCGCCCATGCCATCCGCCACTACCGCCAGAGCGACGCCGCGTTGCCGCGCATGCGGCAGGATCGCGACCCGATCCTGTTGTTCCTTGCGATCCCCCTGGTGCTGTGCCGCGCACGCGTCGACTGTGATGGACATTGCTTCTCCTTATCGGCCGGAAGATTAGCACGAAAGGCATAAACGATGCAGGGGGTATATCTCCTCGGAGGCGCACGGCTGCGCCGTCAGGCCAGCACCTCGTCGATCAGCTCGATCCAGTGCCGCACCGGCAGCGCGCTGCCGGACTGCAGGTGGGTCAGGCAGCCAATATTGGCGGTGGCGACAGCCAGCGGCGAACCCGCCGTCAGCGCCGCCAGCTTGTTGTCGCGCAGGCGCAACGACAATTCCGGCTGGAGCAGCGCATAGGTGCCGGCCGAACCGCAGCACAGGTGGCCGTCGGCGAGCGGAACCAGGGCATAGCCCGCCGCCGTCAGCAATTCCTCGATGACACCGCGAATTTTCAGCCCGTGCTGCAGGGTGCACGGCGCGTGAAATGCCAGTTTGCCGCGCGCCGCCGGCGTTGCGGCGAGCTGTCCTTGCAAGCGCTCCCGCTCGGCAGCGAGAACCTCCGACGGGTCGCGGCACAGGGCGCTGATTTTGGCCGCTTTTTCGGCGTAGACCGCATCATTCGCCAGCACATGCCCGTATTCCTTCACCTGCACACCGCAGCCGGAAGCGGTCACGACGATCGCCTCGATGCCCGCTTCCACGTGCGGCCACCAGGCGTCGATATTGCGCCGCATGTCGTCCTTCGCGTCTTTCTGGTCATTCAGGTGAAAACGCACGGCGCCGCAGCAACCGGCCTTGCTCTCCTCGAACAGTTCGATGCCCAGCCGGTCGAGCACGCGCGCCGTGGCGGCGTTGATGTTGGGCGCCAGCGCTGGCTGGACGCAACCGGCGAGCGCCAGCATGCGCCGGGCGTGCGCGGCTTTTTCCGGCCACGGCTTGGCGTTACCGGCCGCTTCCGGCGGCAACTTGTCGGCCAGACCGGAGGGTAGCAACGGGCGCAGCAACTGACCCAGCTTGACGGCCGAGCCGAAAATCCCCGGGCGCGTCAGCGCTTCACGCAGGACCCAGCGGGTCAGTGAGTCGCCACTCTTGCGCGGCAGTTTCTCCTCGACGACCTGGCGCCCGATGTCGAGCAGATGGCTGTACTTGACCCCCGATGGACAGGTCGTCTCGCACGAACGGCAGGTGAGGCAGCGGTCGAGATGCAGGCGGGTCTTTTCGCTGACCGGCTTGCCCTCCAGCACCTGCTTGATCAGGTAGATGCGCCCGCGCGGCCCGTCGAGTTCGTCGCCGAGCAGCTGGTAGGTCGGGCAGGTGGCCGTGCAAAAACCACAATGCACACAACTGCGCAGAATGGCCTCGGCTTCCCGGCCGGCCGGGGTATCGCGGATGAAATCGGCAAGTCGGGTATCCATCAGAACTCCGCGTAGAGACGGCCGGGGTTGAGGATGCCGCGTGGGTCGAAGCTTTTCTTCAGCCGGCGATGCAGCGCCAGCAAGGCCGGCGCCAGTGGCGCGAAAGCACCTTCCCGGCAGCGCAGCGACTCGGGCGCCCGGTACAGCACGGCATGGCCGCCGAGCCGGGCCGCCGCGCCGCGCATTGCCTCATGCTCGCCGGCATACCAGCGCAGCGCGCCGCCCCACTCGATGGCGCGCAGGCCTGCCAGACCCAGGGCCGGCGCAGTCGACGGCAGCGCCAGGCGCCACAGCAACTTTTCGGCGAAGGCCGGATGCGTCTGCTCGCGCACGGAAATCCAGTGTTTTTCGGCGTCGACCGCAACCAAGCCGCCCAGCTTGCCGCGCGCCGCTTCGACCGCTGCCCGCGCCCCCGAGAGGCGCAGCCAGAGCTGCCCTTCATGCCAGAACGAAGCGGAAATCGGCAGCGGCTGACCGCCCCACTGGTTGAGCCGGGTGATCGCCTCGCCTTCGCCGATGTCGAAAACCAGCGTCTGTTCGGCCACCGGCTTCGGCAACACCTTGAGCGTCACCTCGGCGATCAGGCCCAGCGTGCCGAGACTGCCAGCCAGCAGCCGCGAGACATCGTAGCCGGCGACGTTCTTCATGACCTGGCCCCCGAAATCGAGGACCTGGCCGGTACCGTCGATCAACCTGGCGCCCAGCATGAAATCGCGGACGGCGCCCGCCTGCTGCCGGCGTGGGCCGGAGAGACCGGCGGCAACGCAACCGCCGACCGTCGCACCGGAAAAATGCGGCGGCTCGAAGGCCAGCATCTGATTCTTTTCGGCCAGCGCCGCTTCGATCTCGGCGAGCGGCGTGCCGCATTTGGCGGTGATGTAAAGCTCGGTCGGTTCGTAGGCGACGATACCGCTGTAACCCGCAACATCAAGCAGCTCGCCGGCCAGCATGCCGCCGTAAAAATCCTTGCTGCCGGCGCCGCGGATGCGCAGCGGCGTGTGGCTTTCGTGCGCTGTCGTGATGACGGAAACGATGTCTTCCAGCGTCATCAGAAACGCTCCAGCTCGGGGAATTTCACGTCACCATGATGCACGTGCATGCGCCCGTATTCGGCGCAGCGGTGCAGGCTGGGCACGGCCTTGCCGGGGTTGAGCAGGCCCGTTTCGTCGAAGGCCGTCTTGATGCGACGGAAGGCTTCCAGCTCCGGCGTCTTGTACTGCACGCACATCTGGTTGATCTTTTCGATGCCGACGCCGTGCTCGCCGGTGATCGAACCGCCGAGGGCCACCGAGAGTTCGAGAATCTCCGCGCCGAAGGCTTCCGCCCGCGCCCATTCGCCGGATTTGGCAGCGTCGTACATGATCAGCGGATGCAGGTTGCCGTCGCCGGCATGAAAGACATTGGCGCAGCGCAAACCGTATTTTTTCTCCATTTCGGCGATCGCCGACAGCATTTCAGCCAGCCGCTTGCGCGGAATCGTGCCGTCCATGCAGTAATAGTCCGGCGTGATGCGGCCGACGGCCGGGAAGGCGGCCTTGCGCCCAGCCCAGAAGCGCAGGCGCTCGGCTTCGGAGTGCGAAACGCGGATGTCGCGGGCGCCGGCAGTGGTCAGCACTTCGGTAACGCGGGTGATTTCCTCGGCGACTTCTTCCGGCGTGCCGTCCGCCTCGCAGAGCAGGATGGCCGCCGCGTTGAGGTCGTAGCCCGCCTTGACATAAGGCTCGACAGCGGCGGTCGCCGGCTTGTCCATCATCTCCAGCCCGGCCGGAATGATGCCGGCGGCAATGATCGCCGCCACCGCATCGCCGGCCCGGGCGACGTCGTCGAAGGAGGCCATCACCACCTGCGCCAGTTCCGGTTTCGGCACCAGTTTCACCGTGACCTCAGTGACAACGCCGAGCATGCCTTCCGAGCCGATGAGCAGCGCCAGCAGGTCGTAGCCGGGCGCATCCGGGGCTTCCGAGCCGATCTCGAAAACCTCGCCCTCGATGCTGACGACGCGGATGCGCAGCACGTTGTGCACCGTCAGGCCGTACTTCAGGCAATGCACGCCGCCCGAATTTTCGGCGACGTTGCCGCCCAGCGTGCAGGCGATCTGCGACGAGGGGTCGGGCGCGTAGTAAAGGCCATAGGGCGCCGCCGCTTCCGACACCGCCAGGTTGCGCACGCCGGGCTGGACGATGGCGGTGCGGCGGTCGCGGTCAACCTGCAAAATCTTGTTAAAACGGGCCAGCGACAACACCACCCCCTGCGCATGCGGCATCGCCCCACCCGACAATCCGGTACCGGCACCGCGCGCCACCACCGGCACGCCGAGCTGGTGGCAGGTGCGCAGCACGTCGATCACCTGCCCCTCGCTTTCCGGCAGGCAGACGGCCAGCGGCAGTTCGCGGTAGGCGGTGAGGCCGTCGCACTCGTAGGGGCGCAGATCCTCGTCGTCGACCAGCAGGCAGTGCGCCGGCAGGATCAGCCCGAGCCGGGCAGCAAGCACCGTGCGGTCGGTGCGGAATTCGGGATCGGGTTTCATCATGGTGGTCTTCATTCTAATCCGACGAGGATGGCGCGAAAGTCGTTTACGTTGGTCCGTGTCGGGCCGGTCACCAGCAGGTCGCCAAGTGCCGAAAAATAGCCCCAGGCATCGTTGGCGGCCATGAACCGGCGAATGTCGAGGCCCCGTTCGCGCGCCCGGCGCAGGCTGTCCGGCGCGATGAAGGCACCGGCATTGTCTTCGGAACCGTCGATGCCGTCGGTGTCTGCAGCCAGCGCGTGAATGCCCGACGCGCCGTCGAGGGCCAGCGCCAGGCCGAGCAGGAATTCCGTATTGCGCCCGCCGCGCCCCTCGCCTTTCAGCGTCACCGTCGTTTCGCCGCCGGACAGCAGCACGCACGGTTTTTTGGCCGGAAAACCGTGTCGACCGCAACTGACCGCCATGCCGGCCAGCGCCTTGCCTATTTCGCGCGCCTCGCCTTCGATGGCGTCGCCGAGGATCAGCGGCGTGATGCCGAGTTGCTGCGCTGTGGCCGCGGCCGCTTCGAGCATCTGGCGCGGGCTGGCGATCAGGTGGAATTCGCTTTTCGCCAGACGCGGATCGCCCGGCTTCGGCGTTTCCAGTTCGCCGGACTGCAAGCGGGCGCGCAAGGCTTCCGGCAGCGCGATGCCGTAGAAATCGAGCACTTTCAGGGAATCGACCGCAGTCGTCGGGTCGCCGACCGTCGGGCCGGAAGCGATGACCGCCGGGTCGTCGCCCGGCACGTCGGAAATCGCCAGCGTCAGCACCGGAGCCGGCCAGGCGGCAAGCGCCAGCCGCCCGCCCTTGATCGCCGACAGATGTTTGCGCACACAGTTGATCTCGCCGATGCTGGCGCCGGACTTGAGCAGCGCCGAGGTAAGCACCCGCTTTTCGGCCAGCGTGACACCTTCGGCGGGTACCGCCAGCAGCGCCGAGCCGCCGCCGGAAATCAGGGCCAGCACGCGGTCGGTTGCGGTCAACCCGGAAATTTTGCCTAAAATGCGCGCCGCTGCCATTTCGCCCGCTGCATCCGGCACCGGATGCGCCGCCTCGACGATCTCGATGCGCTGGCACAGCACGCCGTGGCCGTAGCGCGTCACCACCAGCCCGTCGAGCGGCCCCGACCAGTGATCCTCGACCGCTCGCGCCATTGCCGCCGAGGCCTTGCCAGCGCCGATCACGATCAGCCGGCCGCCGTCATCCGGCGGCAGATGCGGCGGCACGCACAAGGCCGGATCGGCGGCCGCGATGGCGGCGTCCAACAGGCGGCGCAACACCTCGCGCGGATTCATTTCGGCAGCCAGCCGAGGCCGGCCTCGGTCGTCGTCAGCGGCCGGTATTCGCAACCGACCCAGCCGTCGTAACCGAGCCGGTCGAGCAGATCGAACAGGAAGGGGTAATTGATTTCGCCGCTGCCCGGCTCGTGGCGACCGGGGTTGTCGGCAATCTGGATGTGGCCGATGCGCTGGATGTTGGCCTCCAGCGTGCGCGCCAGATCGCCGGCGATGATCTGCGCGTGGTAGATGTCGTACTGCAGTTTCACATTGCTGCGGTCGACCGCCTCCAGCAGGCGAAAACCCTTGGCCACGTCGTCCAGCCAGAAGCCCGGCATGTCGATGCGGCTGTTGATCGGCTCGATCATGACCGTCGCGCCGATTGTCGCGAAGCGGTCGGCGGCGAATTGCAGGTTGGCGATATAGGTCGCTTCCAGCGCCGCCTCGCCGACACCCGCCGGCCGTAGGCCGGCCAGGCAATGCACGCGCTCGCAGTCGAGCACCATTGCGTAGTCCAGCGCCTGCTCGACGCTCTCGGCGAACTCGCCCTGGCGGTGCGGCAGGCAGGCCAGGCCGCGCTCGCCGGCCGCCCAGTCGCCGGGCTTGATGTTGAAAAGGACCTGTTCAAGATCGGCCGCCTTCAACCATTCCGCCGCGTCATGCGCCGGCCAGTCGTAGGGGAACAGGTATTCGACACCCCTGAAGCCGGCCGCCGCAGCTCGCTTGAAGCGCTCGGGAAACGGCGCCTCGGTAAACAGAAAACTCAGGTTGGCGGCGAACTTTGGCATGGCGACGACAGTCTGTAAGGCAGACTCGTCAGTATAATCCGCGCACTTCAAGGAGGAGAGCAACGTGAGCGAAACCGAACGCAAGGGCAACCGCCTGTCCAAGATTGTCACCCGCACCGGCGACGCCGGAACCACCGGCCTCGGCGACGGCAGCCGCACCACCAAGGACAGCCTGCGCATCGACGCCATGGGCGAAGTCGACGAGTTGAACTCCGGCCTCGGCGTGCTGCTCTGCGAAGAGTTGCCTGATAACGTACGCACTGCGCTGCTCGACATCCAGAACGACCTCTTCGACCTCGGCGGCGAGCTCTGCCTGCCGGGCATGGAAGTCATCAAGGATGTCCAGGTCGTACGCCTCGAAGAACTGGCGGAAGAGTTCAATGCCAACCTGCCGATGCTCAAGGAATTCATCCTGCCCGGCGGCACCCGCGCCGCCGCGCTGGCGCATCTCAGCCGTACCGTCTGCCGCCGTGCCGAACGCGCCATGGTCAGGCTGAACACCGCTGAATCCATCTCCGACGCCGCCCGCCGCTACATCAACCGGCTCTCCGACCTGCTGTTCATCCTCGGCCGCGTCCTCAACAGTGCCGGCGGCCGTGGCGACGTGCTGTGGCAAAAAGGCAAGACCGCCGCATGAGCGCCTGCGTCATCGGCCACATCACCGTCAAGGACGAGGAAAAATGGGCGCAATACCGCGCCCAGGTGCCGGCGACGCTCGCACCGTGGGGCGCCGAATTGCTGTTCCGCGGGCAGCGCGCCGCCGTGCTGAGCGGCGAGCACGCGCATACCGACACCGTCGTCATCCGCTTTCCCGATGCGGCGGCAGTCGACGGCTGGTACAACTCGCCCGCCTATCAAGCCCTGATACCGCTGCGCCAGCAGGCCGCCGACCTCGACCTCGTCGTCTTCGCCGATTGAAACGCCGTTTGGGCGGCGCCCTCTACCCGCAAGTGCGCCGCTGCGGGTAAGCTCTCCGGCACACATGCCCGGAGCCACCCCATGAACCTGCCGACCTATTCCACCCTGTCGCTCGGCCTCGACCAGGGAATCGCCGAAATCCGCCTCAACCGGCCGGACAAGTCGAATGCGATGAACGATGCCATGTGGCAGGAAATCCGCCAGGCCGCCGACTGGGTCGACGCCACTGCGGAAGTGCGCGTCGCCATCCTCAGCGGCGAGGGCCGGAATTTCTGTGCCGGGCTCGACCTCGCCATGATCGGCAGCATCCAGCAACGCATCGCCCACCCGGACGGCGCGCGTAGCCGCGAAATGCTGCGTCGGTTGCTCCTCGATCTGCAGGATTGCCTCACCGCCGTCGAACGCTGCCGCAAGCCGGTACTCGCCGCCATCCATGGCGCCTGCGTCGGCGGCGCGCTCGACCTCGTCACCTGCTGCGACATGCGCTACGCGGCGCCGGACGCCGTCTTCTCGGTGCGCGAAATCGACCTCGCCATGGTCGCCGACGTCGGCACCCTGCAACGCCTGCCGCACCTGATCGGCGACGGCATGGCCCGCGAACTGGCCTACACCGGCCGCAACGTCGGTGCCGAGGAAGCGGAACGGCTCGGCCTGGTCAACCGCGTTTTCGCCTCCCCGGAGGCGTTGACCGCAGCAGTCCGCGAAATCGCCCAAACCATCGCCGCCAAACCCCCCCTCGCCGTGCGCGGGCTGAAGGAAGTGATGAACTACAGCCGCGACCACTCGGTCGCCGACGGCCTCAATTTCGTCGCCACGTGGAATGCGGCGATGCTGCTTTCCGGCGACCTTAGCGAATGCATAACTGCCCAGCGCGAAGGACGAGTACCGAAGTTTGCTGACTGAAAATTCCGTACTGGACAGGTAATCAGCAGATGATCTACTGAGGTAGATTGCCCATGGCAAACAGCATGACCGGCGCAGTCCGGCCACGACCTGCCCGTCATCTTCGCTCCAGACCGGATGCCTGAAGGGCTGGTCCAGTCTGCAACCTGCCGGCCGATCTACTCAAGTTCCTCAGCCAATCCGAGAATACGGCCAGCTTTGGGGGTACGGTAGTTACGAAGCGGCAAGCGAGCGGATATGGGTGGCAACCACCAGCAGTTGTGTTTGGTCCATGCGGATGATAAATTTGCGACTGACCGAACTGACGAGCTTGGCCGCCCCCGATATGCCAATCCGGGCCGACTGCTCGGCGACAAAGCCGACTTCAGCCTGTTTGAGGGGCTTCAGGAAATAGTAATCCATCCCCGCTTCGATCAGATGCGTGACCAAGTCGGCGATGGCCTCGCCGTGATGTGGGTGACCTGGCTGTGACTCCAGTGCCGACAAGACCGTGTCGGTTTTCTCGCGTAGTTCTTCAGAATGATAGAAGCGAAGTGACGGCCCGTTGGAAGTGGTGGCCCTGGCTTTGGCCGTGCGCGGTGTCTTGGCCGGCGCTACGTCCTTGGCTGACGTCCTGACGACGGCAGTGGCGGCTGATCTGGTCGAGGACTTTGCCGGGGTAACCATGATTTCTCCTTTGCTCTACGGGGGTGACGCGATCGCCGCCACCCATTCTGACCCTTAATCACGCGAACGCGAAATTCCCGTTGTCCATCTCCATCAGCGAATGTGTCGGTGCCAGTGCGCTCGTGCGATGCGCGTCGGCACGGGGCAAAATGCGGTCGAAGTAGAACTCGGCCGTCTGGATCTTGGCGCGATAGAAATCCGCAGACTCGCTTCCCTTGCCGCTGAGCAACAGCGTTTGCGCTTTCTCCGCTTGCAAGGCGAGGAAATACCCCATCATGACGTAGCCTGAATACATCAGGTAGTCGACGCTGGCCGACCCCACGAAATCGCGATCCTTGCCTGCGCGCAGCATGATACGCAGAGTGAGCATGTTCCACTCCACGGCGCGTTTCATGGTCACGCGCGCCATGGTGCCAATTGGCCCCCGCGCAAGCAGGTTCGGCCTTGCCTGGCGCAGCATGATGCGCGCGAATTCGCGCACGCACTTTCCCTTGCTGCCGATCAATACCTTGCGGCCAAGCAGGTCGAGTGCCTGGATGCCGGTGGTGCCTTCGTACAGGGTGGAGATGCGTGCATCACGGGCGATCTGCTCCATGCCGTGCTCGTGAATGTAACCGTGCCCGCCGAACACCTGCATGCCGATATTGGCGGCTTCGAGGCCCATTTCGGTCAGGAAGCCCTTGAGGATGGGGGTGTAGAAGCCGAGCTGGTTGTCGTAGTGTTCGTAGCTGGCCTGGTCGTTTTCGAGCGTGGCGTTGAACATCAGGTCGGCGGTCTGGGCGGCAGCATAGATCATCGCCCGGCCACCTTCCGCGATAGCCTTCTGGGTCAGCAGCATGCGTCGCACATCGGCGTGCCAGATCAGCGAGTCGGCATTGGCCGCGGGCTCCTTCTTTCCCGAGAGGGCGCGCATTGATCGTCTCTCCCTGGCATAGGCCAGCGCGCCCTGAAACGACGCCTCGGCGTGGGCGACTCCCTGGATCGCGATTCCGAGTCGGGCGGTGTTCATGTAGGTGAACATGGCTTCCAGACCCTTGTTGGGTTCGAAAATCAGGTGCCCGGTTGCCTCGTCGAAATTCAATACGGCGGTTGCCGAGCCGCGAATTCCCATTTTGTGTTCGATGGAGCCGCAACTGACGGTGTTGCGTTGGCCGGGAGAGCCGTCTTCGGCGACAAGAAACTTCGGCACGACGAACAGCGAAATGCCGCGTGTGCCGGCCGGTGCGCCCGGCAAGCGGGCGAGGACGATGTGCACGATATTCCCGGCCAGATCATGCTCTCCGGCAGAGATGAACATCTTGGTGCCGGTGAGCTTGTAGCTGCCGTCGGGTTGCAACTCAGCCCTGGTCTTGATCTGCGCCAGATCGGTGCCGCACTGCGGCTCGGTCAGGCACATGGTGCCGGTCCACTCGCCGCTGACGAGTGATGGCAGATAGCGCGATTTCTGTGCCTCGGTGCCGTAACGCAAAAGGGTATTGATGCAGCCCAGGCTCAGTCCCGGATACATGTTGAACGACCAGTTGGCGGCGCCCATCATCTCGGTCTTGAACAGGCTGAGCGATGTCGGCAGCCCCTGGCCACCGTATTCCGTCGGAAATGAAAGACCCTGCCAGCCGCCATCGACGAACTGGCGGTAAGCGTCCTTGAAGCCAGCCGGGGTCGTGACTTCGCCGGCCTCGAAGTGGCAGCCTTCCTGGTCGCCGGAAAGGTTGATCGGCGCGAGGACCTCTTCGCACCACGTGGCGGCACCTTGAAGGATGGCATCCACCATGTCGGGCGTCGCCTCGCCGCCGTTCGTCAACGCGGCGTAATGCGCTGGGTAGTCCAGCACCTCGTTGATCAGGAAGCGCATGTCGCGCAGGGGGGCTTTATAGGTCGGCATGATGCGGTCTTTCGAGACAGTGACAGAGCGGCTTGGCGCTTCCCGCCTAGTGCGATCTGCGACGTTCCGCCAGTTATTTCAGGTTACTACGATTAGTGTACGAATGTACACCAATATACTAGATGGGCGACTCTATTTTCCTGGCCTGCGTCTATCAACATGATTTATTTGTTATAAATATGTGCATAACACGTAATGTTAGAAATACGAGTGTTTTGCTATAGTGCAAGAGGAGCGCCGTCATGCCACCCAGAAAACCTGCATCGAAGGATCCCGAGCCCCTACCACGCAGCGCGCGCAAGGACCTCACCCGCGCGAAGCTCCTGCAGGCCGCACTGACCCTGATGGGCGAGGGGCGCAGTTTCACCAGTCTTGGATTGCGTGAAATCGCCCGCGAAGCCGGCTTAGTACCGAATGCCTTCTATCGTCACTTTCGCAACACCGACGAGTTGGGCCTGGTGCTGGTTGAAGATGTGGGGATTACGCTGCGTCGGCTATTGCGTGAGGCACGCAAGATGGATGTGGCGCCGCGCGACATGCTGCGGCGTTCGGTCAGCGTCTATCTGGAGTACGTGAAGCTGAACCGCTTGCAGTTCCTGTTCATCTCGAGCGAGCGTTCAGGGGGCAGCCGCATACTGCGCCTGGCGATTCGCAATGACGTCACCCATTTCACCAATGAAATGGCGCAGGATTTCCGGATTCGCGGCCTTTACGCGCAACTGCCGACAGCAAGTTTGCAGATGGTTTGCGGAATGATCGTGATGACCATGCTCGCGGCGGCAACCGACGTTCTCGACCTACCCCCCGACCAACCCCTGCTCGAAGCCGAAATGTCGGAAAATTTCGTTCAGCAACTTAAGATCATCCTTTTTGGTGCGACACGGTTGAACGACGCACTGACCAGAAGCTGACCAAGGACAGGAAAGTCAACCGCTCAGCGTGATTTGTAGACGTACGGTAGCTTACCGATTCATTGCCGACTGAGTCAGCGAGCAGGGCAATTGGCGGCATTGGCCGAATAGTTTGCGGGCAGCCCATGCGTTGTACGTCGGCTCCGCTCAGATACCTGCCGTTTGACTCCTGAGGGCTCGACAGTCCGCTGAGGGCACGAAGTGGACGGACGACCTCGACATGGCATCAGGCTCCTCAAGCTCAAACGCGAACCCCAGAGACGTTTCGCAAAACCATTACTTGACCCTGGCAACATACGAAAATAAATAATCCAAAAGTGCCGAAGGCCCGACAGATTCAGCTATCGGGCCTTCGGCACTTAGGGCAGAAGCAAGCCTTTTACTCAGCCGCTTCCGCCACCCGCCGCGCCCGCACCGCCGCCGCCAGTTGCTCCAGCACCTTCAGACTGTCATCCCACCCAATACAGGCATCGGTGACACTCTGGCCATAGGTCAGCGGCTTGTCGGGCGACAGGTCCTGGCGGCCTTCGACGAGGTGGGACTCGACCATGACACCAACGATGCGCTCCTCGCCGCCGGCCATCTGGGCGGCAACGCTGTCGCAAACTTCCATCTGCAGCTTGTACTGCTTGCGGCTGTTGCCGTGCGAGAAGTCGACCATCAGCCGGGCGGCAAGGCCGGCCTTGGCGATTTCGGTGCACGCGGCGTCGACGCTGGCGGCGTCGAAGTTCGGTTCCTTGCCGCCGCGCAGGATGACGTGACAGTCCTCGTTGCCCATCGTCGACACGATGGCGGTATGACCGGACTTGGTCACCGACAGGAAGTGATGCGGCGAATTGGCCGAGCGGATGGCGTCGACCGCAATACGCATGTTGCCATCGGTACCGTTCTTGAAGCCGACCGGGCACGAAAGCCCGGAGGCCAGTTCGCGGTGCACCTGCGATTCGGTGGTGCGCGCGCCGATGGCGCCCCAGGCGATCAGGTCGGCGGTGTATTGCGGCGTGATGGTGTCGAGGAATTCGGTGGCGCAGGGCAGGTCCAGCTCGTTGATTTCGAGCAGGATGCGGCGCGCCAGACGGATGCCTTCGTTGATGCGGAAGGTGTTGTCGAGGCGCGGGTCGTTGATCAACCCCTTCCAGCCGACGGTGGTGCGCGGCTTTTCGAAATAGACGCGCATCAGGACGACGAGGTCTTCGGCGTATTTTTCCGCCTCTTTCGTCAGCCGTTTGGCGTATTCCATGGCCGCGTCGTAGTCGTGGATCGAGCAGGGGCCTATGACGACCAGCAGGCGGTCGTCGGCGCCGTGCAGGATGCGGTGGATGGCCTGGCGGGCGGCATAGGTCGTCTGCGCCGCGCGGTTCGACACCGGATATTCGCGGAAGACGTGCGCCGGCGGCACCAGCTCCTTGATTTCCTTGATGCGAATGTCGTCGGTGTTCGGTTTGCTTTGCGGCGTCATGGCCTGCCCCATTTGAAAATTGCTGAAAACCCGGCATTCTACCGGATGCGTATGGAAGATTTCGACCTGCAACCTTCTCCCGAGATTCCACCGACGCCCATCAAGGGACGCGGCGCGGCGGGGAACGTCGCCCACCGCTTCAGCACCGACACCCGCCAGGTCGAGGACGATGGCTGGGAACAGCCCGAACCATCGCTGCCGCAGACCCGCCTGCTGGTCGACAGCGCGAAGTCGATCATCAGCCGCAACGACTCGCCGGACATCGGTTTCAACCAGTCGCTCAACCCCTATCGCGGCTGCGAGCACGGCTGCATTTATTGCTATGCCCGCCCGACGCACGCGTATCTCGGGCTGTCGCCGGGCCTCGATTTCGAAACGCAGATCTTCCACAAGCCGGATGCCCCGCGCCTGCTGCGCGAGGAACTGAGTCGCCCGGACTATGTCTGTTCGACCATCGTCCTCGGCACCGCGACCGATGCCTACCAGCCGTTCGAGCGCAAGGAGCGGCTGACGCGCGCAGTGCTGGAAGTGATGCTGGAAACCGGCCACCCGGTGTCTGTCGTCACCAAGTCGTCGCTGATCGTGCGCGACATCGACCTCTGGGCCGAACTCGCCCGCCACAACCTGGCGCACATCGGCATTTCACTGACGACGCTCGACGGGCCGCTGGCGCGCCAGCTCGAACCGCGGGCCTGCGCCCCGCACGCGCGGCTGGAAGCGATGCGGAAATTGAGCGCCGCCGGCATTCCGGTGTCGGCGTTCGCCTCGCCGCTGATTCCCGGCCTCAACGACCACGAACTGGAAAAACTGCTGCTGGCGGCGCACGGCCACGGCGCATCGAGCGCCGCCTACACCCTGCTGCGCCTGCCACATGAAGTCGCGGGACTGTTCCGCGAGTGGCTGGACTGGCATGCGCCGGAGAAGACCTCGCGCATCATGTCGGTGCTATACGACTTGCGCGGTGGACGCGCCAACGATGCCAATTTCGGCAGCCGGATGAAGGGGCTGGGGCATTTTGCCGGCCTCATCCGCCAGCGCTTCGATCTCGCCTGCCGCCGCCTCGGGCTGGCCCGCGAATTCCCGAAGCTCGACACGGCGCGCTTCAAGCCGCCCCCACCAGCCAAGCCGGCGGATGAGCGGCAACTGAGCCTCTTCTGATTACTTCAGCTTTTCGTAAAGCCCGACGACCGTTTCCATTTCTTCCAGGATACGTTCGCTGGTCGTCGCGACCGCGGTTTGCGGGCGCTTGTCGGGGCCGGCCTTCTGGTTCAAGGCATTCTCGAAGAAGAACCACTGCTGCTTGACCAGTTCGAGACTTTCCTTGATCTGCGGCGTATTGGACGGCGCCGAAGCGAGCTCCTGGTGGGCGGCGGCGAATTCCTTGCGCGCCTTGTCCAGGTCGCCGGCACTCTTGTCGTCGCCGACGCCCCAGGCGATGGCCTGGTAGAACTTGGCCATGCGCTGCGACAGCATGCGCTGGCGGCCGGAAACGTTGACCAGGCGGCCGGCGCTCGTCGTCGACTGCTTTTCGAGCTGGACCGTTCCCTGATGCGCCAGCGCCAGCACCTGCTCGGAAATTTCCAGCACCTTGCGCCCGTTGTCCTGCGACGGCGCCGCGCCGACCAGCACGTCCTTGTAGGCGAGCCAGGATTTCTCCAGCTTGAGGTAGTTTTCCTTGATCTCGGGTGTCGGTGCGAAGTTCTTGAGCTCGACCAGCTGGCGGTCGAACAGCGCGACCGACGAGTCGAGGATTTTCTTGCTGCGCTCGACCTCGACCTGCTGGCCGATCTGGAAGTAGGCCTTGGCCATGCGCTGCGACAGCATGCGCTGGCGGCCGGCCTTGTTGATCGCCGAATTGAGATCGGCGATCTGCGCCATCGCCTCGCCGCCGAAGACGCAAAGCGCCAATGCGAGCAGCAGTCCTGAAAGTCTTTTCATGGTTTCCCCAAAGCAAATTGTCCCCGGGAGCGGAAACTACCGGGGACAAGCCTGCGGAACCATGACATCGGTCAATTTTGCCGACCGATGGAAAGAAAGACTCAATAGCGCATCAGGGCAGCTGGGTCAGGTAATTGGCGATCGCCTTGATGTCTTCGTTCTTCAGCGACGAAGTAGCGATCGACATCAGCTGGTTGTTGCGGACGCCGGTGTTGTCGCGATAGCGGGTGATCGACGTCACCAGATAGGGAATCTGCTGGCCGGCGAGGCGCGGAATCGTCGCGTCGCCGCGTGCCGCCTCGCCGTGGCAACGCACGCAAAGCTTGGCGAACTGCTCCTTGCCGCGCGCCGCCTGGGCGGGATCGGCCTTGCCCGGCGGTACCGCCTGACTGCCGAAGTACAGAGCAATCTGCACGCGCTCGTCATCCTTCAGGACCTTGATCAGCCCCTGCATGAACTGGTCCTTGCGTTCACCGCTGCCGAACTTGCGAATCTGCTCCAGCAGGTAGGCCGGATTCTGGCCGGCCAGGTTGGGGACTTCCGGAATCTTGCTGATGCCGCTGTCGCCATGGCAGTTCACGCAGAAGAACGCCGCCTTCTGGCCCGCCTCGATAGCCTGCTTGAGCGCCGCCGGATCAGCCTGAACGGCCTTGAGTCTGTCCTGCTGGGGCGTCTGAGCCGATGCTACGCCACAAAACGCCATCGCCAGTGCCGCCAAAAACCACGCTCGCATGAATGCCCCCTCCCAAATAACTAGGCATTATGCCGTACCCCCCACCGTCAGTCCATCGATACGCAATGTCGGCTGGCCGACGCCGACCGGCACGCTCTGCCCGTCCTTGCCACAGGTGCCGACGCCGGGGTCGAGCTTGAGGTCGTTGCCGATCATTGAAACGCGGGTCAGCGCGTCGGGGCCGTTGCCGATCAGGGTCGCCCCCTTGATCGGCCGCGTCACCTTGCCGTCCTCGATCAGGTAGGCCTCGCTCATCGAAAACACGAACTTGCCGCTGGTGATGTCGACCTGGCCGCCGCCGAAATTGGCGGCATAGATGCCCTTCTTGACCGAAGCGATGATTTCCTGCGGGTCGTGTTCGCCGGCCAGCATCATGGTGTTGGTCATGCGCGGCAGCGGCAGGTGGGCGAAGGATTCGCGGCGGCCGTTGCCGGTCGGGACGACGCCCATCAGGCGGGCGTTGAGGCTGTCCTGCATGTAGCCCCGGAGGATGCCATCCTCGATCAGCACGGTGCGCTGGGTCGGGTTGCCCTCGTCGTCGATATTGAGCGAGCCGCGGCGGTCGCTGATGGTACCGTCGTCGATGACGGTGACGCCCTTCGCCGCGACGCGCTGGCCGATGCGGCCGGAGAAGGCCGAGCTGCCCTTGCGGTTGAAGTCGCCTTCCAGCCCGTGGCCGACCGCTTCGTGCAGCAGGATGCCGGGCCAGCCGGAACCGAGGACGACGGTCATCTGCCCGGCCGGTGCCGCCTCGGCATCGAGGTTGGTCACCGCCTGATGCACGGCCTCGCTGGCGTAGCGCTGGAGGACGGTATCGTCGAAATAGGCGAAGTCGAAACGGCCGCCGCCGCCCGCCCCGCCCTGCTCGCGCTTGCCGTTTTCCTCGACGATGACCGATACCGAGCAGCGGACCAGCGGGCGGATGTCGGCCGCGAGCCGGCCGTCGGAGCCGGCGACGAGGACCACTTCGTATTCGCCGGCCAGCGAGGCCATGACCTGGATGACGCGCGGGTCGAGCGCCCGGGCAAAGCCTTCCAGGCGTTCGAGCAATTTCACCTTGGCGTCAGCCGGCAGCGAGGCGATCGGATCGTGCGGGATGTACAGTGACCTGGCTGCGGTCGACGCCGAAAAAGCCGGCAAAATGCCGCTTTGCCCTGCAGCGGCGATCGCCCGCACGGCGTTGGCGGCATCGCCGAGCGCCCGCGAACTGATGTCGTCGGAGTAGGCGAATGCAGTCTTCTCGCCGGAGATGGCGCGCACGCCGACGCCCTGGTCGATGTTGAAACTGCCCGACTTGACGATGCCTTCGTCGAGGCTCCAAGCCTCGGAACGCGAATACTGGAAATAGAGGTCGGCATAGTCGACCTGATGCGTCAGGATCTGGCCGAAGGTACGCGACAGGTCGCCCTCGGTGAGCGAGAAGGGTGTCAGCAGCAGGGATTCGGCTTGCGCCAGGGCGCTGTCTTGAATCATGAAACTTCCTTAAAGTTTGCGGTGCGCGAGCGCCGGCAGGCTCTCGCGGATTTCGGCGATGCGGGCGTGGTCGAGGTCGGCGATGACAATGCCCGGCCCCTTCATCTTGCGATCGAGGATTTCGCCCCAAGGGTCGACGATCATGCTATTGCCGTGCGTCGTGCGGCCGCTTTCATGCCGCCCGCCCTGTCCGACCGCCAACAGGTAGCATTGGTTCTCGATAGCGCGGGCGCGCAGCAGGATTTCCCAGTGGGCGCGGCCGGTGGTGTCGGTGAAGGCGGCCGGCACCAGGATCAGGTCGACCGGCGCCAGCGCCCGGTACAGCTCGGGAAAGCGCAGGTCGTAGCAGATCGACAGGGCGATGCGGCCGAACGGCGTATCGACGGCGACCGGCTGGTTGCCAGGCTCGATGAAGGCGGCCTCGTCGTAGGATTCCTCGCCCTTGTTGAAGCCGAACAGGTGCACCTTGTCGTAACGCTCGACGCATTGGCCGGCCGGGTTGTAGGCGAGGCTGGAATTGCGCATCTTGTCGTTGACGGTTGCGGTCAACGGGATGGAACCGGCAAAAATCCAGATTCCGTGCTTCTGTGCGGTAGCCGCCAGCCAGTCCTGGATCGGCCCGCCCCCGAACTCCTCGCGCGCATTCACGCGGTCGGCATCGGCGGCGCCGATGACCGGAAAATACTCGGGCAGCACGACCAGCTGGGCGCCCTGCGCCACGGCATCAGCGATCAGGTGGCCGGCGACGGCCAGGTTGTCCGCGACGCGCGGCCCCGACACCATCTGGATCGCCGCCATGCGGCAATTCTGCTTGCTCACTGCCTGCCTCCTCCTGCCGCCCCGGGCGGCGCTTCCTCGACGAATTCGCCGACCTTCTCGACCCTGGGGTCGCTCCAGCTGCCGGTGACATGATAACGATAGCTGAACAGGCGGCCGAGCGGATTCTGCAGGACGGCGCTGGCCACCAGCGCGGCGGCGCCGACGATCGGATTGACCAGCGTCGCGGCGCCGATCGCGGCCACCGAGCCGATCTGCGGGCGCACCAGCACCTGCAGGTTCTGCGTTTCGCTCTTCAGATCGGCCTCGCCCTCGATCTGGATCTGCGCCGCCGGGCTGTTGATGCGTAGCGGCCCCGCCGTGCGCATGACGCCGGCGGTGACGACCGTCTTGCCTTCGATGCTGTCGAAAGCCAGGCCCTCGCTGAAAATGTCGCGGAAATCGAGGGTCAGCCGGCGCGACAACGACTGCAGCGAAAGCAGCCCGAGCAGCCGGCCGACGCCCGGCTCCAGCTTGTTGAACTGGCCGTTTTCGGCGCTGACCGTCATCTCGCCGGTCAGCGACGGATAGTCGATGGCGGTCAGCGGGCCGTTCCACTGCATGCTGCCCGCCAACGTCGCCGTCCCGCGCCGGATGGCATCGACATAGCCAAGGCGGTTGAGCAGCTTGCCGACGTCGCTGGCCGTCAAATCGAAATCGAGGCGTGTCTGGTGCCGCCCGGCCCCGTCATTGCGCCAGACCGCCTTGCCGTTCAGAGCGCCGTCGGGATTGCGCAGGTTCAGCGTCTCCAGATGCCAGGCGCCCTTGTCGTTGCGCGCCCGCAGTTCGAGCCGCCCGAGTACCCGGTCGCCGATCCGGAAATCGTCCACGGAGAGATTCATCGCCGGCAGGCTGTTGATCAGCTTCGTATTCGGGCCGCCCGCCGTTTCCGCCGCCGGACGCACCACCAGGCGCCGCAGCCGCCCTTCCAGCGAGCCGTCGCCGGCATTGCGCCAGAACAGGTCGCCAGCTGCCTCCTGCATGCTGAGGGTGATCTGCCAGCCATCGTCGCGCGGCCGCACTTCGCTGTCGACCTGCGTGTAGTCGCGGCCGAACAGGCGCATGGTCCGCGTCTTGATCGACACCACATCGAGCGTCGGCAAATCCTTGCTGCCGCGACCGCCATTGCCATTTCCCCCCAGCGCCTCCTTCCATGCATCGGCATCGAATTGCGGGACGGCGATGCGCACGGCGACACCGCGTTCCGGCAGACTGGCATCGCCGGTGCCGAGCGCCACGACGGCGCGCTCCAGCCCTTCGGCGCGCTTGATGACGACAGCCTGCGCGACATTGCCCAAGGTCGCCCGGTACTGCTGGCGGCCGCCCTCGGCGGTGGTTTTCTCGACGCGCAGGGCCAGCGGCGCGGTTGCCGCCTTGGCCAGCGGCTCGGGCAGGCGCGAACTGACGCCGAGCAGGTCGGACTCGATGACCAGATCGCTCTGGTAGTGCCTGATATCGATGCTGGACTTCCACGCCGCGCTACCGGCCAGGCGATCGCCCGCGGGCAGCCCGAAATGCTGGAACAGTTCGCTGACGTTCGAGGTGCCGGCGACCTGCACGGCAACACGGTCCGCATGACTCTTGATGGCGACCCTGATCGGCCCGCCGAAGATCCGGCCGCTGATCTCTGGCGACGAGATGCTGGATTCGGTCAGCAGCAGCCGGCCATTGACCTGAGTCAGCGGTGCCAGTCCTTCGAACAGCTGGATCTGGTTGTTCTGAAAGCGGAAATCGCCGCGCAACCGGGTTTCCTGCACGCGGCGCAGCGGAATGTCGAGCGCCAGGTCGAGCTTGCCGTTACCGGTGGCTTTCATGCCCCTGGTGAAGTGGTCGATCTTCTCGCTGACCGGGCTTTTATCGATGAAGTCCAGGAACTCGCCGGTCGGCCCGCTGGCATCGCCACGGATGAGCAGCATTTCTTCCTTCGCCTCGAAGTCGGGGATTTCGACCACGACATCCGCCAGACTGGCGCCGAGAATCGTGCCTTTCTCGGCAACGATCCGCATGCCGGCGCCGAAGCTCATGTCGGCCTTGATCTCTTCGATCACCGGCCAGCCGGTCGCATAGTCCAGTTTCACGCCCTCGGCCTTGGCCGTGATGAGGAACTTGCCCTTGGCCGGGTCGCGGAACGGGAAATCCGCGAGATCGCCCTTGAGCACCATCTTGCCATCGTAACCGCGACCGGCGACGATGCTGCTGCGTAGCCACTCGCCGACGTTGGCACTGACGGCGCGCGGCATGTAGCGCCAGACGGCGCGTCCGTCGGCGCGCGAAATGCTGGCGGCGAGATCGATCACACCCGGCCCCTCGCCCGTGTAGCGGTAGCTGCCACTGGCCGACCCGGCAGCATCCGCACCATCGAACTGCAGGCGTTCCAGCTTGACGTCCACGACATCGCCGGCCACCTTCCAGCTGGCGTGCGCGCGCAACTGGTCGAAAGCGATATCTGGTTCCGGGAAGACAGCCGGAAGCGAGACGCGCGAACGTCCCGCATCGAATGACACGGAACCACCCTTCTCGGTCAGGTCGACCATGCCGGAAAGGCCGTTCGCCCCCGGGAAATAGCCGCCGGCGTGCAAGCCGAGATCGGTAAAGGCTGCCCGCAGCGAGTAGCGCTCCAACGCCTCGCCGGCACGGGTCCAGGCGGTGCGCAACTCGGCGATCCGCCCCTGCGGCTGGTGGCCTTCCAGCAATTCGCGGCTGCGCGGATCGAGCGGCAGAAAGGCTGCCAGCCGCGCGAGCACTGCCAGATCGAGGAAACTGGCGCTGGCCGCGCCGGTGATCCGGCCGGTCGACGCGTCCTGCTGCCAGTCCACCTGGAAGTCGGTCGGCGCCACACGCAGGCCATCCGCCGCCGACAGCTCGACCTTGCGCCCGGCCAGCGCCCAGGCGCCGGCCTTGTAGCGCCCTTCGAGGCGGCCGCGCAAGCTGCTCAGGTCGAGTTCGGGCAGCTTCTTGCCGAGCCGGATGCGGACCTCTTCGAGCGCCAGGTCGGCGGTCGCCTTGCCCTGCCCGTCCTGCAGATCGCCCCAGATGCGCAGTGCGCCACGCCCTTGCGACAGGTCGACCGGGTAATCGACCCAGTTTCGCCAGGCTGCCAGATCGGCGTAATCGAGCTGGACGAAAATCTTTCCCGACAGGTGCTCGAGCGCTTCGTCGAGCGCCCCATTGACTTCGCCGCGCAGGTCGATGCGTGCCGCCAGTTCGGGCGGCGGCGCGGCGGAGAGGCCGAAACGGTGTCGCCGACCACTGTTGTCGAGGGCAAACTGCAGATCCTCGAGCGCCAGTTGCGGCGCCTCGCGCAGACGGTCTTCCCAGACGATGGTCGCGTTGCGGACACGGATGCGGCTCTGCTCAAGAACCCATTCGGCGAACGCCGGATCGCCTTCGTCCTCGGTCTCGATGCCGGCCACCGTGATGCGTCCGCTGGTTTCGCGCCGCACATGCAACACCGGCCGTTCCAGTACCAGCAAGGACAGCGTCACCCGGCCGCGCCACAGGCTGTGCCACGAAAGAACGGTTTCCACCTGCTCGAGGGAGAACACCGGCTTGCCCTGGCGATCGGCAATCGCCACGTTGTCGAGGACGAGGTCGGGATTGAGCCCCTGCCAGCGCGCCTCGATCGCGCCGATCGTCACCGGCTGGCCGATCGCCCGGCTGAGCGCCTGCTCGATCTGCCCGTGATACATGCCGACATTCGGCAGGACGACATAACGCAGCGCTAGCACCAGCACGGCGAAAACCACCCAGGCAACGAAGGCGCCCCACAGCGCGAAGCGCAGCGTGCGGCGCAGAAACGGCGAAGCGAGGATCGGCCACAACCAGCGCAGGCGGCTGTAAAACGCCCGGCGCAAGGCAATGCGGGTTTCCTCGTCAGCCACGGAAAAAAGCGCTTTGCCAGGAAGAGGGATAGGTCACTACAATCGATGATTCGTCAAAAATGACATTCTATCCTTTTCGGCCTGTGCGCCGACCGAGCAATCATGGACAAGCTACCCGACCCGCGCTGGCAATCCGCCCTCGCCCACAGCCGCTACCTGGCCAACCTGCTGGCCACGCATCCGGCGCTGATCCCCGAACTGGCCGCCGTATGGACGGCGCCGCTGACCGCGGAACAACTGGCAGCGGGGCTGACCCCGGCAGGGGCCGACGACGATGCCATCAAGGTGCAACTGCGCCGCCTGCGGCAGCGCGTCATGGCACACATCACCCTGCGCGACCTCTGCGGCCTCGCCCCGCTGGCCGAAGTTGTCGAGAGCATGACCCTGCTCGCCGACATCACCACCAACTTCGCGCTCGATCACTACCACCGCCTGCTCGCCGCAACCTATGGCGAGCCGCTTGACAAGGCCGGCCAGCCACAACGCCTGCTGATCATCGGCATGGGCAAGCTGGGCGGCCGCGAACTGAATGTCTCGTCTGACGTCGACTACATCTTCGTCTACCCGGAGGAAGGCGACACCGCCGGGCCCAAGAGCATAGAAAACTACGATTTCTTCACCCGGCTCGGCAAGCGCGTGATTTCCGCGCTCGGCGAGATCACCGCCGACGGCCAGGTCTTCCGCGTCGACATGCGGCTGCGGCCCAATGGTGACTCCGGCCCGCTGGTCTGTTCACTCGACTCGCTGGAAAACTACTTCATCACCCAAGGCCGCGAGTGGGAGCGCTACGCGTGGATCAAGGGGCGCACCATGAACGCGGGTACCAACCTGCAACCGGCGTGGGTCACGGCGATGCAGAAAATTGCCCGGCCCTTCGTC
Organism: Dechloromonas sp. UBA6271; assembly: GCA_002440665.1. Lineage (GTDB taxonomy): Bacteria > Pseudomonadota > Gammaproteobacteria > Burkholderiales > Rhodocyclaceae > Azonexus. Next base: position 52,132 of record DJUX01000049.1, read on the forward strand.
TTCCGCAAGTATCTCGACTTCGGCGCCATCAACGCGATGCGCGACCTGCACGCGCAGATCCGCCGCGAAGTGGCACGCAAGGACATGGCCGACCACGTCAAGCTCGGCCCCGGCGGCATCCGCGAAATCGAGTTCATCGCCCAGGTCTTCCAGCTCATCCGCGGTGGACGCGATCCCGGGCTGCAAATCCGGCCGACGCTGTCCGTGCTCCAGCAATTGGTCAGCCGCCAGCTGCTCCCGGCCGACACCGAGAGCGAATTGCGCGAAGCCTATATTTTTCTGCGCCGCCTCGAACACCGCCTGCAATATGTCGAGGACAAGCAGACGCACATGCTGCCGGAGAATCCGGCCGACCAGGCCAGCGTCGCACGCAGCATGGAATTCGCCGACTGGCCGGCGATGCTCGCCGTACTCGACAGCCATCGCGACAAGGTAAGCCGCCATTTCGAACAGATCTTTTCCGATCCGGAGGCCGGCGAACACCCGCTGACCGGCCTGTGGATGGGGCAGCTCGACGAGGACGCGGCGATCGAGGCCTTCGGCAACCGGGGTTTCCGCCAGCCGGCCGAGGCCATCAAGCGCCTGGCCGAACTGCGCGCTTCCAGCCGCTACCTGCAGCTGCCCACCACCAACCGCTCGCGCCTCGACGCCATCGGCCCGCGCCTGATCGAAGCGGCCGGCGCTACCGGCGACCCGGACACGACACTGGCCCGCGGCCTGCATTTCATCGAGGGGATCAGCCGCCGCGGCGCTTATCTCGCGCTGCTGCAGCAATACCCGATGGCGCTGCGCCGCGTCGCCGACATGATCTGCGCCTCGAACTGGGCGTCCGACTACCTGAACCGCTACCCGCTGCTGCTCGACGAACTGCTCGACCCGCGTCTCTACGAGATCGCCACCGACTGGGCCGGCTTCCGCGAGAATCTCAAGCGCAACCTGGCCGACCACGCCGGCGACAACGAGCGCGAAATGGACATCCTGCGCGAAGTGCACCACGCCCAGGTCTTCCGCCTGCTGGCGCAGGACCTCTCCGGCCTGCAGACCATCGAGCGCCTGTCCGACCACCTGACCGAACTGGCCGACACCATCGTCCAGGAAACCTTGCCGCTGTGCTGGCGCACGATCAAGAAGCGGCATTGCGAAGCGCCGAGGTTCGCCGTCATCGGCTACGGCAAGATGGGCGGCAAGGAGCTCGGTTACGTTTCCGACCTCGACCTCGTCTACCTGTTCGACGACGACGCGCAGGACGCGCCGGAAAACTACACCCGGCTCGGCCAGCGACTGAGCACTTGGCTATCGAGCCAGACGCCGGCCGGGATGCTGTTCGAAACCGACCTGCGCCTGCGCCCGAATGGCGATTCCGGCCTGCTCGCGGTGTCCGTCGACGCCTTCCGCGACTACCAGCTCAAGCACGCCTGGGTCTGGGAACACCAGGCGCTGACCCGCGCCCGCTTCTGTGCAGGCGATCCGGCAGTCGGCGCCCGCTTCGAGGAAATCCGCTGCGAAATTCTCCGCCAGCCGCGCGACCTGGCGAAGCTGCACGAGGAAGTTGTCACCATGCGCCGCAAGATGTACGACGCGCACGCATCGAAGAGCGAAACCGGCTTCAGCCTTAAGCACGACGCCGGCGGCATCATCGACGTCGAGTTCATCGTCCAGTATCTGGTCCTCGGCTACGCCCATCGCCACCACACCCTGACCGGCAACCTCGGCAACATCGCACTGCTACGGATGGCGGCCGAACTCGGGCTGATTCCCGCCGACCAGGCGGAAGCCGCCGGCGACGCCTACCGCGAATACCGCCGTCTGCAGCACGCCAAGCGCCTGAGCGCCAACCCCAAGGCCCTCGTCGACCGGGAAAGCATCGGCAAGCACATTGCTGCGGTCAAGGCCCTGTGGAAGACGGTTTTCGGCGACTGACCCCGGCAACGCAGGCAACAAAAAAGCCGCACGCAGCGGCTTTTTTGTTGTTCCGTCCAGCGACTACTTCTTCAGCGAATCGCGAATCTCGCGCAGCAGCAGGACGTCTTCCGGGGTCGCCGGCGCTTCGGGTTCCGGCGCTGGCGGCTCGGCGGCGCGCAGGCGGTTGAGTTGCTTGACCATCATGAAGATGACGAAGGCGAGGATGATGAAATTGACCAGGATGGTCAGGAAACTGCCGTAGGCGAAGACCGGGATGCCGGCCGTCTTGATATCGGCCAGTGCGGTCAGGTTCTTCGGGTTGTCGCCGAGCACGAAGTAGAGATTGGAAAAATCCAGGCGGCCGGTGACGCGCGACACCAGCGGCATGATCAGGTCGCCGACGACAGAGTCCACGATCTTGCCGAAGGCGCCGCCGATGATGACGCCGACCGCGAGGTCCATTGCATTGCCCTTGACCGCGAATTCGCGGAATTCCTCAAGCATGCTCATGCCGTTTTCCTTTCTGCAGGATGATTTTATGGTGTCTTGATTATTGGCCGCTTATCGCGATACGTCAATGGCCGTTTACAGGCGGCGCAGGCGCTCGCCGGCGACGACCAGCGTCGCCTCCTGCTTGGCGAAACAGAAACGCACGACGCGGTCGTCGCGCCCGTCGGCGTAGAACACCGAGACCGGAATCACCGCGACGCCGGCTTCGCGCGTCATCCACTCGGCAAAAGCACGGTCAGGCAGATCGGAGATCGCCTTGTGGCTCGCCGCTGGAAGTAGGTGCCGCGGCAGGGTAGCGGCTCGAACGGTGTCTCGGTCAGCAGGGTGCGGAAGAAATCGCGCTTCTCCTGATAGAAGGCCGCCAGCCGCAGGTGGCGCGAAGCATCCTGCATGTAGTCGGCGAGCGCCAGCTGCGACGGCGCATGGACGGTAAAAACGTTGAACTGGTGCACCTTGCGGAACTCGGCCATCAGTGCCGCCGGGCCGACCACGTAGCCGATCTTCCAGCCGGTGATGTGATAGGTCTTGCCGAAGCTGGAGACGACGATGCTGCGCGGCGCTAGTTCCGGGTGGCCACAGAGGCTGGCGTGGTCCTCGCCGTCGAACAGGATGTGCTCGTAGACCTCATCGGAAAGCTCGACGATGTCGGTGCCGCGAACCAATTCGGCCAGTTTTTTCAGGTCGACCGCAGTCAGCAGGCTGCCGGTCGGATTGTGCGGCGAATTGACGATGACCATCCGCGTCCGTGGCGTGATGAGCTGCACCACCTGCGCCCAGTCGGGCGCATAGTCGGGGAACTGTAGTTGGGCATAGACCGCCTTGCCACCGACCGTCTCGATGGCCGGCACATAGGAGTCATAGACCTGCTCGAAGACGATCACCTCGTCGCCCGGCCGCACGAAGGCGGCAATGGCGGTAAAGATCGCCTGCGTCGCGTCGGCCGTCACCGTCACTTCGCTCTCGACGTCAAAGCGCGAGCCATACAGCGCCGCCACCTTGTCGACGATGGCCTGGCGTAACTCCGGCATGCCGGCCATCGGCGCATACTGACGGTGCGAAAATTTAAGGAGATTTTCCATGATAGCAATCACAAAACAGGACAGCACGCCGCATCACCTTCTGCTAGCCACCGACCTGAGTGCACGATGCGACCGGGCGCTGGACCGGGCCGCTCAATTGACTCATGAGTGGCAGGCCGAACTAGTGGCATTGCACGTCCTTGATCCCGCTGCATCCCCCGATCAGGTGCTGGCGTGGGCTGGCGGAGCGAGCAACGAACAACTCCTTCATGTGGCGCGACAACAGCTTGCCCATGACCTTGCGGCGGCCAATGTACCGGCGACCCTGCATTTGGTGCGCAGCATGGATGCCACGACAGCCATTCAGGAGGCAGCGGCACGCACGCAATCCGACCTTGTCGTTAGCGGTGTATCCCGTAACGAGACCTTGGGGCGGTTCGTGCTGGGTTCGACTGTCAAGAACTTGGCTCGCCGGTTATCCCAGCCCTTGCTGGTGGTTCGCCAGCGGGCGCGAGGACCGTACCGGCGGATCGTTGTGGCGACCGATTTTTCCGAGCCGTCCTGTCATGCCCTGCTGGCCGCAGCCCGCTTTTTTCCCGGCCAAGAACTGATCCTGTATCACGCCCATGCCCTGGCGATGTCCGGGCTGGCCAATGCTTCGCCGCATCCCGGCCTGTGTGCCAGTATCGAGCAAACCGAATGCGCCGCCTTTCTGGCATCGACGACGCTTCCCAAGGGTACGACGGTGCGTGCCGTCATCGAGTACGGGGCCATAGAAAGCACATTGACGCGCTACGTGCGCGGGCACAATATCGACTTGGTGGTGATCGGTAGCCAGGGCTGCAGCGGCTTGAGGAAGCTGCTGCTGGGCAGTACGGCCGCCAAGTTGCTGGACTGGCTACCGTGCGATTCGCTGCTGGTACGCAAGCCCACCGCCACGGCGTGACGGTGGCAACTGGTAGAATTCAGGCATAGGTTGACGCTGAGGCCTGACCGTTGGCTTGAGAAAAATTGCTCGGGACTAAACACCTAGCCATCTTCGTCCGGAAAGCGATACACGTCGCCCGCATCGGCCCCGCTGCTGTGTTTTCGACCGCGCAGATCTCGATAAACCGCTGCGCGCATGATCATCATAGAAACGACAGGCGCCGTGAGCAGTACAAAGACTGTGATAATTATCTCATGGATGACCAGGCGGGATTGCTGTGCCGTGAAGTAGATCATCGAAGCGATCAGCACTGAGCCTGCGCCGAGCGTAATCGTGATGGCCGGGCCGTGGATACGTTGATAGAAATTGGGCAGCCGCATTAGGCCCAGGGCGCCTGTAACGATAACGCAGCCACCGATGATCAGAAGCAGGGAAACAGGCAGCGCAGCCCAAGTGGGGAGGCGTTCCAGTGCGCTCATTCGATGATCTCGCCGCGCATCAGGAACTTGGCCAGGGCAATGGTCGACACAAAACCGATAAGTGCGATCAGCAGGGCAACCTCGAAATAGATCAGGCTGCCGAACCGGATGCCGAGCACCAGAGCGAGCAGGATGGCGCACATCCATAGTGTATCGAGGGCAAGAACTCGGTCCTGGGCGGTCGGCCCGATCACGAGGCGAATGGTGCAAAAAAGCATCGATAAGATGACGCAGACGGAGACGAAACCAATCGCGAATTCGAGCAGTGCGACCATAGATGAATATCCTATTCGAAGATCTCGATCAGCGGTTGCTCGTAGCGCCCCTTGATCGTGTCGACCCACCATTGGGCATCGTGCAGGTCAAAGACATGAAGCGCAAGCTCATGACGGTCGCCCAGTATTTCGACCCATACCGTCCCGGGTGTCAGATTGATGAGGCCGGCGAGGACGGCGAGCCCGTAGGGATCCCGCAAGTCGATGGGAATGCGGATGAACTGGGAATTGATGCTTTCGGCCTTGACAAAGAGAATGATCCGGCCGACGTTGAAGCATGAGCGCACGATTTCGACCGAGGCCATGGCGAGCAGCCGGAAAATGGTGAGAGGCCGGCGCAGGCGCGGGTAACCAAGTGGCTGCAAGGGTTGGGCGATAAGCGGCACAATGACTGCGAGACAGACGCCGAGCAGAATCTCTGCCGGGTCGATCGTCTGGTTGATAAGCAGCCAGAACAGCAGCAGCAGGACGGAAACGAACGGAAAAGGCAACCAGCGCTTCATTATCTGCCTCAGGGAGAAAGGGGGTTAGGGACCACTGGCTCCTCCAGCACGCGTTCAATGTACTGGGCCGGCCGTTGCAGACCGTCTGCAGTACGGTGGAGATATTCGAAGACCGGCCCGGCCTGGACGACGAAGCCGCCGGAAAACAGGAGCAGCAGCCCGATCGGAGCCACCTCGGTTACATGCAGCGGCGGCGGTTTCAGGACGCCCGCGGCCCAGAAGGTGCGAACCCCGAAGCGCAGGAGGGAGATGATCGCAGCGAGTCCGGAAACCAGGATCAGCGCGATAAGCGTCATGGCCCCGGGGCTCACCGTCTGGCCCGGGCCAGGATGAAGCAAACCATGCAGGATTGAGAATTTGGCGACGAAGCCATTGAGGGGCGGCAAGCCCGCGATGATCAATGCGCAGGCGATAAACGCCAGCCCGAGGAAGGCGAGGGTGGCGGGAATCCCTTCTCCCACCGGCTGCTCCGGCCGCTCATCGATGGCGAAAGCTTCCATCGTCAGCGCCAGCATGGCAGCTCCTGGCCGGTTGATGCGCTCGACCAACTCGATGAGCAGCATGAAGGCGGCGATGGCGAGTGTCGACCCGAGCATGTAGAAAAGTGCTGCAGGAACCAGTGACGATTGGCCGAAACCGATAATTGCGAGCAGGATGCCTGACGAGACCATGGCCGCGTAGGCCGCCTGGCGCGCCGGTGTCTCGCTCGCCAGCATGCCAACGGCAGCGAAAGCGATGGTCGCCAAGCCGCCCCACAGCAGGGCATCGAAGCCGGCGGCGCCGGGGGGCTCGTTGGCGAAGATGAGCAGCCACAGGCGTAACACGATGTAGATACCGACTTTGGTCAGCAGGACGAACATCGCAGCGACCGGAGGCGAGGCGGCAGCATAGGTTGCGGGCAACCAGAAACCGAGGGGCCACATCGCGCTCTTGGCCAGGAATGCGAGCGCGAGCACGGTCATCCCGATCTGCGCCAAGGTGAGGCCATCCCCGCTGATGTGGCTGAGACGTCTGGCCAGGTCGGCCATGTTGAGGGTACCGGTGGCGGCGTAGATGAGCGCAACGCCGATCAGGAAAAGCAGCGAGGCGGCGAGGTTCACCGCGATATAGTGCAGGCTGGCGCGGAGACGGGCCGGGTTGTAGCCATGCAGGAGCAGGCCGTATGAGGCGGCGAGCATGACTTCGAAAAAGACGAAGAGGTTGAACAGATCGTGCGTCAGGAAGGCACCATTCAGGCCCATGAGCAGGAACTGGAAGAGGGAATGGAAATGCACGCCGATACGGCTCCAACTGCGCATCGAATAGCAGAGCACGGCGCCTGCAAGTAGCGCAGTGAAGAGCAGCATCAATGTCGACAAGCGATCTGCCAGGAAGACGATGCCGAACGGTGCCACCCAGTTCGCCATCAGGTATACCCCGATCCCGTCCGGCCAGCCCTCGTCGGTCAGCCAGACCAGGGTGATGGCCGTTACCAGCAGGCCGAGCACCGACGCCAGATTGACGATGAACTTGAGCTGATGGCGTTTCTCGTTGACCGGGATCAGCAGCGCCCCGCAGAGCAGCGGCAAAACAACCGGTACAAGAATCAGGTGTTGGGTCCAGCCAAGACTCATTGCTCGGGCTCCTCACCATCAACGTGGTCAGTGCCGGTAATGCCACGGGCGCCGATCATCAGCACGAGATAGAGCGCGGTGGTGGCGAAGCCGATGACGATTGCAGTCAGCACCAGGGCTTGCGGCAGCGGATCGGCGTAAGCAACGGGGTCGGGGGCGCCCGGTCCGAGCGTGAGGGGCGGACGGTTTATCCACAGGCGGCCCATAATGAAAATGAACAGGTTGACTGCATAAGACATGAGCATGAATCCCATGATCACCTGAAAGGTGCGTGGGCGCAGGATCAACCAGATGCCAGAGCCGAAGAGCACGCCGATGGCGAGGGCGATGACCATCTCCATCAGACAATCTCCCGCGTCGGCATGTGGCTGGGGTTGTGGCTGACCGCGCTCGGCACGCGGTGGCTTCGGATCGATTGGTGGGCGAGTGCCATGAGGATCAGCATGGTCGAGCCGACGACCACGGCGAATACTCCGACGTCAAATGCCAGCGCGCTCGGCACGTGGAGATCCCCGAGCAGGGGCAGGGAGAGGTGCAGCGTATGGCTGGTCAGGAAAGGATAGCCGAAGAACCACGCGCCGAGGCCTGTCCCACAGGCGATTAGCAGCCCATACGAGAGCCAGCGGTGGGGGCGCATTCGCAAGTGTGATTCAATCCAGGAGGTCCCAGCCAGCATGTACTGGCAGATGATGGCCACCGAGAAGATCAAGGCAGCGACGAATCCACCGCCTGGCAGGTTGTGTCCGCGCAAGAAGAAATAGGCCGCGATGATGCCCATGAAGGGCAGCAGTAGCCGGAGGTATACCACCGGGATCATCAGGTGGCCGCTTTCGGCCTGCTCACTCGGCGGCTGCCGAACTGCCGGGTCGATGTCGCTCGTCTGCTGGGCCGGGATCGCAATGCTCTCGGGGGCCGGGCGAAAGCGGCGCAGCAACGCATAGACGGTCAAGGCGACGATGGCAATGACGGTAATCTCCCCGAGGGTATCGAAGCCGCGAAAGTCGACAAGCAATACATTGACGACGTTGCTGCCGCCGCCTTCGGACAGGGCGCGCATGAGGAAGAAGTCGCCGAGGCTCGACGGTGCGGGGAGCACCAGCGCAGCATAGCTGAGGGCTGCCATTCCGGTGCCGCCGGCAGCAACGATGAACAAGTCGCGGGATCGGCGGAACCAGACTCGGCGCGGCACGGTCAGCGACCGCTCGCGCGGCGGTAGCCAACGCAGGCCGAGCAGGAGCAGAACCGTAGTGACCGTCTCGACCATCAGTTGTGTCAGTGCGAGGTCGGGAGCCGACAGCCACAGAAAAGTCAGGCTCGTGACGAGCCCGGTGCCGCCGACGAGAATCAACGCGGCGAGGCGGTGGTACTTCGCCTGCCAGGCGGCGGCTATGGCGCAGGCACAGCCGATCAGCCACATGAGGGCGAACAACGGGTCGACCGATGATGGCGTTGATAAAGGAGGCCAGGCGGGCAAGGACCCTACCATGAACAACGGGGCGCCAATCAGCGCCAGCATCAGCCAGAGGAGTTGCGTCTGCAGCCGCTGCGTGCCGATGGCGCGCAACATCCTGGAGGCGGCCTGACTCAGTCGCAGCAGCGAACTCTCAAAAATCTGTGCGCCGCTGAGCCGATGCAGCAACGGAACGCGTTCACGTCCGGCGACACCGTAGGTACGCCTCAGGATGGCGAAGAGGGCAATACCGCCAGCGAGAGCAAGGATGCTCAGAAAAAGTGGCAAGTTGAAGCCATGCCAGATGGCAAGGCTATACAACGGCGTCTGCTCTCCCAGCACGGCAAATACTGCGTTATGGAGCAGCGGGGCGACACTCAGGGTTGGTGCGATACCGACAATCAGGCAGAGCAGCACCAGAAGCTCGATGGGAAAGCGCATCCAGTGCGGCGGCTCGTGAGGTTTTTTGGGTAGGTCGGTGGGCAACTTGCCAAAGAAGACGCTGATGAAGCGCAACGAATAGGTGACGCTAAACATACTCGCCGCCACAGCGGCGATGGACATCCACCATTCCTCGTCGCCGCCGATGAGCGCCGTTTCCGCGAAGAACATTTCCTTGGAAAGGAAGCCATTGAGCAGTGGCACGCCGGCCATTGAAGCGGTGGCTACGATGGCCAATGACCCGGTTACCGGCAGCGCCCGGCGCAGCCCGCCCAGGACACGCATATCACGGGTTCCGGTCTCGTGATCGATAATGCCCGCCGCCATGAACAGCGAAGCCTTGAAGGTCGCATGGTTGAGGGTGTGGAAAATGGCTGCAACGATGCTGAGTGGCGTCCCAATGCCTAATAGGACGGTGATCAGGCCGAGGTGGCTGATGGTCGAATAGGCGAGCAAGCCTTTGAGGTCATGCTGAAAAATTGCGGCAAAGGCGCCGATGAGCAGCGTACAGATTCCGGCGCCCCCGATCAGCCACATCCATTCCGAAGTGCCGGAAAGGACCGGCCACAGGCGCATCAGCAGGAAAATGCCGGCCTTCACCATGGTCGCAGAATGCAGGTAGGCCGAAACCGGGGTGGGCGCAGCCATTGCATGCGGCAGCCAGAAGTGGAACGGGAATTGTGCGCTCTTCGTCAGGGCGCCGAGTGCGATAAGCAGAAGCGTCGGGAAGTACCAGGGGTGGGTCCGCACGATATCGCCTCGTGCCAGCACGACATCGAGGTCGTAGCTCCCGGTGATATGGCCGAGAAGCAGGATTCCGGCAAGCAGACAAAGTCCGCCGGACGCCGTAATAATGAACGCCATGCGCGCCCCGCGCCGCGCATCGATCCTGTGTTGCCAATAGCCGATAAGGAGAAAGGACGTGAGGCTGGTCATCTCCCAGAACAAAACGAGTTGGATGAGGTTGCCCGAGAGCACGACACCCAGCATCGACCCCATGAAGGCAAGCAGGAATGAAAAGAAGCGCGGCACCGGGTCAGCCGCCGACATGTAGTAGCGGGCATAGAGTACAACCAAGAGGCCTATGCCCAATATGAGTGCTGTGAACAGCCAACTCAGGCCGTCTATGCGCAGGACGAAATTAACGCCGTAAGCAGGCAACCAAGGGGCCTCGTAGCGCAGAACGCTACCTGCTTCGACCGTTGTGTAAAGGAAAAATGTGACGAGCAGCCCAGCCAAAGTAACGCAGCCAGCTAGCCAGGCTTCCCCGTTGCGCGCATTGACCGGCATCATGCCGGCAATCGCGCTGCCGATAAAAGGCAAAGCAATGAGAAGTAGCAGCATTGGATCAGGCATATTCGGTGGAAACCGTCAGGCTATGATTGTGGGTTCCAGCCTAACAGGAGACGCGGCTGTTTGCTCTGCATGGCATCATTGCGCGCATGCGTCAGGTTTAGGGGATTTTCACCTATCAATCCAAACCTCCGCAATTGGCTTTAGCCGTAAGGGTCTCACACATATGCCGGCCTGAATTTTCAATTATTGACGAACAATCGATAGGCTTATGATAATCCAGGCATCTGCGGGAGAGAGTGTCCAGATTTCCAGACTCCGCCGAACGCGCAAACTCCCATAATCGCTAAGGCATGCCGAACCGCAGACATGATTCGCCGGCTGGAGAGAAGTGCCAAGCGAGTTGGCGCTTGGCAACTCACCGAAGGGGCAGGCTCTTATTGGGCTGAAACTCTCAGGTAAAAAGACATTGGCAGAGGCGTCACAGAAGCACTCAAGTTGAGTCTTCTGCTCTTTGACGGAGTCCTCGCCGATGTAAGAAAGTCTTGCCCGCGTTTTTCAGCCCCTCGCTAGCCTGCAATTCCACTTTTTACTGGCTTGAGGATAAATAAGTTAATCCTTATATTAGCCCTCTCGTCTTTGAGGAAACAGATACGGCAAGTAAGCTCCCAGCGGAAAACGGCGTATTATTACATTCGTTATAACAATCTTGGAGGCCGCCATGTTCGCACTCAAATTGACCCAGATTGGCAATTCGGTGGGTGTCGTACTACCCAAGGAACTGTTGGCCAAGCTGCATGTAGAAAAAGGCGACACGGTGTATGCAACGGAGTCGCCGGATGGTGTCCGCCTGACCCCCTTCGACCCGGCCTTCGAAAAGCAGATGGAAGCCGCCCGCAAAATCATGAAAGCGCGCCGCAACGTGCTGCATGAGCTAGCCAAATGAGTCGATGGACGTGGATTGAAGAATCCGTCGTCTGGGCAGTCCACGAAGCGCAACTGGCCGAGCATGGCGGTTTGGCCGGCGTACGCGATGCCGATTTGCTGGCTTCGGCGCTGGCGCGTCCGCTCAACCAGGCGGCCTATGGCGAGCCGGATGCTGCGACACTGGCCGCTGCCTACGGCTTCGGCATTGCACGCAACCGCCCGTTCATCGATGGCAACAAGCGCACCGCCTTCGTCTGCTGCGAACTGTTTCTCGTGCTCAACGGCTATCTGCTGCTGGCTGAAGACGCCATCTGCGTCAGCACCATGCTGGCGCTGGCCGCCGGGGAGTTGTCCGAACCCGAACTCGCCGACAGGCTGCGCACCCATTCCGCCCCTGCCTGAACCATGAACATCGACGGCATCCCCACCCGCACCCTGCGCGCCCACCCGGAACAGCGCGCATTCTCCATCATCGACCAGACCCGGCTGCCGCACGCGCTGCACTGGGTGCACGTCGCCACGCTGGAGACAGCGGCGCACGCCATCCACGCCATGCAGGTGCGCGGGGCGCCGCTGATCGGCGTCACCGCCGCCTACGGGCTGGCGCTGGCGCTCGCCGACGACGCTTCCGATACCCGCCTGGCTGGCGCTGCCGCCCTGTTGCGGTCGACGCGCCCGACGGCCGTGAATCTGCACTGGGCGCTGGCGCGGATGGAAAACGTACTTGCCCGACTGCCTCCGGAGCAGCGCTGCGCCGCCGCCTGGCTGGAAGCCGCCACCATCGCCGACGAAGACGTCGCGCAGAATGCGGCCATCGGTCGCCACGGCCTTGGACTGTTGCGCCAGATCTGCCGCCGCCAGGGCGCCGCGCTGAACATCATGACCCATTGCAACGCAGGCTGGCTGGCGACCGTCGACTGGGGCACTGCCCTGTCGCCGGTCTACGCTGCCCACGACGCCGGGCTACCGGTGCATGTCTGGGTGTCCGAAACCCGGCCGCGCAACCAGGGCCTGCTGACGGCCTGGGAACTGGCGCAGCACGGCGTGCCGCACACGGTCATCGCCGACAACGCGGCCGGCATCCTGCTGCGCGAGGGCAAGGTCGACGCGGTGATCGTCGGCGCCGACCGCATCGCCGCCAACGGCGACGTCGCCAACAAGGTCGGCACCTATCTCAAGGCGCTGGCCGGTGCCGACAACGGCATTCCGTTCTACGTCGCCGCGCCACGCTCGACGCTCGATTTCGCCTGCCCGGACGGCGCCGCAATCCCCATCGAGGAACGCGACGGCGACGAATTCCGCCTCGTTCACGGCCTGGACGCCCGCGGCGTTCCGTCGGCGCTGCACCAGTTGCCGGCCGCCGCGGCTGTCGCCAACCCGGCCTTCGACGTCACCCCGGCGCGGCTGGTCACCGCCATCATCAGCGAGCGCGGCGTCTGCCCGGCCAGCCGCGACGGATTGCTGGCGCTCTACCCGGAAGAAAGCCGTGGCTGACCCGCGCAACGAACTGATCGCCACTGCCCGCGCCATGCAACCGGCCGGCCTCAACCGCGGCACCGCGGGCAACGTCAGCGTACGCTGCGGCGCCGGCTTCTACATCACGCCGACCGGCATGCCCTACGAGGCGCTGGCTGCCGCCGACATTCCGCTGCTGGCGCTCGACGGTACTCACCAAGGACAGCGCAAACCGTCCTCCGAATGGCGCTTCCACCGCGATCTCTACGCCGCCCGCCCGGAAGTCGGCGCCGTGCTGCACGCGCACTCGCCGTTCGCCGTCAGCCTCGCCTGCCTGCGCCGCGACATTCCGCCCTTCCATTACATGATCGCCCGCTTCGGCGGCGACACCATCCGCTGTGCCGACTACGCCATTTTTGGCTCTCCTGAACTGTCGACCGCAGCAATGCATGCCATGGAAGGCCGAACGGGCTGCCTGCTCGCCAACCACGGCCTGCTGGTCGCCGGCCGCGACCTCGCCGAAGCGCTGGCGCTGGCCGTCGAATTCGAAGAATTGTGCGAACAATACTGGCGCGCCTGCCAGCTCGGGCAGCCGGTTCTACTGACGCCGGAAGAGATGCGGGCGGTGCAGGAAAAATTCGCCGGATACGGCCAGCAGTAAGCCGTTCCGGCCGAAACGGCGGGCTTGTGGCAAAATGACGTCAGCCTCCCGTCAGACTGTGTCATGACCGAGAAAAAAATCCGCTACGGCCAGTACCTCGGTGCCATCCGTCGCCACCACCGGCAAGTCAGCTACAACGATGTCATCGCCGCCGAACGCGCGCTGCCAGCCCGCCGCGACAAGCTGCGTCTGGTCGACCTGCATCGCCTGCTGACCCCTTACGTCACCGTACGTTTCGCCGAGCAGATGCGGGCGGTGATTCCGCTAGCGCTGATGCTGATCGGCTTCCAGGCGCTGGCCCTGCGTACGACGCCGCCCGAGGCGGAAACCATCGCCCTCGGCATCTGCGCGGTGATGCTCGGCCTGATGCTGTTCATGGAAGGCGTCAAGCTGGGCCTGATGCCCTTCGCCGAAAACATTGGCTTCCTGATGCCCGGCCGCTCGAACCCGGTGACCATCCTGACTTTCGGCGCCCTGCTCGGCACCGCCGCCACCTTCGCCGAACCGGCAATCGGCGTGTTGCAGACGGCGGGCGGCAGCGTCTCGGCGGAACGTGCCGGCCTGCTCAAGGCCCTGCTCGGCCCGTGGTCGGGGGCACTGGTGCTGGCCGTCGCCGGCGGCGTCGGTTGCGCCGTCACGCTCGGCCTGTTGCGCCTGATGTTCGGCTGGCGCATGAAGACTCTGATAATGATCATCGTCCCGGCCTGCCTCGGCATCACCGCCTATGCCGCCAGCCAGCCCGGACTCGACCGCGTGCTGGGCCTCGCCTGGGACTGCGGCGGCATCACCACCGGGCCGGTAACCGTGCCGCTGGTGCTCGCCCTCGGCATCGGCGTCGCCGCCTCGGCCGGGCGCGGCGACAACCCGCTGTCCGGGTTCGGCATCGTCACGCTGGCCTCGCTGTTTCCGGTCATTTTCGTGCTCGGCACAGCCATCCATTTTTCCGGCCAGGGCCTGCCGCTGCCCATCGAGGCCACCGGCGCCGCCGACTGGTACCGGGAAACGCCGGTCGCCGAAATGCTCGGCGCGCTACGCGCCATCCTGCCGCTGGTCCTGCTGCTCTTCGTCGTCCAGCGCTTCCTGCTGAAAACGCCGATCAAGCGCCGCGACCTCTTCGTCTACGGCATCAGCGTCGCCGTTCTCGGCATGATGGCGTTCAATCTCGGGCTGACCGCCGGCCTCGTCGAACTCGGCAACCAGGCCGGCAACAACGTGCCGTGGGCCTTCTCGCCCCGCCGCGGCAGCGGGGCGCCGGCGCTTTACCCGCGCCTGCTCGGACTGTCGCTGACGATGATCTTCGCCTTCTGCATCGGCTACGGCGCCACGGTCGCCGAACCGGCGCTCAACGCCATGGGCATGACCGTCGAGAACCTGAGCGATGGCGCCTTCAAGAAGCGCCTGCTGATCCATGCCGTCGCCTTCGGCGTCGGCCTCGGCGCGGCAGTTGGCGTCGCCCGCATCCTCTTCGATCTGCCGCTGGCCTGGCTGCTGGTCGGCACCTACGCCATTGCGCTGGTGCTGACGGTCTTTTCGCGCGAGGAATTCGTCAGCCTGGCGTGGGACAGCGCCGGCGTCACCACCGGACCGGTCACCGTGCCGCTGCTGCTCGCCCTCGGCATCGGGCTGGGCGAAGCGGTCGGCGCGCCGGAAGGCTTCGGCATCCTCGCCCTGTGTTCGGCAGGGCCGATCCTCAGCGTGCTCGCCGCCGGTCTGTGGATCGACTGGCGCAACCGTATTTCGCACCGCAATGCAGCAAGGAGAAAACCATGACTCAGAGCGAAATGATCGTCCTCACCGACGCAGTGCTGATCACCGCGATCGTCCAGCGCGGCATCGCCGACATGGTCGTGCAGGTGGCGCAGGACGCAGGCGCCCAGGGCGCCACCATCTTTCACGCGCATGGCACCGGCGTCCGCCAGAAGCGCCTCGGCATCCTCGGTCTGACGATCAATGCCGAGAAGGAGGTGGTCTATATCGTCGTCCCTTCCGACCAGGCCGACAGCATCTTCGAGCGCATCTTCGTCACCGCCAAGATCGACACGCCGGGCATGGGCATCCTGTGGATGACGCCGCTGGAAAAGATGGCGACCTACGTGCCGCACGAAGTCGCCGCCCGCTTCGGGCTGCACAGCGAGCCGAAGAAGTGAGCCGGCGATGAGCGTTCTCGCCCACATCGGCCGCGAGCTCGAGAAGAAGCTGATTACCGCCATCCTGCCGCCCGGCATGGGCCAGAAGCTGGTCACGGCGCTGGCCGAAACGCCCGGTGTGCTGTCGATCTCGCACCACCACGCGCGCGGCGTCGGCAACCGCCGCCTCAAGGCCGGCCAGCTCTTTTCCGGCGAGCAGAACGTGCTGATCGTGCTGGCCGAGGCCGCGCAGGCCGACGCGATCTTTACCCGCATCTTTCATGAAGGCCGCATCGGCGAACCCAATTCGGGCATGGTATTCATCGAAAAGGTCTTGCGCGGACACCCGATGATGCCGGTAGACTGGACGGACTGGTGACAAAGGGGAGTGTCATGAAAATAAAAGCGACGGCGCGCTGCTGCGCGTGGGCCGCCATTTTTGGTCTTTTCTGGCCGTTGACTGCAGCAAACGCCCAGGAAGTCCGCGCGCTGAGCGCCGGGCAGACCATCTACCTGCCGATCTACTCGCACATGCTCTACGGCAACGTGGGCAAGAGCGGCAAGGCGTCGCAGGTGCTGCTCTCGGCACTGGTCAGCATCCGCAACACCGACGGGCGACGCCCGTTGCGCATCCACTCGGCGCGCTACTACGACACCCACGGCAAGCTGCTCGGCGAGCGCGTGCCGGCGCCCGTTGCCATCCCGCCCTACGGCACGCTCGAACTGTTCGTCGAACTCAACGACGCCTCGGGTGGCTCCGGTGCCAACTTCATCGTCAAGTGGGATGCCGAGGCGCCGGTCAATCCGCCGCTGATCGAAGCCCTGCACGCCAACATGGACGGCGGCAAGGCGGTCATCTTCATGACCCAGTCGGTGCCGATCAACGACGCTGCAGCCCCGCCCGCACGGTGATCAACACCTCGCAGATCGGCTACATCGTCCGCCTGTTGTGGCTGGCGCTCGGCATGCTGGTGGCCGTGCACATCTTCGGCACCATCGGCTACATGCTGCTGACCGAAGGCAAGTATTCGTGGTTCGACTGCTTCTACATGACCTTCATCACCGTCGCCACCATCGGCTTCGGCGAAATCATCGACATGTCGAGCAACCAGCCGGCGCGCATCCTGACCGTCGCCATCGGCATCCTCGGCGCCGGCAACCTGTCGATGCTGTTCTCGATCGTGACCGTCGCCCTACTCGAAACCGACCTCAATGGAAGCCTGCGGAGACGACGCATGGAAAAAGCAATCACCAAACTCAAGGGCCATTACGTGCTGTGCGGCTTCGGCCGCGTCGGACGCAACATCGCGCACGAACTGGAAGCCACCAACCGCCACTTCGTCGCCATCGACGAAGAGCGCGACAAACTGCAGGACTACCGCGACAAGAACCCCGGCATGCTTTACCTGCACGGCGACGCCAGCGACGACGACATGCTGCTGGCCGCCGGCCTCGAAGACGCCAGGGGCTTGTTCGCGATCACCGAGGACGACTCGCGCAACCTGATGATCATCATCACCGCCAAGCAGCTGAAGCCGACCATCCGCGTCGTCGCCCGCTGCCAGGAAACACGCAACAGCGAGAAGATGCGCAAGGCCGGCGCCGATGCCATCGTCTCGCCCGACTTCACCGGCGGCATGCGCATCGCCTCGGCGATGATCCGGCCGCACGTCGTTTCCTTCCTCGACGAAATGCTGAAGTCCGAGAAGAACCTGCGCATCGAGGAAATCCCGATCCCCGCCGCCTTCATCCCCAAACCGATCGGCTCGCTCAAGCTGCGCAGCGCCAACTACGTGCTGCTCGCCGCCCGCGAGCGCAACGGCAACTGGCAGTTCAACCCGGACAAGGAATTCCTGCTCAAGCCCGGCTTCACGCTGATCGCGATGGCCAGTGCGCTCGGCCGCCAGGAAATCGAGGCCCTGCTGATTGACATGCTGGGCTGAGACAATGCGTGAAAATCGAGGTTTGATCGGACGCCGATGGTCAGGCAGGAGGTCAGGGGGCGGCCATTTTCGGTCATCTGCAAAATCAGCGATTGGATGATTAGAGCGTCTGCTCTAGTCCGGAAAACCGTAATTGCCTCTCGGCTAACCAAGCCGCAGAATTGGATGCATTCAATTGGGCCGCCACCGGCCACAATCTCTATACTCTGGCTAAGGGAGAAGGTAGCGCATTGCCCATGCGAAACAGCAACATACTCTAAAGGGATAATTTCCATGTCGATACAAACCCTATTTGGAATAGAGCTTCCCATCATCCAAGCTCCTCTAGCCGGGGTTCAGGACAGTGCGCTGGCCATTGCTGTCTCGAATGCTGGGGGGCTGGGCTCTCTGCCTTGCGCGATGCTCAGCACGGAGACGCTGCGAAAAGAGCTCGAAACCATCCGAGCCAAAACCGAGCGTCCGTTCAATCTCAACTTCTTCAGCCACGAGATGCCTGTGCCCGATGAGGCCAAGGCGAAGGCATGGAATGCTTTGTTCGCCGACTACTATGCCGAGCTTGATATTGACCTCTTAACCGCTCCTTCGGCCCCTGCTCGGATGCCATTCGGGCAGGAAATGGCCGATTTGGTCCATGAGTACAGACCCGCCGTGGTGAGTTTTCACTTTGGGCTACCCTCGCCGGAACTCATGACTCAGGTTCGCAACTCGGGGGCAAAGATAATCTCCTCGGCAACCACCGTTGAAGAAGCGCTTTGGTTGGAGGCCCAAGGTGTAGATGCCATCATCGTGCAAGGCTACGAAGCCGGCGGACACCGCGGAATGTTTCTCACTGGCGACATCAGTACGCAGGTGGGTACCTTCGCTCTACTTCCGCAGGTTGTTCATGCAGTGAAGGTGCCAGTCATTGCTGCGGGGGGTATCGCGGACGCGACGGGAGTAAGAGCGGCTTTGGAACTCGGGGCTGCTGGGGTACAGGTGGGCACTGCATACATGCTCTGTCCCGAGGCAACAACGAGTGCTGTACATCGCGCGGCGCTGAAGAGTGACTACGCGCGGGTCACTGCGCTGACCAATGTTTTTTCAGGAAGACCTGCTCGCGGCATTGTGAATCGACTGATGAGGGAACTCGGGCCAATGAACCCCATGGCCCCTCATTTTCCGCTCGCCGCTCAGGCCTCAGCGCCATTGCGGGCCAAAGCAGAAAGCCTAGGCCGGGGCGATTTTTCTCCCTTGTGGGCCGGGCAGAATGTCAGAGGCTGCAAGGAAATTTCTGCGGGTGTTCTAACTCGGGAGTTGGCAAGTCGGATACTCGAATGCTGATTAGCTTTGGCCGTCAGTCCGCTTTTATTTTTAAGTGGACTGAATAGTTAACACCAACCCAATGGCTGCAATGGGTCGAACTCAACTGGCTCATGAAAAGAACAACAAGCCAGCCTTCGCCGACGACTGCCGGACGCTGGCTGGCATCCCACCCGCTTTAATCCTCCTTGCGCCGACCCTGCTCGGCGTGGCGGTGATTGCCATGGCCAGCGCGCTCGACCGCCAGGAAATCGAGGCCCTGGTGATCGAAACGCTCGGCTTAACTCAGGGTTTTCCACAGGCTGCCAGACCGCCGGCCGGTGCTAGTATCCGGCGCTCGCTTCAAATCAACGTCAACTGCAACGAGGTTACGAGATGCTGACTGCAATGGTCCTGGTCTTTATCATCGCCTACGCCGCCATCGCGCTCGAACACCCGCTCAAGATCAACAAGTCGGCATCGGCCCTTGTTGGCGCCGGCCTTCTGTGGACGATCTACGCGATGTCCACCGCCGATCACCACTTGATCAGCCATCAGCTTGGCGAATCGCTGATGAGCACGGCGCAGATTGCGTTCTTCCTGATGGGCGCGATGACCATTGTCGAGGTCGTCGATGCGCACAATGGCTTCGAGGTGATCACCAAGCGGATCCGCACCCAGCAACTGTCCACGCTGATGTGGCTGGTCGGGATCGTCACCTTCTTCCTGAGCGCGCTGCTCGACAACCTGACGACGACCATCGTCATGATCTCGCTGATGCGCAAGCTGCTGTCGAACCGCCCCGACCGTCTGTTTTTCGCCGGCATCATCGTCATCGCGGCCAACGCGGGCGGCGCCTGGTCGCCGATCGGCGACGTAACGACGACGATGCTCTGGATCGGCGGCCAGATCACCTCGATCAACATCATCACTTCCGTCTTTGTACCGGCGGTCATCAGCCTGCTCGTGCCGCTGAGCATCACCGCTTACGTCCTCCGCGGCCGGCCGGTGGTTTCCCCCGAACACATCGAGATGGACCATGGCCTCCAGACCAGCGAGTTCGAGCGCAAGACGATGTTTTTCCTCGGCCTCGGCATCCTCATCGCCGTACCGGCCTTCAAGACGATCACCCACCTGCCGCCTTTCCTCGGCATCCTGTTCGGCCTCGGCATCCTCTGGCTGGTCGGCGACCTGATCCACCGTAACAAGGATGAGGAGTACAAGAACCACCTGACGCTGGCCCATGCCCTGAGCAAGATCGACATGAGCTCGCTGGTGTTCTTCATCGGCATCCTGCTCGCCGTCGCCACACTCGAGCATACGCACATCCTGTCCTCTCTCGCGCAATGGCTCGACCAGACCATCGGCCGCCTGGACCTCATCGTGCTGGTTATCGGCCTGGTCAGCGCGATCGTCGACAACGTGCCGCTGGTCGCCGCATCGATGGGTATGTACGACCTCGCGAAGTACCCGACGAATCATTTCCTCTGGGAATTCCTCGCCTACTGCGCCGGCACCGGCGGCTCGATCCTGATCATCGGCTCTGCCGCCGGCGTCGCGGCGATGGGCCTGGAGAAGATCGACTTCTTCTGGTACATGAAAAAAATCAGCGGCCTGGCGTTGATCGGCTACCTGGCCGGTGCCGGCGCCTATGTGCTGCAGTACCAGCTGATGCATTGAGCCGGCGGCCTGCCGTGATCCGGGTTTCGCCACCGGCCATGCCGGGTGAATTGCCCGGCGCGGCTTGTCGATTCACCGCCGCCCCGTTAGGATTGGCCGCACCCGCACTTGCCAAGGCATGCCCATGACGCTTCGCCGCCTTTTCCCGCTCGCCCTGCTCGCCGCCGCCTGGCCGGTATTCGCCTCCGGCTCGGACGTCGTCGGCGAAAACCTGCTGTGGCTGGCCCTCATCATCCTCGCCGCCCGACTGTTCGCGCCGCTCGCCCAGAAGATCGGCTTTCCAGCCGTACTCGGCGAACTGTTGCTCGGCGTCGTGCTCGGCAACCTCGGCCTGCTCGGTTTCCATTATTTCGACACCGTCGCCCGCGACCCGATCATCATGTTCATGGCCGAGCTGGGGGTGATCATCCTGCTGCTGCAGATCGGGCTGGAAACCCGGCTCGGCGACCTGGTCAGCGTCGGTGCCCGCGCCTCGGCGGTCGGCACGGTCGGCATCGTCGTCCCCTTCGCCCTCGGCGCCTTCGTCGCCGGCCCGCTGCTCCTGCCGGGCATGGAATTCAACGCCTACCTGTTCCTCGGCGCGACGCTGGCCGCCACCTCGGTCGGCATCACCGGCCGCGTCTTCCGCGATCTCGGCAAACTGAAGATGCCGGAAGCGCAAGTCGTACTCGGCGCCGCGGTGATCGACGACGTGCTCGGCCTGGTGATCCTGGCCGTCGTGTCGAGCCTGGTCGAGGCCGGCACGGTGAGCGTCGTCGATGTGCTGCTGATCATCGCCAAGGCGGTCGCCTTCCTCGGTGGCTCGATCGCCATCGGCCGCGCCATCGCGCCGCATCTGCTACGCTGGGTTTCGCGACTCGACAACAGCCATTCGATGCTTTTCTCGCTGGTGCTGGTGGTCGGCCTGTTCATGGCCTGGCTGGCGCACGCCGTCGGGCTGGCGCCGATCATCGGCGCCTTCGCCGCCGGCCTGCTGTTCGAGCCGGTGTTCCTCAAGGAATTCGAAACGCCGAAACTGGTGCAGGACATCGAGGCTTTGCTGCCGGTTGCGGTCGACGCCGAAAAACATCACAAAATCGAGGCCGTGCTGGCGCGCCACACCAGCCACCAGCACGAACACATGATCGAGCCGATCGGCTATTTCTTCGTCCCGGTCTTCTTCGTGATGACCGGCATGCAGGTCGACCTGACCGCCCTCGCCGACCCCAAGGTGGTCGCCGTCGCGCTCGGCATCACGGTGGCGGCAGTCGTCGGCAAGCTGGTCGCCGGTTTTGCCGCCGGCAAAGGCATGAATCCCTGGCTGATCGGCTGGGGCATGGTGCCGCGCGGCGAAGTCGGGCTGATCTTCGCGATGGTCGGCAAGAAACTCGGCGTCATGAGCGAGGCGATGTTCTCGGTGATCGTCATCATGGTCATCCTGACGACGCTGCTGACGCCGCCCATACTCACCGTGCTGTTGCGCCGGCACTCGGCCAAGGCCTGAAGCGATGCTCGCCCTGAGCAGCGAACAGAAGCGCCGGCGCTGGCTGGCGCTCGGCGTGGTCGCATCGGCCTACGTACTCTCCTTCTTCCAGCGCTTCGCCCCGGCCGGCATCGCCCAGGACCTGGCCGCCGCCTTCTCGACTTCGGCGACCTCGCTCGGCGTGCTGGCGGCAACCTATTTCTACGTCTACACGTTGATGCAGATCCCCACCGGGATCCTCGCCGACACCCTGGGGCCACGCCGGATCCTGGCGCTGGGCGGCATCATCGGCGGCCTCGGCAGCTTCCTCTTCGGCATGGCGCCGTCGCTCGACGTGGCACTGCTCGGCCGCACGCTAATCGGCCTCGGCGTCTCGGTGACCTTCATCGCCATGCTCAAACTGATCGCCGTCTGGTTCGAGGAAAACCGTTTCGCGACCATGGTCGGCGTCTGCATGCTGGTCGGCAACATGGGCTCGGTGCTGGCCGGCGCGCCGCTTTCCGGGCTGGCCCAGGCGACCGGCTGGCGCGGCGTCTTCATCGGCGTCGGCGTCGTTTCCCTGCTGCTCGCCGCCGCTTGCTGGCTGATCGTTCGCGACCGGCCGGACTCGGGCGGCACGGCCACCGCACCGAAATTCGACCGCACCGTTGTCCTCTCCGGCCTTGCGTCCGTCATCAGAAACCGCGCCACCTGGCCGGCCATCGTCGTCAACACCGGGATGTCCGGCGCCTTTTTCACCTTCGCCGGGCTGTGGGCGACGCCTTACCTGATGCAGGTGCATGGTATGGCCCGCGCCGTCGCGGCGACGCATCTCTCGCTGTGGTTCGGCGGTTTTGCCGTCGGCTGCTTCTTCATCGGTACGCTGTCCGACCGCATCGGCCGCCGCAAGCCGGTACTGATCGCCGCCTCCCACATCTACGCGGCGATCTGGCTGATCTGGCTGTCCGGCATGACGATGCCGCCCTGGGCGACCTATACGTTATTCGCCGTGATGGGCCTTGCCACCGCCGGCTTCAGCCTGACCTGGGCCTGCGCCAAGGAGGTCAATCCGCCGCTGTTGTCCGGCATGTCCACCAGCGTCGCCAACATGGGCGGCTTCCTGGCCGGTGCGCTGTTGCAGCCACTGGTCGGCTGGCTCATGGATCTCGCCTGGAAAGGCGAGACGCTCGCCGGTGCCCGCCTCTACGATCTCGCGGCGTGGCGCGGCGGGGTCACGGTCGTTGCCGTCTGCGCCTTGGTCGGCGCCATCGGCAGCTGGTGGATCGTCGAGACGCGCTGCCGCAATATCTGGAAACCTGCCTGAGCGGGATGCCTTCGGCGGTCTACGTGACCATCGGCGCCAAAACGACACAGGCCAAACTTTCAAGTTTGGCCTGTTGGGCTATTCGAGGAGAAACCTGCTTGCTTCGTCGTTGCCAATGCAGGTAACAGGTTAATTATCCGGCTGTCCGAAACTCAACCACCCTGCGCATTCAGCGGGTAATACTGACTTTCCAATTGCCGGTGTTTGGCTGCCGATTCGCTATCTGCGGTCATATCGGTGCGGATGGGGCCCTGCGGTCCTTGCGAAGCCCAGGCATCGTTACGCATGGATTCCGAAGACGATGCGTCGCGCGAATAAGTTACGCCACCTTCGCCAAGATTTGCCTGAATGCGGTCATTCGGGTCTGCCGCCTGAACGGCGCTTAACGGTACCAGGAATCCAATCATCACGCCGCAACCAATTTTTGAAAAAATATGCATCTTCATGATGTTTCTCCTACCGATAACTTCCTCCCTGAAAGTACATCGTAAACCGCCGGCCTGCCGATATGCCATCGGTTACCGGTTGTCATCCGTCGCCTGCTGATGACCGATTCGACTACGATCCGATCTGGCTCTGGATGCAAATGGGACTTGAGTACAGCGGAAAAGTTCTCGCAATTTCACCGGAAAAAACGCCGGCGCCAATCAGCGCTTGTCTGGCAGGCGCGACGAGCCCTGCGCGCCCGTTGCCAGCGCCTTGTCGGCCGCCGCGACCAGTGTTTTTTCAGGCGGGATGGCGGCAATCACCACGTCCCGCATCTGGAACAGGTCCAGCACATCGGCGATGAAGGTCTTGTGCTCGGCCGGGGCGTTACGGTACCAGTTGCGCAGGTAATCCTGCAGGCTGTTGCCGGCATCGCCAGGTTCCAGGTTGAGGTAGGACAGGGTGGTCCAGTGCTCCGGATTGCGCTCGAACAGGGGCAACAGCATATTGGCCACCAGTTCGTTCTTTTCGCGCTGGTATGGATCGCGCCGCAGTCGCTCCTCGTTGCTGGCCAGCCAGACGGCCAGCGGCGAGTGCGGCGGCAACTGGCGATGCCCCTCGGCAATCAGCAGATCGAAGAAGCGGTTCAGCTTTTCGGTTTCCTTAGTCCAGTCGGGTGCGGGCGGTGCGTCTTTCCAGGTGGCTGCCACATTCTTCAGCGTGAACAGCGATGCGGTTTCGCACAGGGTTTCCTCGAACCACTGGTTGTAGCGGCTGCTACCCGGCGCGACGTTTTCCTCGTAGTTCGACAGGATGTGGCACAACTCGTGGGCAAACTCGTAGGTATACAGGTGCCAGTTTGCTTCGCTGGCATGCAACTGCACCCGATACTCGCCATTTTGCCCGCGCTCGTAGAGGGCCACCGGGTTGCTGTTGGTATGGGTCACGACTATCGGCACCGACAGCTTTTTTGGCAACCGCGTCAGTAATTCGTCGGCGACGGAATAGAGCACGCTCTCGATCGTCTCCTTGCGCACGTTGCCCCAGCCCTCGCCTTCCACTTTGATGGTGAGGCCGAGTTTGCGGCTGTTCACGGGCTTTTTCAGCGGCGCGGAATAGCTTGGGGAAGAATAGATGACCGAGCAGAGGAACGATGCGATGATCAGTGGCAAGCGCATGGTTCTCTCCCTTCTCTGCGACCTGCCGGGCAGGCCTCCGGACTGTTCGAATTTACCGTCGAGCGCGACCGGATCGAAGCGCCGCACTCTCCCCGTTAGTCCGTTGCCGCGCTCCGGAGTTCGCAAAACCGGCCAACGATTTTCCCGCCAGCCGGCCCCGTCCGTTGCCCGGCGCGTGCCTGAAACGCCACCGTGTTTACTTTTCGACGAAGGCGCGCTCGATCACGTAATCGCCGAGCTTGCCGGTATGGTGGTTCCCGACTTCGAAACCGCGGGCATCGAGCATCGCCGAGGTGTCTTCGAGCATGGCCGGGCTGCCGCAGATCATGGCGCGGTCGGTGGCCGGGTCGAGCGGCGGCTGGTCGATGTCAGCGAACAGCTTGCCGGACTCGACCAGGTCGGTCAGGCGCCCTTCGTTGCGGAAGGGTTCGCGCGTCACGGTCGGGTAATAGATCAGCTTTTCCTTGACCCAGTCAGCGAAGTACTCGTGCTCCTTGAGGTCGTTCTCAATGTAGTCGTGATAGGCCAGTTCGTTGGTCCAACGCACGCCGTGGATGAGGATGACCTTCTCGA
Source organism: Dechloromonas sp. UBA6271 (assembly GCA_002440665.1). Classification (GTDB taxonomy): domain Bacteria; phylum Pseudomonadota; class Gammaproteobacteria; order Burkholderiales; family Rhodocyclaceae; genus Azonexus. The sequence continues at coordinate 77,557 of DJUX01000049.1, forward strand.
ACGCCTCATAGGTTTCCGGGTCGTGGATCAGGCTCATGAACGGCGCCAGGCCAGTGCCGGTGGCGAACATGAAGAGGCGCTTGCCCGGCTTGAGGTCACGCAGGACCAGCGTGCCCGTCGGTTTCTTGCTGACCAGCAGCGGGTCGCCAGGCTTGAGGTGCTGCAGGCGGGAGGTCAGCGGGCCGTTCGGCACCTTGATGCTGAAGAATTCAAGGTATTCCTCGTGGTTGGCGCTGGCGATGCTGTAGGCACGAGTCAGCGGGCGGCCTTCAACCTCCAGGCCGATCATGACGAACTGGCCGTTGGTGAAGCGCAGGCCGGGGTCGCGCGTGGTGCGGAAGGTGAACAGCGTGTCATTCCAGTGATTGACGGAAAGAACGGTTTCGGTAGCAAGGTTGCTCATGATCGAACTCCTTTTCAGCTTTGACTGAGATGGATCATAGGCGTTGCATGAAAGAAACATAAGCGGATAATTTGCATATCTATTATCGGTTTTATATATATGCGAATCACCCTGCGCCAGATCGAGGTTTTTGCCGCCATTGCCCGCACCGAGAATGTCTCGCGCGCGGCCGAAGGACTGGCGATGTCGCAATCGGCGGCGAGCAGCGCACTGGTCGAACTGGAGCGGCAGTTCGACTGCCCGCTGTTCGACCGCATCGGCAAGTCGCTGCGGCTCAACACCACCGGGCGCGGGCTGCTGCCGCAGGCCGAGGATGTGCTGGCGCGGGCCGCCGAAATCGAGGGCTTTCTGGCCGGCGGCCAGCTCGGGCCACTGGCCGTCGGCGCGACGATGACCATCGGCAACTACCTGGCGACGCTGATCGTCGCCGACTACCTGCAGCGCCACCCGGAATCACGCATCGACCTCAAGGTCGCCAATACCCGCCACATCCTCGACGGCGTGCTGCGTTGCGAACTCGATATCGGCCTGATTGAGGGCGAGGCCAACGACCCCGACCTGGTGCTCGACCCGTGGCTGGCCGACGAACTGGTGGTCTTCTGCGCACCGCAGCACCCGCTCGCCGCTGGCGGCGCTGCCAGCACCGAAGAACTGGCCAGCCAGCCGTGGATACTGCGCGAAACCGGCTCCGGCACACGCGCGCTGTTCGACCGCGCCATCGCGCCGCGGCTCGCCAGCCTGCATGTCCGCCTGCAACTGGAGCACACCGAAGCGATCAAGCGCGCCGTCGAAGCCGGTCTCGGCCTCGCCTGCCTGTCGCGCATGGCCCTGCGCGAAGCCTTCCGGCGCGGCAGCTTGGTCGAGCTGCGGACACCGCAGTTCGACCTGCAGCGCAACTTCTACTTCGTCCGCCACCGCCAGCGCCACGTCAGCCCCGCCAGCCGGGCATTTCTCGACCTCTGCCGCAGCTTCGGCGCCGGCGACCTTGCGCTTCAACAATAAATTAGCGTATGCTTATATATATGAAGACAAAACTCATTTTTGGCCTTTTCTGGGCGTTGACCGCAACCGCCTTTGCGCAGGAGTTGCCGAGCGTCGTCGTCAAACCGCACCGGGTCGATCTGACCTTCCCTGCCGAATCGCTGGTCGAGGCCGTGCAGCAGACGACCGTCGGCGCGCAGATTGCCGGCCGCGTGGTCGAAGTGAAGGTCGATGCTGGCCAGAGCGTCACGAAAGGCGAGGTGCTGATGCGCATCGACGCCCGCGAGGCCGAGGAGGCCGCACGCGCCGCCGCCGCCCAGTACGCCAACGCCAAGCTCAATTACGAACGCACCAAGAGCCTCGTGGCGCAGAAATTCATGAGCGCCGCCGCGCTCGACAAGGCCAGAGCCGATTACGATGCGGCGACCGCCAACCGCGCCGCCGCCGGCGCCAGCGAGAGCCACGCGACCATCGTCTCGCCGCTCACCGGCATCGTCGCCCGACGTCACGCCGAACTCGGCGACATGGCGACACCGGGCAAGCCGTTGTTCACCATTTACGAACCGGGTGGCCTGCGCGTCACCGCCAGCATTCCGCAATACCGGCTGAACGACATGCGCAGCGTCAAGACGGCGCGCGTCGAGTTCCCCGAACTCGACAAGTGGGTCGATGCGGTGAGCGTCAAGATGCTGCCGACCGCCGATACCGCGACTCACGTTTCGCAAGTGCGCGTGACCCTGCCGCCGGTGCCGGAAGCGACGCCGGGCATGTTCGCCCGCGTGCACTTCATCATCGGCCAGTCCGAAAAGCTGACCGTGCCGGCCACCGCCGTGGTCCGCCGCGGCGAAGTCGCCGCCGTCTATGTGCTGGCTGCCGACAATCGCCCCAGCCTGCGCCAGCTGCGCCTGGGCGACACCGTCGGCGCCGGTGAAATCGAAGTTCTTGCCGGCCTTGCCGCCGGCGACAAGGTAGCTACCGACCCGGTCAAGGCTGCCATCGTACTCAAGCAGAGCAGCAACAAATAAGCGGTCGCTCGTCCAATAAGCCGCAGTTGTCCCATCAACCTGGAGGAGAGACACTCATGGCACACATCATCATCGTCGGCAGTGGTCTGGGCGGCATGACCATGGCTTATGAAATGCGGGAAAACGCCCGCCCGACGGACCGCATCACCGTCGTCTCGAACAATCCGAAATTCCATTTCGTCCCGTCCAACCCGTGGGTTGCGGTCAACTGGCGAAAACGCGAGGAAATCGAACTCGATGCCGGCGCCACGTTGGGGAAACACAAGATCGACTTCATCTGTGTCGGTGTCAAACGTCTGCATCCGGAAAGCAACCGCGTCGAACTCGATGACGGCCGCTTCCTCGACTACGACTTCCTGATCGTATCGACCGGCCCCAAGCTGGCCTTCGACGAGGTCGAAGGCATGGGTCCGCAAGGGCATACCCAGTCGATCTGCCATGTCGACCATGCGGTCGAGGCCGAAAGCGCCTGGCAGAAATTCGTCGCCGATCCCGGCCCCATCGTCGCTGGCGCCGTGCAGGGCGCCTCCTGCTTCGGCCCGGCCTACGAATTCACGATGATCATGGAAACCGACCTGCGCCGGCGCAAGATCCGCGATCAGGTGCCGATGACTTTCGTCACCCCCGAACCCTACATCGGCCACCTTGGCCTCGGCGGCGTCGGCGACTCCAAGGGGCTGATGGAATCGATCTTCCGCAGCAAGCACATCAAGGCCATCTGCAACGCCAGAGTCACCAAGGTGGAAGCCGGCCAGATGTTCGTCACCGAGCATGACGAGGACGGCAAGCCGAAAAAGGACCACGTGCTGCCCTTCAAGTATTCGATGCTGCTGCCCGCCTTCAAGGGGGTCGATGCGGTGTTCGGCATCGACGGCCTGACCAACCCGCGCGGCTTCATCAGCATCGACGCCCACCAGCGGAATCCGAAGTATCCCAATATCTACGCCATCGGCGTCTGCGTCGCCATCCCCCCGGTGGAAGTCACGCCGATCCCGACCGGCACGCCGAAAACCGGTTACATGATCGAATCGATGGTCACCGCAACGGCGAAAAACATCCGCGCCGTCCTCGATGGCCGGACACCGTCCGAAAAGGCCACGTGGAACGCCGTCTGCCTCGCTGATTTCGGCGATACCGGCGCCGCTTTCGTCGCCCTGCCGCAGATTCCGCCGCGCAACGTCAACTGGTTCGGTGAAGGCAAGTGGGTCCATCTGGCCAAGATCGGCTTTGAAAAATACTTCATGCACAAGCTCAGGAAGGGCACCAGCGAGACGATCTACGAAAAACTTGTCATGGACGCGCTGGGCATCATGAAACTGAAAGGAAAATAGTCGCCGATGGGTATTTCAGGCCGTATTGCCGCCGCATTTCTGACTTCGCGGATAACGCCGCTGCTGGCGTTGGTCGCCTTCCTGCTGGGGGTTTTCGCGACACTGGTAACGCCGCGCGAGGAAGAGCCGCAGATCGACGTGACGATGGCCGACGTCATGGTCGCCTTCCCCGGCGCTTCGGCCAAGGACGTCGAGAACCTCGTCGCGCGGCCGGCCGAGCAGGTGCTGTCGCGCATGCACGGCGTCGAGCACGTCTATTCGATGTCGCGCCCCGGCATGGCGGTCATCACGGTGCAGTTCGAGGTCGGCGTCAAGTACAACGACGCCGTCGTCCGCCTCTACGACACCGTGCATTCGCACCGCGACTGGCTGCCGCCCAACCTCGGCGTCCAGGAGCCGGTGATCAAGCCGCGCGGCATCGATGACGTGCCGATCGTCGGACTGACCTTCTGGACCAGGGACCCCGAGCGTTCGGCCTACGACCTGCAGCAGGTGGCGCGCGCCGTCGAGATCGAACTCAAGCGCATCAAGGGCACGCGCGACGTGTCCACCATCGGCGGCCCCGACCACGCCATCCGCGTGCTGATGGACGCCGAGCGGATGAACGCCTACGGCGTCACGCCGCAGGAAATCGCCGGAGCGCTGAAGGTGTCGAACGCGCAGCAGTCGTCCGGCAGCCTGACCGCCGGCAACCGCGAAGTGCTGGTGCAAACCGGCACTTACCTCGAATCCGCCGCCGACGTGCGGCAACTGGTCATCGCCGTGCGCGATGGCAAGCCGGTGTTCCTGAGCGACGTCGCCCAGGTCCAGGACGGCCCGGATCAACCCAAGGCTTATGCCTGGTTCGGCAGCAAGGATGGCGAATTCCCGGCCGTCACACTGCAGATCTCCAAACAGCCCGGTGTCAACGCGGCCAGCGTGGCGAGTGCCGTGGTCGACCGGATAAATGCACTGAAAAACACCGTAATCCCCGAAGGCGTCGAAGTCACCATCACCCGCAACTACGGTGAAACCGCCACCGAGAAGGCGCAGAAACTGATCGGCAAGCTGATCTTCGCCACTGCCTTCGTCGTCGCGCTGGTCTTCTTCGCCCTCGGCCGGCGCGAGGCGGTGATCGTCGGCGTCGCCGTCACGCTGACCCTGGCGGCAACGCTGTTCGCCTCCTGGGCGTGGGGCTTCACGCTCAACCGCGTGTCGTTGTTCGCGCTGATCTTCTCGATCGGCATCCTGGTCGACGACGCCATCGTCGTCGTCGAGAACATCCACCGCTGGCAGGGCCTCCACCCCAACAAGCCGCTGCACGAGATCATCCCGCCGGCGGTCGACGAAGTCGGCGGGCCGACCATCCTCGCCACCCTGACCGTGATCGCCGCGCTGCTGCCGATGGCCTTCGTCAGCGGCCTGATGGGCCCGTACATGAGCCCGATTCCGATCAACTCGTCGATGGGCATGGCGATCTCGCTGGTCGTCGCCTTCGTCGTCACGCCCTGGCTGGCGCTCAAGCTGATGCGGGCGACCGGCATGAGCCACGCGCACCAGCCGTCAAAGCTGGATGCCCGGCTCGACAGCACCTTCCGCAAGCTGCTGACGCCCTTCCTCGACCCGATCAAGGGCGGCGCGGCACGCGTCAAGCTGGCCATCGCCGTCGTCCTGCTGATTCTCGGCTCGGTGTCGCTGGCCTACTTTCAGCTCGTCGTTCTGAAAATGCTGCCGTTCGACAACAAGAGCGAATTCCAGGTCATCCTCGACATGCCGGTCGGCACACCGGTCGAGGAAACGGCGCGCGTGCTGCACGAAATCGGCGCCGAACTGGCGCAGGAGGCCGACGTGGTGAATTACCAGGCCTACGCCGGCACCGCCAGCCCGATCAATTTCAACGGCTTGGTCCGCCAGTACTACCTGCGGGCCGCGCCGGAAAAGGGCGACCTCCAGGTCAATCTGGCCGACAAGCACGTCCGTTCGCGCAAGAGCCACGACATCGCGATTTCGCTGCGCGACCGCATCGAGGCCATCGGCAAGAAGAACGGCGGCGTCGCCAAGGTCGTCGAAGTGCCGCCCGGGCCGCCGGTGATGTCGCCGATCGTCGCCGAAATCTACGGGCCGGACATGCCGGGCCAGATGGCGGTTGGCAAGCAGGTGCGCAAGGTTTTCGAGGACACGAAGGACATTGTTGCGGTCGACGACTATATCGAGGCCGATTCCAGAAAGGCCGTGCTGCACGTGCTGCAGAGCAAGGCGGCGCTGCTCGGCGTGGCGCAGGCCGACATCATCGAGGTCGTCAGCATGGGGCTGGCCGGGCAGGATGTGACGCCGGTGCACAATACCGACTCCAAGTTCGAAATCCCGGTCCGCGTAACCTTGCCAGCCGAGAAGCAGTCGAATCTCGACGCCCTGCTCAAGCTGCGCGTGCGTTCGCGCGACGGCCATCTGGTGCCGGTCTCCGAACTGGTCGAAGTGCGCGACGTAGCGCGCGAAAAAGCCATCTATCACAAGGATCTGCTGCCGGTGGTGTACGTCGTCGGCGACATGGGCGGCAAGCTCGACTCACCGCTCTACGGCATGTTCGACGCGCGCTCGAAGATCGTCGGCCAGGAACTCAAGGAAGGTGGCACCCTCGGCGAATGGTTCATCCGCCAGCCGTCCGACCCTTACGCTGGCTACAGCGTGAAATGGGATGGCGAATGGAAGGTCACCTACGAGACCTTCCGCGACATGGGCATCGCCTATGGTGTCGGCCTGATCCTGATCTATCTGCTAGTCGTCGCCCACTTCGGCAGCTACCTGGTGCCGCTCATCATCATGGCGCCGATCCCGCTGACCATCATTGGCGTCATGCCCGGCCACGCCCTGCTCGGCTCCCAATTCACCGCGACCTCGATGATCGGCATGATCGCGCTGGCCGGCATCATCGTCCGCAACTCGATCCTGCTCGTCGATTTCATCAAGCAGCAGGTCGCCGCCGGCATGAACTTCCACGACGCGGTGATCCAGTCCGCCGCCGTACGCGCCAAGCCGATTGCGCTGACCGCGCTGGCCGCCATGCTCGGCGCCCTGTTCATCCTCGACGACCCCATCTTCAACGGGTTGGCCATCAGCCTCATCTTCGGCATCCTGGTCTCCACCCTGCTGACGCTGGTGGTGATCCCGGTCCTCTACTTCTCAGCTTTCAGAAAGGAACATCAATGACCATCGAACGCATGATCCGCATCATGGCCGGCTTCTTCGTCCTGCTCTCCCTCGCCCTCGGCTGGAGCGGCAGCCCGGTTTTCGTTTCCGAATGGTTCCTCGCCTTCACCGCCTTCGTCGGCCTCAACCTGCTGCAAAGCGGCTTCACCGGCTTCTGCCCGCCGGAAAAGCTGCTGGCCAAGCTGGGGTTCAAGCGGGGCAATGGCAGTTGCGGGGTTTGATTCAGGACAAGCGCGCTACGCCGCGCCCGAAATTCAGATCGGCTGGCTGACGTGGGTACAGACCAAGCACCATATTTACAAATCGAAAGTTGAATCTTCGATTTGCAATAACTCCTGTTGACGCGCACTGAAAAG
>DJUX01000005.1 GCA_002440665.1 Dechloromonas sp. UBA6271
TCATTCCGTATTTCCAGGATCAGGGTTACGACTGCTACGCGCTTGAGCTTTCCGGCCACGGCAGCAGCCCGGCGGATCGGGCGCACCTCGATGATTTCGGCATCGACGATTACGTCGCCGATCTGGCGGCTGCCGTGGCCAGCCTGCCCGCTGCGCCGGTGCTGATCGGCCATTCGATGGGCAGCCTGGTCAGCCAGCGTTTTCTCGAAAGGGGCACGGCGCGGGCCGTGGCTTTTCTGGCGCCGGTGCCGCCGACGGGTACGGGGGGCACGGCCAGCCGCTTGGCGCTGACCATGCCGGACTTCTTTGCCGAGTTGCCGAATGCGGTCAACGGCACGGCCAGCGAAAAAACCATGCGCACCATGGCCCGGGTTTATTTTTCGCCGTGCATGGCGCCGGAGGAGTCCATCGCGTACCTGCCGCTGATCCAGCCGGAATCGGAAAAGGCGGTGATGGAAATGCTGACCGCGCCCTTTCGCATCGCCCGTGGCCGGACCCGCATTCCGGCGCTGGTCATGGGCGGTTCGGCCGACCAGGTCTTCCCGGCCTCCATGCTTTACTTCACCGCTACCTCGTGGAATGCCAAAACACAGATCATCGACGGGGCTGGCCACATGCTGATGCTCGACCCGCAATGGCCGGACGCTGCCGGCAAGCTTGAGGAATGGCTGGAAAGTCTCGCTTGAGGCCGCCTTCTGGCGGCTGAAGTACGCGTCATTGGGGACAATCTCTTATTTCGCTGAATGAAAAATGGCGCAGATCGGATCTGCGCCATTTTTTATTTTGCGGCTTTTTCTGGAATTCATTGATCTCTCCGATTCAAGTGCTGGCAGACAGCAGCTTTTGAGGGCAACGATAGCGCCGTCTGCCGGGTCGGACTGTGTGGCAACGCACAGAGTCCGCAGGCTAAAATGGGCACCGTTCATCGACCACCCAAAACAACGCTCAACCCATTGGTAGCCATGACAACACCTGGAAAACCCAAACCGTTTTCGATGATTCGTGAATTTCAACTGGCCGACTGGTTCACTCTCGGCAATGCCGTCAGCGGCGTTGGTGCGCTGTTTTCGACCATGACCTATCTGCAGACCGGGGATATCAGGCACATCTATTTCGCCTGCGGCCTGCTCGTTGCCGCGCTGATTTTTGACGTTCTGGATGGCCGGATTGCCCGCTGGCGTCAAAAGACATCGGCCATCGGCCGCGAGCTTGATTCCCTAGCCGACATCATCTCCTTTGGCGTGGCGCCAGCAGTGATGGGCTACGCCCTGGGTATGAACGGATTTTTTGATCGTATCGTCCTGGCCTACTTTGTCGCCTGCGGCGTCTCGCGGCTGGCGCGCTATAACGTGACGGCGGAAGAGCTCTCGGCAGGCAGCGACAAAGTGAAATATTTTGAAGGCACGCCAATTCCAACCTCGCTCCTGATCGTTGGAATCCTGTTTTTCGCGGCATCGACGGGCGCCGTCGGCAGCGCACTGTGGTTCGGCGAACTGACGATTGCCGGATTCAAGCTTCATCCGCTGGTCCTCATGTTCGCCCTGTCCGGCTCGCTGATGATCAGTCGAATCAGGGTTCCCAAGCCGTAAAGCGCTGAAATCGTAATAATTGCTCAGGCGACCATCCACCTTGGCGTGCGAATTCCACGGTCAACCAGAAATAATGCCGAATTTTCCGGGGTGTACCAGGTGACGCCGATGACCAGCAACTGGGTGCGGCGCTTGGCCTTGATGCTTTGATAAAGGGTGGGTTTTCTCATGATCGGAATAGTCGGATAAATTTGCGAGGGATCGCGCCATTGTAAAAACAGCATCCCGCGAAAATCACAGCAATCTGAAAACAGGCGGGCGCAAACTCCGGATGCGGTAGCCGAAATCCACAAAAAACCCTATTGCCCGCGTTTTTTGTCCCATTTTGTACGGTGGCGAAAGCGCCGTGAGAAAATTCGCCCATGCGTCCCCTTGCCTTCGTCGACCTAGAAACCACCGGCGCCACTGCCACCGCCGACCGCGTCACGGAAATCGGCATCGTCGAAGTCGACGAAGACGGCTCGGTGCGCGAGTGGCAGCAACTGGTCAATCCCGGTACGCGGATTCCGCCCTTCATCGAGCAGCTGACCGGCATCAGCAACGAGATGGTGGCTGACGCACCGCCGTTCGCGGCGGTCGCCGACGAAACCCTGCGCCGTCTCGAAGGCCGGCTGTTCATCGCCCACAACGCGCGTTTCGACTATGGCTTCCTGAAGAACGAATTCAAGCGCCTCGGCATCACCTTCCGCGCCCCCGTGCTATGCACCGTCAAGCTGTCACGCACGCTCTACCCGGAATTTCACCGCCACAACCTGGACAGCCTGATCGAACGCCACGGCCTGCAGGCCGACGCCCGCCACCGCGCGCTGGCCGATGCGCAGCTGATCCACCAATTCTGGCAAAAAATCCACGTCGACCGCAGCAGTGAGGACATCGCGGCCGCGCTGAACAAGCTCAACGCCCGCCCCAGCCTGCCGTCGCATCTCGACGCCGGCATCGTCGACGACCTGCCCGACACGCCCGGCGTTTACGTTTTCTACGGTGAAAACGACCTGCCGCTGTACGTCGGCAAGGCCAAGGACATCCGCAAGCGCGTCCTCTCCCATTTCGCCGCCGACCACAGTTCGGCGAAGGAGATGGCACTGGCCCAGCAGCTCAGGCGCATCGACTGGATCGAAACCGCCGGCGAAATCGGCGCCTTGCTGAAGGAAGCGGCGCTGGTCAAGCAATTGCTGCCGACCCACAACCGCCAGCTGCGCAAGAACGACGAGCTGTGCACCTGGACCCTGGTCGACGAGGGCGAAGGCCGGCTGCGCCCGCACCTCGCCGCCGCGCGCGACCTCGATTTCGGCCTGTCCACCTCCTGCTACGGCCTGTTCAAGAACGCCAGGGAAGCCAGCGAAGTGCTGCGCGCGCTGGCCGATTCGCACAATTTGTGCGACATCCTGATTGGGCTGGAAAAGGGCACGCCGGGCAAGCCCTGCTTCGGCCACCAGATCAAGCGCTGCAAAGGCGCCTGCGTCGGCAAGGAGCCGCTGGCGAAACACACGCTGCGCCTGGTCGGCGCGCTGGCCGGCCTCAAGCTGGTGTCGTGGCCGTTCGCCGGCCCGGCGCTGATCCGCGAGGGCGAGGAAGCCCATCTGATCGAAGGCTGGCGCTACCTTGGCACGATCCGGAGCGATGCCGAACTCGCCGAATTGCTCGACGCCGGGCGTCCGCAATTCGACCGTGATACTTATAAACTGTTGGCCAAATATGCAGGCAAAATGCAACCCCTGAGTCAGCGCCTGCGAAAGGAAGCCTAGATGAAGCCAGCGGCCACCACCGGCCAATCCGTCCGCACCGTCGCCATCGCCTGCCAGGGCGGCGGCAGCCACACGGCCTTCACCGGCGGCGTGCTGCAGTCCCTGCTCGAAGGGCTGGACACCTCGCGCTATCAACTGCACGGGTTTTCCGGCACCTCGGGTGGCGCGCTGTGCGCGGCGCTCGCCTGGTACAGCCTGCTGCTCGACGATCCCCGGCGCGGCAGCCAGCTGCTGGAATCGTTCTGGCAACAGATGTCGGCGACGAAGGTACCCGACATGCTTTCCAACCAGTTTCTGGTCTGGCTGGAACGCAGCCGGAACTTCCTGCCGACGCCCGAACTGAGTCCCTACCAGTTGCCCGGCACCGGCCAGGATTTCCTCGCCTCCATCCTCAAGCAGCACATCGACTTCGCGCAACTGCCATCACTGCTCACACCGCATTCGCCGATCCTGATGGCCGGCGCAGTCAATGTCCTGTCCGGCGAATTCACGGTTTTCCATTCCCGCCACCAAAACCCGGAAAAGCGCATCTCCGTCGACGCCCTGCTCGCCTCGGCCGCCATCCCCGAACTGTTTCGCGCCGTGCATATCGGCAAGGACATCTATTGGGACGGCCTGTTCTCCGAGAACCCGCCGATCCGCAGCTTCCTGTCCGGCCACAGCAGCCGGGATGCTAAGCCCGACGAGATCTGGATCATCCAGATCAACCCCGAACGGCAGCGGCGCGAACCGCAATCGATCAGTGAAATCGGCGACCGGCGCAACGAGCTGGCCGGAAATCTGTCGCTCAACCAGGAACTGTTCTTCGTCCGGCAGACCAACGACTGGCTGGCCAAGGGCTGGCTGAGCGCCGATCACATGAAGCATATCGAGTTGCGCTTCATTTCCCTTGAAACGGATCTCGACTATCCCTCCAAGCTGGATCGGCGCCCGTCATTCATCGAAGAATTAATGGCCGAAGGCCGCCGCCAAGGCAGTGAATTCCTGCAACGACTCTAAAGAAAGGCCAATGGCCAATGAACCCCACTCGCCTTGTTGCCCTTCTGCTCGCCACCCTCGCCCTGCCCGCTTCCGCCGAGGAAATCGGCTGCGCGACCACGACCTGGAAACTGATTGGCGCCAACCACCGCGTCTGCGTCTATGCCTACGACGACCCGAAGATTCCCGGCGTCACCTGCCATGTCAGCCAGGCACGCACCGGCGGCGTCAAGGGCAGTTTCGGGCTGGCCGAAGACCCGTCGCAGTTCTCGCTCGCCTGCCGCCAGGTCGGCCCCATCACCCTGCCGGCAAAAATGCCGGAAGATGAAGTCGTGTTCAGCGAAAATACCTCGCTGATATTCAAGGAAACCAGCATCCATCGTTTCCTCGATACCAGGCGCAACGTGCTGGTCTATCTGGCGATCAGCCGCAAGGTCATCGAGGGGGCGCCGGCCAACGCGATTTCGACGGTGCCGATCCAGCCTTGGGGTGGCAAGTGAGCACGAAAAGCTCGCTGCACGAGGTTTCGCCCTACGTCACCCGCGACGGCTCGGAAATCCGCGAACTGCTGCACCCGGGCCAGCACGGCGTGCGCAACCAGAGCCTGGCCGAAGCCGTCATCCCGCCCGGCACGGCAACGCTGCTGCACCGGCACAAGACGAGCGAAGAGATTTACCACGTCACGCAAGGCAAGGGGTTGATGACGCTGGGCGGGGAAATTTTTGCCATCGCCGTCGGTGACAGCGTGGCGATTGCGCCGGGAACACCCCACCGCGTCGAGAATACCGGCACCGGCGCGCTGCACATCCTGTGCTGCTGTGCGCCGGCCTATACGCACGACGACACGGAACTGCTCTGATCAATTAGTAGGCTGGCAGGAGCCGGGTCAGGTGAACTTCTTCTGGTGCGCCTGCACCGCCTTCATGCGCGCCATGTACAGGCGAAGCTTGACCGCATCGGTGATGCCTTCGTCGTCGCTTGCCTGATCGCCCCAAGCCGCCTTGTGGGCTTCGACCGCCTTCACGCGGGCCAGAAGTAACCTGACCTTTACCGTATCCGAAAGGCCGGCAGCATCGTCCTCGTCGTCCTGATCGGCGATGTTGGCCACCTTGGGCCGGCTGAACGAGCGGTGAAGATCGAGATCCTCGGCACCGGGAGCGGCATCCTCGTCATCGGAGAAGTCGACCAGGACCGGCACACCGGTCTTTGGCCTGGCGGCAGTCATGAGCGCGACCTGATGGCGTTCCGTGCGCGACAGCATCAGCTTGGAAGGCACGGGTTTCTTGGCGACCTTCAGCTTTTTGGCCGGGCGCGTCGCTGAAGACGAATTCACCTCCTTCAGCAGTTCGGTCACCCGGGCCGGTGCCGGGATCGGCGTCACGACGACTACCGGATCGGCGACGACGGGCGGGGCCGCGACATCGGCGGCCGGAACCTCCGCAACGCCCGATGGCATGGCGGTGACAGCCGATGAACAGAATGCAGCTACTGCCGCGATTACCAACCAACGCACTTCTAATCCTCAGAAAAATGTCCTTGAATGCACTTCTAACGCGCCAGGATCATTTTGGTTGTCACGATGCCGAAAAAAACTCGGCTTCCGGCTGGAATCCTATCCACCCAGGGCCTGCAACGCTTCCGGCAAACCCCCGAAAACGATGCGTACCGGCACCGCCAACATCAGGTTGAGCGGCAGCCCGAAATCCTCGACATGCTGTCCGTTGCGGTCGACCGGTTTTTTTGCCCGATTTTCGCGCGCCGCGCCCTCGATGCGCACAACACGTTCGACAACGGTTTCCCTGGTCTGCAGGTAGCCGATCACCGGCTTGCCCAGCGCCAGCGCAAAGCCGACTTCGACGCAGGTGCCAGAATCCGGCTCGCAGCCGCGGAAGGGTTCAAGGTTGGCAATCACCGCATCCGCCGTGCGGATCAATTCGATATTGGCCTGGTATATCCCGATCGCCGTCGTTTCCACGCCATCCAGCGGAATCAGCGCGACATGCCCGTGCGCCGCGCACAGGATGCGCGACTGTTCCGCCCAATCCAGCGCATCGGGACGAAAGACATCGGGGCCGGCCAGATAAAGCTTCATCGATGGCATACCTCAAGCCGGCAGTCGGCGGCTCGTCTGAAACAAAACAATACATTTCGTTGCACAAAGGCGACTGGCAACGGGCCGAAAAAGCGCAAAGATGGCATCTGCAACCAAGAAGCGAAGGAGCCCATCATGCCATTTCACCGTCGAGCGCAGGACAGAACCGTCGCCACCTTTCTCGAAGCATCGCGCATCCATTTCGATCTCAACCCGCCACGCAGCCATGCCGGCAGCCAACGCTGGTTCGCCGGGCCGCACATGCGCTCGCTGCTGATCGCCGGCAGCCTCGGCGCCCTGTTCGGCGGCCCCGCGCTGGCCGATACCGCCATCGACACCGTGCGCGATCTCGAACTGCGCCCCGGCCAGTCGGCAGCGGCACGGCTTGGCGAGGCCGGCGACTTTATGCAAGCAATTCAGAACAAGCGGTAAACACGCCGGCCAGCCACGGCCGGCAACAAATCAGTTCAATTTATCGGGTCGACCGCAACACTGCTTGAACTTGCGGCCGCTGCCGCAGGGGCACGGGTCGTTACGGCCGGATTTGGATTCTTCGTTCCTGACGGTGCGACCGGTGCGTTTGTTGCGCCAGAAGTTGTACAGGGTCTGGACGATGACCGGCAGGTTTTCCTGGATGTCGGCCACCAGACGGGCCTCTTCGGCGGGCGAGAACCAGCGTTCGCCGCTTTTCTCGACGTCTTCCTTGAGCATGCCGTTGAGCAGGAACATCGGTTCGAGCAATTCGGAAAGGTCGTCGGCGTGCTTGCCGGCCAGTTCGAACCAGTCGCCGGCCAGCCCGGCACCAAAAATATAGGTATCGGCCCAGGCGAGGTAGTCGTATTCCTCGCCGCTTTCATCGAGCGGATAGAGGATGGGCGAGATCGTCTCGTCCTCGAGCAGTGCAGCGGCGAGATCGTTGTTTAGGCGCATCAGAAGTTCGATCGTTGCGACGACCTGCGGATCGTTGGCATCGGCCAATCCCTTGCCCAGCGCCTCCGGCAGCCAGACGGCGGGCGCCACCGGCACAGGCCCGCTGACGACGGCGCAGAGCATGGCCTGGATTTCGTCGAGACGCATGGCGTCGCCCAGAAAGACATCGTCCTCCAGAAGTTGTTCGAGACGGTCGAGATCGCTGTCGGTGAGAGGATTGGGGTTCATTCGCGGTATCCTGAAAATTCTCTCTGAATTCTAGCCGAAACTGCTGGTCTTAGCCGACCGAACCTGACGAGAACAGCCATGCCGAAAATCGAAAAACCCGACGCCGAATGGCGCGCCCAGCTGACCCCCACCGAATACCGCGTCACCCGCGAGAAGGGCACCGAGCCTGCCTTCACCGGCAAGTATTGGGATACCCACAGCGACGGCACCTACCGCTGCATCTGCTGCGGCGCCCCGCTCTTCCGTTCCGAAACCAAGTTCGATTCGGGCTGCGGCTGGCCCAGCTTTCACACACCGAACGATGAAACACTGGTGGACGAACACGTCGACCGCAGCTTCGGCATGCTGCGCACCGAAGTCACCTGCCACGACTGCGGCGCCCACCTTGGCCACGTCTTTCCCGACGGCCCGGCGCCAACCGGGCTGCGCTACTGCATCAATTCCGCTTCGCTGAAGTTGGAGAAGGACGAGGAGTGATGGGGCGGGCGATGTTTGCCGTATGCCCACAACTCGGCCAAAGCAGCTTTTCTCAGAAACACAAAAATTCAGACACGATCCCTGCTCGATCTATGCAGCCGGATCCGACTTCAACTTTTTGCATCTCGCTTCGAGATTGTGATATCAGTTGCCCATGATCCTTTTTCCACAATCCGCCGCACTTCCCCTGCCTGCTCTTCGATGAGCCACAGGGAATCACGCCGTTTCCTGGCAAAAGAACTTGCCGTAGCGGCCGCTGCCTATCAGGTTACCGTCGTCATCCCGCACTGCGCCGAGTGCGCGAAGCCTTGCTGTCGACTCGACCCGCTTGTCCTCGAACTGGATTGGAAGCAGCTCAAGGCACTCTGGCAGCTCGAAGAGTCGCGCACTGCCTTTGACAGGCGGCTATGCTCGGGTAAAGGCCCCGAGGAGATCCGGGCGGGGGATGGGCTCTACTACGCCCATGGCAAAGTCTGCCCCGCCTACGACGACGCGCACCGCTCGTGCCGAGTTTACGATCAGGAACTCAAGCCGTCGGGTTGCTCGGACTTCCCGGTGTATGAGGACCGGGGCAGCGTCGTCGCCGACCTTCGCTGCGAAGCGGTTGACCTCGAGGCGCTGGCGGCCTGGATTGCTCGCGCTGTCGGGCCAGAGTTTCGCATCGTCCAGTCCGCCGACGAGGAGTTCCCCTTTCTGGTCACGCTGTCGGTGAAGAGGGTGGCCGGCGCTGCCACCATCAGCAAGCGGCTACGATTACCAAAGTAGTGCGCGAGGTGTCTCAACGGCAGCAATGGCCGATAAACAGCCAGATGCAACCCATAGCCCGTCATTCCCGATAGCGAACTTGCACTTCCTCATATCGCGAGCAATTGACCAGATGGTCGTTGACCATCCCAGCCGCCTGCATGAACGCGTAGCAAATCGTCGAGCCGACGAATTTGAAGCCGGCGCGGGTCAAGGCTTTGCTCAATGCATCTGATTGCGCGGTTTTGGCGGGGACTTCGGCCAGCGATGACCTTGCGTTTTGGACCGGGGCGCCCCCGACGAAAGACCACAGGAAATCGCTGAACGATTGCCCACCGGCGGTCAGCGCCAGATAGGCCTTGGCATTCTGGATAGTGGCGGCGATCTTGGCGCGGTTGCGGATGATGCCGGGGTCGGCCAGCAGGGCGGCGACTTTCTGGTCGTCGTAGCCAGCGATCTGGTGCGGGTCGAAGCCGTCGAACACCTGCCGGTAGTGCGCCCGTTTCTTGAGCACGGTGGCCCAGGACAGGCCAGCCTGGGCGCCTTCGAGGATCAGCAGTTCGAACAGGGCGCGGTCGTCGCGTAGCGGCAGGCCCCATTCGGTATCGTGATACTCGCGGTAGAGGTCGAATCCTTCGCACCAGGGGCAGCGTTCCATCGTCATGCATCCTTCAGTAAAAGGCGCAGTGTAGCGGCGTCCGCCGCCCACCGACAGCCTCAGGCTGGCCGCAGCAGCCAGACGTGTTCGGTGGCCGGACACTTGCCGCGCAGGCCGCCGGCAACTTCGACGCTGGCGAGCAGCGCCAGTTCGTAATGCTGGCCGTAAAGACGGCGCACTTCATCACCGCAGACGGAGAATGGCGGGCCATTTTGCAGGCTCTGGTCGTATTCGTAGGCAATCAGCAGTTGCCGGGCGCGGCCGGTGATGGCGACGAGATGCTCGGCGTAGCGCTGACGCATGGCGGCGGGCAACGCGACCAGTGCCGCCCGGTCGTAGACCGCATCGACCTGGCCAAGCTCGCTGCCGGTCAGTTCGAAGATATCGCCGCTGTAGATGTCGATATCTTCGGTGGCAAAGCGGGTCAGCGGGCCGACCTGTGAAATGCTCGGCTGCAGATCCATTTCCGCAAACAACTGCTCGACGGCGACCCTGCTCAACTCGGCGCCGACGACCCGATAGCCGGATTTCAGCAGCCAGAGGATATCGCGCGTCTTGCCGCACAGGGGCACGAAGACGCTGCTCCCGGTTGGCAAGGACAGTGCGCCGAAATGCTCGAGCAGTAATGGATTGAAGTCATCCTGGTGAAAAGCGATCTCGCTTTTTTCCCATTTCGCGTGCCAAAAGCTTGCTTCCATCTTTCAACTCCCTGGTCAGTCGTTATGCGTTTCGCCGGCGGCCGAGAACGGCAAGTTTCGAGAACGCAGGACTGTTGCCAGCGGCAGGAACAGGGTGCGCGGCGAGTCGGGAAGCGCAATGAAGCCGTGATGACGGTAGAAGGCCGCTGCCGCCTCATCCTTGGCATCAACCATCAAGGCATGGGCGGCAATCTCCGAGCGTGCGGCACGGTCCAGCGCATCGGCCAGCAGTGCGCCGCCCAGGCCTTGCCCCTTGAAAGCCTGATCGACGGCCAGGCGGCCCATGCGAACCGTTGGCACGGTCGGATAACGTGGCAGTTTCCTGCCGGTGCTGGCCGGAAGATCGGCCAGCAGCAGGCTGGCCGACGCCAGGGTGTAATAGCCGGCGATGCGTTGCCCATCAGCCAGCGCGACGAAGCAGGCCGCCATGCGGCGGCGAACATCCTGGGTGACTTGTTCCCACAAGTAGCGGTCCAGCGCGTCCGAGTCACTTTTGAACGTGGTGCGGTCATGGGCGGCATCGAGCAGCGCGAGCTGGAACGACGCGCCACTCATTCAGCGCGCAACAGCTTGCTGCGACGAGCGAAGGCACGTTCCAAGGCCGGTGACGCTTGCGGCGGCGACAGCAGCGCCTGGGCAAAGCATTCCTGATCGGCCAGTGAGAGCCGGATAACTTCGGCCTGCTCAATGGCGCGTTGCGCGGCGTCCTGGACGGCAGCCACCACGAAATCGGTCATGGTGCGCCCCTGAAGCTCAGCGGCGCGTTTGAGCATCGAATGCAGATCGGTGCTGATCCTGGCTTCGAGGCGGGCGGTAGATATTGTGGCTGCGGACATAGTGTTATCCTCCTACTTCAAATAATACGGCAATTTGCCGTACAAAACAAAGCTACTTTAGCGTGCTTTGAATTCCGTTTTCCGAGACGACCCAATAAACTGAGCTGCCGGATAACCAGCTTGCCGCCCGATGACTGCCGAAGTCCTCCCCTCCCCAGCGCCCCGCGATATCGAAACCATCTCGCTGATCGGTTTCGTGCACGGTGTTTCGCACTTTTTTCACCTGCTGCTGCCGCCGCTGTTTCCGTGGCTGATGCCGGAATTCGGCCTGTCCTTCACCGGCATCGGCACCACGATGACCGTCTTCTTCATTGTTTCCGGCGTCGGGCAGGCGACGGCCGGCTTTCTCGTCGACCGCTTCGGGGCGGCGCGCGTGCTCGGCGGCGGCATCACCTGCTTCGCGCTGGCCGGCGTCGTGCTGCACTTCGCCACCGGCTACCCGATGCTCATCCTGGTGGCCACCCTTGCCGGCCTCGGCAACAGCGTCTTTCACCCGGCCGATTTCACTGTCCTCAACCGCCATGTCTCGCAGCCGCGGCTGGGCCATGCCTTTTCGGTGCACGGGCTGTCGGGCAATCTCGGCTGGGCGGCAGCGCCGCTCTTTCTGACCACCATCGCCACCGCCGCCGGCTGGCGCAACGCGGCCCTCGGCGCCTCGCTCGTTGCCCTGCTGGCGCTCTGCCTGCTTTACTGGCGCCGCCAGGCCATCGCCGACCCGGTCGGCTGGCATGCCAGCAAGCACGCCCAAACCAGCGGCCCGACCCTCGGTTTTCTCGGCTCGCGCGCCGTCTGGCTGTGCTTCCTGTTCTTCCTGCTGATCACCGCCGCGTTCGGCGCCATCCAGAATTTCGCCAGTCCGATCCTGCAGGCGCTCTACGGCCTGACCATCACCAGCGCCGCCGCCGCGCTATCAACCTACCTGCTCGGCGGCGCCGCCGGCATAGTGCTCGGCGGCTTCCTGGCGCAGAAAGGCGACCACGACCGCCTGATCGCCGCCGCCCTCGGCCTCGCCGCCCTGCTCGCGCTGCTGCTCGCCGCCGGCATCCTGCCGGGCTGGAGCGTGCTGCCGCTGATGGCCGGCATCGGCTTCTGTACCGGCATCGCCGGCCCGTCGCGCGACCTGCTGGTGCGCCGCGCCGCTACCGCCCGCTTCGGCCAGGCCGCCTATGGCCGGGTCTACGGCTTCGTCTATTCCGGGCTGGATCTCGGACTGGCACTCGCCCCGGTGATCTTCGGCACCCTGATGGACGGCCGCCGCTTCGGCGAGGTCCTGATCGGCATCGCCGTACTGCAGACGCTGGCGATCTTCACGGCCCTGCGCGTCGGCAAGGCTGCCTAGAGTCCGCGCGCCCAGGCCGGGCGCAGATGGGCCTGCGCCGGCGCGGCGATTGCCTGCCGCACCTGCGCCAGCAGGCGTTCCTTGTCGGCACCGAGCGAGCCCTTGAGGACCAGCCAGTTGGAAGCGTGATCGCTGCGGAATACCGTGCGCTTGAGTTCCAACTGGGACAGGAATTGCTCCATTTCGATGAACAGTTCGTTCTGGCTGAGCGGTTCCCATTCCGGAAAATCGGCGCGGAAACGCTGCTCGCCTTGGGGAAAGCTGACGACCAGTGTCGCCAGGTATTCCGGCTGCGTGGCGTTGGCCAGTCGGGCCGAGTTTTCTGCGTGCTGGCGGCTATAAACCTTGCCGCCGAGGCCGTTGAGGATCATCACCGAACGGGTGATGCCCGCCGCCCCCAATTTTTCCAGCGCCTCGCACGTGGTTTCGAAGGTTTCACCCTTGTTGACTGCAGCAAGTATCTTGTCGTCACCCGATTCGGCGCCGACATAGACCATGCTCAGGCCGGCGGCAGCCAGTTCGTCGATTTCCTGCTGCGATTTCTTGCGCAAATTGCGCGGCAGGCAGTAGCTGGAAATGCGCCGCACCGCAGGCATGTGGGTGCGGATCGCTTCGAGCACGGTCAACAGGCGCCGGGTGGGCAAAACCGTGGCGTCGCCGTCGGCGAGGAAAACGCGCCGCACCTGGTCGCCGTAGCGCTGGCCGGTCAGGCGGATGCTTTCGAGAATTTCCTCTTCTTCCCGCGCCCGGAATTTCTTCTGCGGCGCGGTGTACATCTCGCAGAAGGTGCACTGGTTCCACGAACAGCCGTCGGTCACCGGCAGGATCAGCGACTCCGCCTCGCTGGGCGGGCGGAACACCGGCTCGATGTAGCGGATCGGAATCATCCCGCGAAGCGCAGGCTGAAGGCCGGCGGAACGCTCGCCGGCTTGCGGGCGGCGTAGTCGAAGAACATGATCCCGGTCTTGCCGCGCGCTACTTCACGGCCGCTGTCCGTTTCGCTGACGCGCCAGACAAGGTCGCAGCCGTATTTGTTGAAGTCGTTGGCCGTCATCTCGAAGCGAAGCACCTCCCCGTGGAAGGCTTCGGAACGATACTGGACGGCGGCGTCGGCAACGATGATGCCAAGGCCATCGACATCGAGTTCGGTATAGCCGAGCGCCTTGAAGAAGCGGACGCGCGCTTCGGAGACGAGCGACAGCAGCGCCGAGTTGTCGAGGTGATTGCCGTAGTTGATGTGGTTGATGTAAACGGTGATCGCGGTCGAAAAGACAAAGCGCTCGGGTAGGTCGATCAGGATTCTGGCCAAGAGGGTCACCAAGTGGGAAGGTTGCGGTCGGGAAATCGACTGTAGCGCCTGCCCCCGGACGATGCAAGGCGCACGGCGCTTGCCGCCTAGGCCGGTGCCAGCCCGGCGGCAAGAAAATCCATCAGGGCACGGACACGATATGGCACGTGCCGGTTGCTCGGCAGCATGGCGTAGATGCCGAGTTCCGGAATCGGGAAGTCGGCAAGTATTTCCTCGACGCGGCCGGCGGCGATGAAGGTGTCGGTGATGAAATCGGGCTGGCAGGCGATGCCGAGTCCCTGCGCCGCCGCCTCGGTCAGGACTTCGCCGTTGTTGGCGTTGATGCGGCTGCGCACATGAAAAGTTTCCAGCTGGCCGGCGACCATGAACTGCCAGGTCTGGCCGCTGCTGGCGGCGGTATAGCCGAGACATTCGTGGTTGGCCAGTTCGGCCGGGTGTTGCGGTCGACCGTGGCGCGCGAGGTATTCCGGCGCGGCAACGATCCGCATGCGGCCGGTGCCGATCTTGCGCGCGATATCGCCCGGCTCCAGGCGCCGCGTGATGCGCAGCGAGAGATCGACGCCCTCCTCGATCAGCTTCACCCGGCGGTCGCTGTAATCCATGTCCAGGCTGACTTCCGGGTAGCGCTGCGAGAAATCGAGCAGCAGCGGCGCCAGGCGCTTGAGGCCGAAGACGAGCGGCAGGCTGATGCGGATATTGCCGCGCGGCGTCAGGCGTTCCTCGGCGACGTCGGTTTCGGCCGTCTCGACCAGGTTGAGGATGACCCGGCATTTTTCCAGGTAGGCGGTGCCGGCCGAGGTCAGCGCCAGGCGGCGCGTGCTGCGCACCATCAGCTTGACGCCGAGATGGGCTTCGAGCGCCGCGACCTGCCGCGTCACCACCGAGCGCGCGACACCAAGTTGCTGCGCCACCGCCGAAAAACTGCCCAGTTCGGCGACGCGGACGAAAAGATTCATGGCATCGAGTCGGTCCATTGTTGCTATTCCAGCAATGAATATTTGCTCATTGTCGGCTATTTCGATGCAAAAAGATGGACTAAAGTACGCCCATCGCCACTGGAGTTGCTCAAATGACACAGACCCAAACCGCCCTTTTCGTCCCGCACGGCGCGCCGACCTTTGCGCTGCGCCCCGGTGCGGCCGGCGCGGCGCTGGTCCGCCAGGCGCAGTCGCTGCCCGCACCGCGCGCCATCATCATCGTCAGCGCCCACTGGGATACCGCCGTGCCGACCGTCGGCTTCGCCGACCGCCTCGAAACGATTCACGATTTCTGGGGTTTCCCAGATGAACTCTACGCCATCCGCTACCCGGCGACCGGCTGCCGCGAGGCCGCCGAGGAAGTTGTCGCAGCCATCCGCACGGCCGGCCTGCCAGTCGAAAAGGATGCCGAACGCGGCCTCGACCACGGCGCCTGGGTGCCGTTGCGCCTGATGTTCCCGGAAGCCGACGTGCCGGTGATCCCGCTCTCAATCCAGAGCCGCGGCGGCCCGCAACAGGCCTACGCGCTTGGCCAGGCGCTGGCGCCGCTGGCGGCCAAGGGTTTCCTGGCCATCGCCTCGGGCAACGTCACGCACAACCTGCGCGATTACCAGACGGTTGCGCGCAGTGGCGGGCAGACGCCGGCCTACGTGCGTGAATTCTCGGACTGGATGGCCAATCGCCTGGCGGCCCGCGACATTCCCGCCCTGCTCGACTACCGCCGGCAGGCGCCGGGCGCCGTTCAGGCCCATCCGAGCGACGAACATCTGCTGCCGCTCTACGTCGCCCTCGGCGCCGGCGGCGACAACTCGCAGGCCCAGCGTTTCCATGCCGGCATCGACGACTATGTCATCGCCATGGATGCCTATTCATTTTTGCCCCAATAACGAGGTCGACCGTGACGTATACCAAAACCGCAAAAAGCCTGCACTGGCTGATGGCCATCCTGATCTTCGGCCTGCTCGCGCTCGGCTTCTACATGCAGGACCTGCCGCTGTCGCCGCAGAAGCTGCAGCTCTATTCCTGGCACAAATGGGCCGGCGTCACTGCCTTCCTGCTCGTCCTTTTCCGCCTCGCCTGGCGCGCCACGCACACGCCGCCCGCGCTGCCGGCGAGCATGCCGAAGCTGGCGCAGTTCGCCGCCCACGCTGGCCATCTGGCACTCTACGCGCTGATGCTGGCCATTCCGCTGAGCGGCTGGCTGATGAGCTCGGCCAAGGGCTTCCAGACGGTCTATTTCGGCGTACTGCCGATTCCCGACCTGCTGGCCAAGAACAAGGAACTGGGCGACCTGCTGCAAACCGTCCATATGAGCCTCAACCTGCTTTTCGCCATCGTCATCGCCGGCCACATCGGCGCCGCCTTCAAACACCACTTCATCGACAAGGACGACATCCTGACCCGGATGCTGCCCAAGCACTGAACCCAAGGAGAGCCCCATGAAGCGTTTTGCCATTGCCCTAACCCTCGCCGCCGCGCTGCCGTTCGCCGCGCAGGCCGCTGAATTCAACCAGGTCCATGCCGACAAGAGCAGCATCGCCTTCGTCTACAAACAGATGGGCGTCGCGGTCGACGGCAAATTCCGCAAGTTTTCCAGCCAGCTCAGCTTCGACCCGGCCAAGCCGACCGCCGCCAAGGCGACGTTCGATGTCGAGCTGGCCAGCGTCGACACCGGCGCCCCGGAAGGCGACGAGGAAGTCGCCGGCAAGCCGTGGTTCAACACCAAGGCTTTCCCCACCGCGCAATTCGTCTCCGGCCCGGTCAAGGCGCTCGGCGGCAACCGCTACGAGGTTGCCGGCAAGCTGACTATCAAGGGCAAGACGCAGGATGTCGTCGTCCCCGCCACCTTCACCGCGCAAGGCAACACCGGCGTCTTCGACGGCAGCTTCACCATCCGACGGGCCGATTTCTCGATCGGCGAAGGTGCCTGGGCAAAGTTTGACATCGTCGCCAACGACGTCCAGATCAAGTTCCGCATCACCGCTAGCAGCAAGTAACCCCCCAACCCCACAGGAGAATCACCATGCAAAAATTCAGCAAACTCACCGCCGCCCTCGTCCTCGCCGCTGCTGTCGCCGCACCGGCGCTGGCTGCCCCGCAGACCTTCGTCATCGACGGCACCCACACCTTCCCGCGCTTCTCTTACAACCACCTGGGTTTTTCGACCCAGCTCAGCCGCTTCGACACGACAACCGGCAAGGTCGTCTTCGACAAGGTCGCCAAGACCGGCGCGGTCGACATCGTGATTGACACCAAATCCGTCAGCACCGGCTACACCACCTTCAACGAGCACATCCAGGGCGAGGATTTCCTCGACACCGCCAAGTTCCCGACCGCCACCTTCAAGTCCACCAAGGTGATCTTCGAAGGCGACAAGCCGGCCAAGATCGAAGGCAACCTGACCCTGAAGGGCGTCACCAAGCCGGTCACGCTGACCGTCACCGACTTCAAGACCGCACCGCACCCGATGCTGAAGAAGGACGCGATCGGCGCCAATGCCACGACCACCGTCAAGCGCACCGACTTCAACATGGGCAAGAACGTGCCCTACGTCGGCGACGAAGTGCGCATCGACATCGGCCTCGAAGCGATCCAGCAGTAAGGTTCGCGCAGGGCAGCGCGGGGCTTCGCAGGAAGCCCCGCTTTTTTACGCCTGTACCAGAGCATGGATTTGCGCCAGATCACGGCCCTGCGCCGGCGAACTGTTAAGCTTCGCTGACCTCACCACCGGAAACACCTCCTCAGCGGAGAATGGCATGAACCGACGCATCCTGCCCCTGGCGCTCGCCGCGCTGGCGATCACGCTGTCGATCACGCTGGCCGGATCGGCTCTGGCGCGCGGCCCCTGGCGGGCGAGCGAACAGAACACCAAGGGCTGGTACTTCATGACGCCCGAGGAGCGCATCGAGCACCAGGCGCGCATACGCAGCTTCAAGACCTTTGAGGAATGCCGCGCCTACCAAACGGAACATCACAAGCTGATGGAAGCCCGGGCGCGGGAACAGGGGCGCCCTCTCCCCGGAGGCCACCGCGACATCTGCGAACACCTGCGCCCGCCGCGCTAGGCTGGAATTCACCCGGATGCACGCCCACCGCCCCCTGGCCATCCCGCTGATCTCGACAACACTGGTCGGCCTGACCGTCCTCTGGGTCTTCCCGGAAAACCTGGGTTTCTGGCGCAGCGTCGCCATCGTTTCCGGCTGGGCCGGTTGCGGACTGCTGGCCGCCAGCCTGCTGCTGATGATCCGCGAGGCAAGACTGGCGGCCTGGCTGGGCGGCCTGGAAAGCATGTACCGCTGGCATCACCGGCTCGGCGTGTCGGCCTATCTAGCCCTCCTCGTCCATCCGCTGGCGCTGGCCACCGCCGGCTGGAGCGAAGCGCCGGCACTCGCCTGGGCCATGCTGGCACCGTGGCAACAGGGCTGGCCGGTATGGCTTGGCTGGGCGGCGCTGCTCTGCCTGATGACGGGACTGGCGCTGGCCCTGTCGCCCGCCATGCCCTACGCCCGCTGGCGGGGGCTGCACAACCTGCTGGCGCTGGCGATCGTTCTCGCCCTCGGCCATCTCCTGCTGCTCGGGCTCGACTACCTGCTGCTCTGGTCGCCGCTGCTCGCGCTGGCCCTCATTCTCTGGCGCTTCCTGCGCGCCGACCTCGGGCTCGCCGCCACACCCCATGTCGTCGCGCGGGTCGACCATCCGTCAGCCGAGGTCGTCGAGGTCCGCCTGCAGCCGCTGGCGCACCCGCTCGCCGCCCGCCCCGGCCAGTTCGTGCTGGCCGCCTTCCTCGACGGTCCCGGCTTCCGCGGCTGCGGCGAATATCATCCCTACACCATCAGTGCCGTTGCGCCGGACGGGGAAATCGCGCTGGGCATCAAGGCGCTGGGGGACTGCACCCGCCACCTGCAAACGGTGGTGCCCGGCGTCGCGGTGCGCATCGAGGGGCCGTTCGGCGATTTTCTGAACGAGCGCCCGGCCGGCCCCGAACTCTGGCTCGCCGGCGGAATCGGCATCACGCCCTTCCTCGGCGTACTGCGCAGCGGCCCGCTGCCCCATCCCGTGCGCCTGATCTACCTGCACCGCAATGAGCACGACGCCACCTTTCGCGACGAAATTGCGACGCTGGCCAAGATCCAACCCCGCCTGGCGCTGGACATCATCGCTTGTGGCGATCGGCTGCCGGATCTCGCCGCCTTGCTGCCGGCGGCGCCGGATCTCGCCGGACACGAGTGCTACCTGTGCGGTCCGCCCGGCCTGCTCGCCGCCGCCGTCCGGCTACTGCGGCAGCGCAGCGTCAGCCCTGCCCGTATCCACTTCGAACATTTCGACTTCCGATGATGCGCAAGCTCTTCCTGCTCGGCACGGGCGCTTTCTGGATCGCCGTCCTCTTGGTCTGGGCAGGTGCCCGCTGGCTGCCCTCAGTGCCGGAGCAAGCACTGCCCCCCACCGAAAAGCGATTCACGCTGGAAGAAATCGCCCGTCATGCGAGCCCGGAGGACTGCTGGATGGCGATCGAGCGCACGGTGTACGACCTCACCCCCTACCTGCCTGAGCATCCGTCGAGATCCGGGATCGTCGATCCCTGGTGCGGCAAGGAGGCGACGGAAGCCTACCGGTCAAAGATGAAAGGCCGCCCGCACTCGCCGGAAGCCGACCACCTGCTGACCCAATACCGGGTTGGGGCACTGGAAGAACCCTGAATCAGCGCACCCGTGCGCCGAGATAGGCCAGCGCGTCGTTCAGGGTCACCAATTTGGCGTAGTCGGCCTCGGGGATATCGACCGCCAGTTTTTCGTGCAGGCCGAGCAGGAAATTCAGCCAGTCCATCGAATCGAGATCGACCTGGTTGCGCAAGGGCTTGTCGGCGCGTAACTCGTCGGCCTCGACTTCCGGCGCGATCGACAGCAGCGTCGCCAGCACGACTTTTCTGAGTTCATCCTGGGTCATCGGCTCCCCCTTTACAGTTTTTCCGGCTGCTGCAGCCAGTCGCGTAGCTCGGCCAGAAACAGCGCGCCGCGGTGGCCGTCGGAGACGCGATGGTCGGCCGCCAGGCTGGCCGTCAGCACCGGCGCCACGGTTAAACCACCCGCCGCATCGACCCACGGCCGCGGCGTGATACGCCCGAAACCGACCAGCGCCACCTGCGGCGGATAGATCACGCCATAGACGGCCTCCACGCCCTGCTCGCCCAGATTGGTCACGGTAATCGTCGGGTCGGACATCTCCGAACTTTTCAGCGACCCGGCACGAGCGCGCTTGACCAGGTCGGCAAGATCGCGCATTACCTCGTCCAGGGTCTTTTCGCCGACATCGTGGATGGCCGGCGCGATCAGCCCGCCCTGGCGCATGGAGATCGCCACCCCGATGTGGGCAGCGGCGACCGGCTGGAAGGCGCTGTCGCGGAAGAAACCGTTCATTTCCGGGTATTTCTGCAACGCCAGGGCGACGGCCTTCAGTTGCAGCGCCGCCATCAGCAGCCGTCCGGTGATCGGGCGGCCGGCGTTGGCCTCGCTCAGCCAGGCCTGCGCCCGTTCCATGGCAATCGCTTCCGCCAGGTAGTAATGCGGAATCTCGCGTTTCGAGCGGCTCATCGCGGCAGCGATGGCCTTGCGCATCTCCGCCTGGCGGTCGCTCGTGGCCGCAGGTTTGGAGGACGAACGTTGCGCGGCAGCAGCGTCGACGTCGGCCAGGGTGACCGCACCGCCGGGGCCGCTGCCGGCGAGCGTATCCACATCGATACCCAGCGCCTCGGCACGCTTGCGCGCCGCCGGCGATATCTTCCGCCGGCCGGCAGGCGGCGCCGGCCTGGCCGGCGCACCGGCCTTTTCCCCCGGCGCCAGCAATGTCGCCAGCACCGTACCGACAGGAATCGTCGCACCCGGTTCGATCAGTAGTTCATGGACCGTGCCGTCGAACCAGATCTCGACGTCCACCGCCGCCTTCGAGGTATCGACGATGGCGACGACCTGCCCCTTCTTCACCCGGTCGCCGGGCTTGATCTTCCACTCCAGCAGCTTGCCCTCGTCCATGTCCGAACCGATGGACGGCAACTTGAACTCAAGCATTGAGCAACTCCTTGACGGCGGCGACGATCTTCGCCGGCTGCGGCAGCGCCGCCTCTTCCATGTGCCGGGCGTAGGGAATCGGCACTTCTGCGCTGCACACGCGCACCGGCGGCGCATCAAGATCGTAGAAGCAGTCCTCGACGATGCGCGCTACCACTTCCGCCGCCAGGCTGCCGCTCTTCCAGCCTTCATCGACGACGACCGCACGATGCGTTTTGCGCACCGACGCGGCGATGGTTTCCGTATCCAGCGGCCGCAGCAGGCGCAGATCGATCACCTCGGCGTCTATTCCGGCATCGGCCAGTTCCGCCGCCGCCTGCATGGCCTTGGGCAGGCAGCCGCCGTAGGCGAAGACGCTGACCTGCGAACCCTCGCGGCGCACGGCGGCGCGGGCGATGTCGCACTGCCAGTCGTCCGCCAGTTCGCCTTCCAGGTTGTAGAGCTGGGCATGCTCGAAGATGATCACCGGGTCGGGATCGGCCAGCGCCGGGGCGAGCATGCCGCGCGCGTCGCCGATGGTTGCCGGCGCCAGGACGCGGATGCCCGGGATGTGGGCGTACCAGTTCTCCAGGCTGTGCGAATGCTGCGCGGCCAGCTGGCGACCGGCGCCGGTCGCCATGCGCACCACCAGCGGCACCGAGAACTGCCCGCCTGACATGTGGCGCAGGACGGCCGCGGTATTGACGATCTGGTCGAGCGCCAGCAGGCTGAAGTTGACCGTCATCACCTCGACGATGGGCCGCATGCCGCCGAGCGCCGCGCCGATCCCGGCGCCGACGAACCCAAGTTCGGAAAGCGGCGTATCGCGGATCCGCTCCGGACCGAATTCCTCGATGAAGCCCTTGGACACGGCGTAGGTGCCACCATATTTCCCGACGTCCTCGCCCATCAGGAAGACGCGCGGGTCGCCGGCCAGCGCCTCGTGCATCGCCTGGCGCATCGCCTCGCGGTAGCTGATCTTCATGGCGCCACCGCGGGCGTATAGACATCCGTCAGCAGGTCGTTGACCGACTCCAATTCTGCCCTTTCCGCGAAGTCGACCGCAGCAGCCACCTCCTTCTCCGCCTGCGCATCGAGCTTGAGGAATTCCTTCTCGCTCAGCTTGCCTTCCGCCTTCAGCCGCGCCGAGAAGGTGTGCAGCGGCCCACGCTCTTTCCATTTCTCGACCTCGGCCTTGTCGCGGTAAAGCTCGGGATCGAACATCGAATGCGCGCGGAAGCGGTAGGTCTGGTATTCGAGGAAGAAGGGACCGGCGCCGGCGCGCACCTGCCCGGCTGCCAGCCGCGTCGCTTCGAGCACGGCAACCACGTCCATGCCGTCCACCTTGGCGGCGGCCATGCGGTAGCCGGCTGCCTTGACGCTCAGATCGACCTGGGCTTCGGCGCGCTCCAGGGCCGTCCCCATGCCGTAAAGATTGTTTTCGCAGCAGAACAATACCGGCAGCTTCCACAGCGCCGCCAGATTCATTGCCTCGTGAAAAGCTCCCTCGGCCACCGCGCCATCGCCGAAGAAGCAGGCGGTGACCATCGGGATTCCCTGCATCTTGTCGGCCAGCGCCAGCCCGACGGCCAGCGGCAGCCCGCCGCCGACGATGGCGTTGCCGCCGTAGAAACGCGTCGCGGAATCGAACAGGTGCATCGACCCGCCCCGCCCGCGGGAACACCCGGCGGCCTTGCCGAACATCTCCGCCATGATGGCGTTCATCGACACGCCGCGCACCAGCGCATGGCCATGCTCGCGATAGGTCGCGACGATGTTGTCTTCCGCCGTCAGCGCGTGCAGCGCACCGACCGCGCAGGCCTCTTCGCCGATGTAGAGGTGCAGGAAGCCGCGAATCTTGCCCGCCCCGTAGAGCTCGGCGCACTTCTCCTCCATCCGGCGGATGCGCAGCATGTCGGTCAGCAGACGGATGGCGAAGGCCTTGTCGTAGGGAACCGGTTCCATCGTCAACCTCCGCTTTCCAGCGTCGACGTGTCGCCTTCCGGCAAGCCCAACTCGCGCGCCTTCAACAGGCGGCGCATGATCTTGCCGCTGCGCGTGCGCGGCAGGATGGCGACGAACTCGATTTCCTTGGGCGCCACCGCGGCGCCCAGTTTCTTGCGGGCATGCCCGAGCAGTTCGAGGCGCAGCGCTTCGGCCGGCTCGAAGCCCTGCTTGAGCGACACGAAAGCCTTGACCACCTCGCCGACCATCTCATCCGGCTTGCCGATGACCCCTGCCTCGGCCACCGCCGGGTGCTCCATTAGCACGCTTTCGACCTCGAACGGCCCGATCAGGTGGCCGGCCGACTTGATGACGTCGTCGGCCCGGCCGACGAACCAGTAGTAGCCGTCGGCATCGCGGCGGGCCAGGTCGCCGGTCAGGTACCAGTCGTCGGCGAAGCATTTCCGGTAGCGCTCCTCGTTGTTCAGGTAGCCGCGCAACATCGACGGCCAGCCGCGCCTGAGGGCGAGTTCTCCCTCCTGATCGGGCTGGTCGATGATGGCCAACACGCCATCCTCGCCCTGCATCACGATGGCCGCCTCGATGCCCGGCAGCGGCCTTCCCATCGAGCCCGGCTTGATGTCGGCCGCCGGCGTGTTGGCGATCATGATGCCGCCGGTCTCGGTCTGCCACCAGTTGTCGTGGATGGGCAGGCCGAGCACTTCCCTGCACCACCACACCGCCTCGGGATTGAGCGGCTCGCCGACGCTGGCGACGAAACGCAGGTGCGGGAAGGCGTACTTGCGCGCGACTTCGGCGCCCGCCTTCATCAGCATGCGGATCGCCGTCGGCGCCGTATACCAGACCGTCACACCTTGTTCCTGCAGGATGCCGTACCAGCGTTCGGCGTCGAAATCCGCCGCATCGACGATCGAGGTCACGCCGTGCAGCAACGGCGCGATGATGCCGTAGGAGGTGCCGGTCACCCAGCCCGGATCGGCGGTGCACCAGTAGATGTCGTTCGGATGCAGGTCCAGTGCGTACTTGCCGGTGGCCCAGTGGGTGACGACCGCCCCGTGCACGTGGATCGCCCCCTTCGGCGTACCGGTGGTGCCGCTGGTGAAATGCAGCAGCGACATGTCCTCGGGCTGCGTGCGAACGATGTCGAAGCGATCCGATGCCTCGGTCATCATCCAGGTCAAATTCAGCGTCCCGGGCAGGTCGACCGCAGCATCCTCGTCGTCGACGACCAGCACATGCCTGAGCGTCGGCAACTCGGCGCGAATCTTCGCCACCTTGCGCCGGTAGAGCGAGGTCGTCGTGACCAGGACGGCACCTTCGCCGAGATTCACCCGGGTGGCGATCGGCTCCGGGCCGAAGGCAGAGAAAAGCGGTGAAACGACAGTGCCGTTCTTGAAGCTGCCGAGCACGGCGATGTAGAGCTCGGGGATGCGGCCGGTCAGGACGAAGAGCCGGTCGCCCTTGCCGACGCCAAGTTCACACAGCACGTTGGCAAAACGGCTGGTGAGACAGGAAAGCTCGCCGAAGGTGATGTCCCGGGGGGCGGCACCGCCGAGGAAGCGGAAGGCCACATGATCGCGGCGTGCCCCCTGAGCATGGCGCTCCACCGCCTCGTAGGCGATATTCAGGCCGCCACCGGGGAGCCACGCCAGTTCGCCGCGTGCCGCCTGCCACGAGAAGGCAGCGCACTCCGCCGCATAATCCGCCAGGTTGGGTGGTACGCGTAGATCGGCAACGGTCTTGCGGATGATGCTCGGACGGTCCACGGCTCCCCCCTGTTGCGTGGTTCTCATTGAATCCTAGACCCGGTTCCCGGTATGCGCAAATGGCGCCGGCCACGCTCAGGCGCTGCCTGCGAGAGCCTCTCGTGCCGCCAGATAATTCACCCCGAGCGCTTCGGCAACCGGCGGACAGGTGATCTCCCCGGCATGGACATTCAGTCCTGCGAGCAAATGCGGGTCGGCCAGCAGCGCTTGCCGAATGCCCTTGTCGGCCAGCGCCAGGACGAAGGGCAAGGTGGCATTGTTCAAGGCGAAGGTCGAGGTTCTCGCCACCGCGCCCGGCATGTTGGCGACACAGTAGTGCACGATGCCGTCGATAACGTAGGTGGGGTCGGCGTGGGTAGTCGGACGACTGGTTTCGAAACAACCACCCTGGTCGATCGACACGTCCACCAGCACCGAGCCGGGGCGGATCAGCTTCAGTTGCCCCCGCGAAACGAGGCGTGGCGTCGCCGCGCCGGGGATCAGCACGGCACCGACGATCAGGTCGGAGTCGGACAAGGCGGCCTCGATCGCTTCACCCGTCGAATAGACCGTCCGCACCCGGCCCCCGAAGCGGCTGTCGAGCCAGCGCAGCCGCTCCAGCGAACGGTTGATGACCGTCACCTGGGCGCCGATGCCAACCGCCGTCAGCGCCGCGTTGTAGCCGACCACGCCGCCGCCGAGTATCGTCACCCGGCCCGGCGGCACTCCGGGAACGCCGCCCAGCAGCACGCCCGACCCGCCCTTCGATTTCTCCAGATGGGCCGCGCCGGCCTGGATCGACATCCTGCCGGCGACTTCACTCATCGGCACGAGCAGCGGCAGGGCGCCGGCCGAATCGGTCACCGTTTCGTAGGCGATGGCCGTCGCACCTGAAGTCCGGAGCAACGCGGCCTGGCCCGGATCGGGCGCCAGGTGCAAGTAGGTGAAGATCGCCTGGCCGGGCCGCAACAACTCGCATTCCTGAGGTTGCGGCTCCTTGACCTTGACGACCAGTTCGGCGCGCGCGAACATTTCGCCGGGCGTTGCCACCACCTCGGCACCAGCACCGCGATAGGCGTCGTCCGACAAGCCGATGCCCGCCCCCGCATCCTGCTGGACGATAACCTGATGGCCGCGCCGTGCGAGTTCGCGCACGCTCGCGGGCGTCAGGCCGACACGGTATTCGTGGTTCTTGATTTCCCGGGGAACGCCGATGCGCATCATTTCCTCCTCCAGCGATCGCTGCAGCCAGCCTGGTCCGATTGGTAGCAGTGGCCTGTTACGAGTAATCTAGCGGAAAATACCAGCGGAAAAAGCGCCAATCAAATGCCAGCACCCGCCGAACTCCTTCCCGAAGCACTCTACACCGCCTGCGACCCGGCAACCCTCGCCTTCGCTTCAACCGCCGAGTTGTCGGAACTCAACCCCGCCCTGATCCATCCGCGCGCCGTCGAAGCGCTGCATCTCGGCCTCGACATGCCGCAGCGCGGCTACAACCTGTTCGTCCTCGGCGAGGCCGGCAGCGGGCGCCACGCCATCGTCACGCAACTGCTGGAACAGGAAAGCCAGCACGGCACCCCGCCGGCTGACTGGTGCTACGTCCTCGATTTCGCCGACCCGACCCGTGCCCGCCTGCTCAAACTCCCGTGCGGGCGCGGCGCGCAGCTCTACCGCGACATGCAGGAATTCGTCGACGAAATCACCACCGCCATTGCCGCAGCTTTCGAGAGCGACGAATACCGCGAGCGCATCGAATCGCTGCAGGAAGACGAGAAGCATCGCGAAGATGCAGCTTTGCAGCAACTCGGCCAGGATTCGCAGCAGACGGGAATCGCCCTGCTGCGGACACCACACGGGTTCGTCTTCGCGCCGATGAAGGATGGCGAAGAAACGATGTCGCCGGAGGAATTTGCCGCCCTGCCGGACGAGCGCAAGGATAAATTCGAAACCACCATCCACGCTTGGCACGACAAGCTGCACAAGCTGATGAACGAGTTTCCTCACTGGCGCCGGGAGGCACAAAAGGCGATCAAGGATATCGGCGCCGACGCCCTACGCCTGGCGGTCGGTCACCTGATCGAGGAAATCAAGGTCAACTACGCGGATCTGCCCTACGTCACCGCCTACCTCGACGCGGTCATGCAGGACATCCTCGCCAGCGGACAGTCGATTCACGAGTCCACCAAGACCGAAGACGACACGGAAACCACGCTCTACTCGAGCACCATCTCCGTCCACCGCTACCGCGTCAACCTGCTCGTAGAGAACCGCGCCAGCGGCGAACGCCCGATCATCTACGAGGACAATCCAAATCTGCAGAACCTGGTCGGGCGCATCGAACACCATGTTCATATGGGAACACTGGTCAGCAACTTCATGCTGATCAAGGCCGGCGCCTTGCACAGGGCCAACGGCGGCTTCCTCGTCCTCGACGCCCACAAGCTGCTGACCCAGGCCTATGCCTGGGACGGCCTCAAGCGCACGCTGCATTCGGGGCAGGTCCGCATCGAATCGCTGGCCGAACTGGTCGGCCTGAGCAGCACCGTGCAACTGGAGCCGGAACCGCTGCCGCTCGACCTCAAGGTGATCCTGATCGGCGAGCGGATGATCTATTACCTGCTCGCCGAACTCGACCCGGATTTCCTGTCGCTGTTCAAGATCAACGCCGATCTCGAAAGCGAAATCACCCGCAACCCGGAAAGCACCGCCCAGTACGCCCGCCTGATCGCCACGCTGGCCAGCCGCGACGGCCTGCGCCCGCTGGCCGCCCCGGCCGTGGCGCGCGTAATCGAACATGCCGCGCGCCTGGCCGGTGATGCCGAGAAACTGACCACGCAAACCCAGCCGCTGAGCGACCTGATGCGCGAAGCCGATCATGCGGCTGGTACGGTCGGCGCCGGCATCGTTGAACGGGAACATGTCGAAAGCGCCCTGCACGCGCACCGCCATCGCAACGAGCGCATCCAGGAACGCTATCAGGAAGAGATCCTGCGCGGCCAGTTGCTGATCGCCACCGACGGCCTGCACGTCGGCCAGATCAACGGACTCGCCGTCGCCATGCTCGGCGAAAGCACCTTCGCCCACCCGGTGCGCATCACCGCCACCGTGCGCATGGGCGAAGGCGAGATCATCGACATCGAGCGCGAAGTCGAACTGGGCGGCCCGATCCACTCCAAGGGCGTTCTGATCCTCTCATCCTTCCTCGCCGCCCGCTTTGGCTGGGCCATGCCGCTGTCGCTGCGCGCCAGCCTCGTCTTCGAGCAATCGTATGGCGGCGTCGAAGGCGACAGCGCCTCGCTGGCCGAACTGGCCGCCCTGCTCTCCGCTCTTTCCGCCATTCCGATCCGGCAATCACTGGCGGTCACCGGATCGGTCAACCAGTTCGGCATCGTCCAGCCGGTCGGCGGCATCAACGAGAAGATCGAGGGTTATTTCGAAATCTGCGCCGCGCGCGGTCTCTCCGGCGAGCAGGGCGTCATCATCCCGGCCGCCAACGTCTGCCACCTGATGCTCGACCAGCCGGTCGTCGCCGCCGTCCGCGACGGCCGCTTCCACATCTGGGCCGTCCACGATACCGATGAAGCAATGGAACTGCTGACCGGCCTGCCGGCCGGCGAACCCGACACGAAAGGCGAGGTTCCCGAAGGCACGCTGAACTTCCACATTGGCCTGCAACTGGCCGAGCTAGCGCAGATGCATCAGGAAATGCTAAGCCCGGCCCGCCATGCGAAACCCCGTAAAAAGAAGGCCAAGCCAGCCAAGGCCTCACCGAAAAGCTAGGAATTCGCCGAGCAAGGCAGGCGCTGCGTTGGAAACATCC
This sequence comes from Dechloromonas sp. UBA6271, assembly GCA_002440665.1. GTDB lineage: Bacteria > Pseudomonadota > Gammaproteobacteria > Burkholderiales > Rhodocyclaceae > Azonexus. Next base: position 28,172 of record DJUX01000005.1, read on the forward strand.
TGGCCTCTTCACTGCGTCAGTCAGCCTTCAGGAGAAACCCTTGCATGAATTCATCTTCCACCCCGAGTTGACCTGTCTTCTGCCAAAAGCGCTGCGCGGGCATCCGGTCGTCTGCGCCGTCGCGCCGCACCAGAGCATCAAGCACGCCATCGAGGCGCTCGGCATCCCGCACACCGAAATCGGGCCTGTTGCGGTCAACGGTCAAAAAAGGCCGATTTCCGGCCGCCTCGCGCCGGGCGACCGGGTCGAGGTCTTTCCTCCCGCGCCGCCAGCCCTGACCGGCGGCAACCCGCCACGCTTCATCGCCGATGCCCACCTCGGACGCCTCGCCCGCTACCTGCGCTTCGCCGGCGTCGACACACTTTGGAAGAACGCCTGGGACGACGCTGAACTGGTCGCCATCGCCGCCCGTGAAGGCCGCATCGCGCTCACCTGTGACCGCGCCCTGCTGATGCACCGGACCCTGCCCGCCGGCTGTTATCTGCGCAGCCGGCAGCCCAGGACGCAACTCGCCGAAGTCGCGCGGCGTTACGCGCTCGCGCTATGCGGCCCGCAGGCCAGCCGTTGCCTGGAATGCAACGAGGTGCCGTTGCCCGTCGCCAAGACCGAGATCGCCGCCGAACTGCTACCGCGCACCCTCGCCGCCTTCGAGCAGTTCTGGCGCTGCCCGGGATGCCGGCGCACCTACTGGCGCGGCTCGCACTGGCAGCGGATGCAGGCGGCCCTGGCCGCGGTAGACCGCGCGCGGCCGCCTATTTCATCTTCGAGCGCAGCCTGATCGTCTCGCCCGCCACCATGAAAGCGCCGCGCCCGCGGTGATGCAGCGTGCGCGGGTCCTTGATCGCCGGATCGATCCACGCCCTGACCACTTCGAGCACGAAGAAATTGTAGGAATCGACCAGTTGCCTGTCGGCAACGCGACATTCGAGGCTGGCGTAGCACTCGGCGATCAACGGCGCAGAGACCAAGGCTGCCGGCACCGGCGTCAGCCCGCAGGCAACGAACTTGTCGACGTCGTGGCCGCTGCTGTTGCCGCAGGCCACGACCTGCTTCGCCAGATCGGCCGTCGGAATATTGAGCACGCACTCGCCCGTCGCCACCAGGGCCGCAAAGCTGAAGTCGCGCCCGCTGACGACGCAGCCGACCAGCGGCGGCTCGAATTCCAGCATCGTGTGCCACGACATGGTCATGACATTGGCCCGGCCATCCTGCGCCGTGGTCAGCAACACTACCGGCCCCGGTTCGAGCAGCCGATAGACCCCGGGCAACGGGAGCGAACGCTTGGCCATTCAGACACCTCCTTCAGCCACTCAAGTTTAAGGCTTCGTGGTAGCCGATGGATACGGGCGATTCGCAAATCGCGACTGCACTAAACCGGTGCCGCAAGCTCTCGAAACTGGTGCGCCAGACGCCCGGCAATGAACGAGCCGCCAGAACTACACGCGGATCGCCGGATGGGCAGCGCCCCCCGCTAGGCAAGCGTATCTGGCTGGCAGATCGCCCGGCAGACGCCAGCCGAACAGGAGCTCTTCCGCATCGGCCAGCGAAGCGCCCGAGGCCAGGACGTACTCGGACAGACTGGCGAAGGCGGCCAGTTGCATCCAGAACAGCGTTTCTTCGTTTATCCCGTTCGCCATCGCAGTTCTCCCGAGTGCTGAACGAAACCCGCCGAAACACGATTCCCGGCTTCTGGCTTGCCGTCACCAGATGCAGGTTGAGAAAACCACCGTTGTGAAATGTTCATGACGCACCTCTCTTTCATGCCACATGCAGGAAATTCAAAAACCAGCAAAGTCGACTATCCCTAGCAATAATTGGCCCAGCACCGAGGTTGATCAAGCCAATCCTGTCACGCATCCTGATGCCATTGCGCTCGGATTTGTCGTGCCTGCTTGCCAGCACATGGCGCAAAGTTGAAACTGGATTTCACATGCTCCGGCGTTTCCTCAAGCAGGTCTCAATAACCGCGTGCCACCTTGGCGAATCGCGAGCTAAACTCCGATCTGTCGAAATGCAAACGAAATAGGGAAGATTGCATGCTTGATAAATTGCGCGGCTTGACTCGGATCGGCGGGGCGAAAATGGGCCATCTACTGGCGGACCCTCGCGAACTGCGTCGCGTCATCGATGAAATCCCGGGCGACAACGCGTTCAAGGCACTCGACCAGATTGTCGGCTGGCTGGAGTCCTTGCAGGTGGTTCCGGATTTCCCTGAAGACCGCCTGTATGAGGCAGTCAGCGGGCTGCATACTGCGGCCCAGCCCCATCTCAAGCGCCTGGCCAGGGATTATCTGCATTCGCCGCGTCTCTCCCGTTCCGAAGAAAAGTGTCTGTGGACCATCATCCACGGGTTCTGGAGCATGTTGGCAGTCAGCTACGAACGCTGTCTCCCGGCGGTCAGCCAGAAGACGCGAGTCGGCGAGCAGGTCAGGCAAGTGCTGCCGTCCTTGAGTGCGCGCCTGATTGCGGCGCTTGGCAGCGTCCTGAAGTGGGAGCAATTCCATTATGTGGTATCGGTTGGCAGCCTCTGGCAGCGTCTCGGGACTGCCCTGCTCTTGGCCGAGCGGGCCGGGCAGACAGCCAAGTTGCGCGAAAACGCTTCCGGAGAGAGCAGTCCGCAACTGGAATTCGTCAGGGTCGTCGCCTTTCAGGCGGCTTCCATGGACAGCCTGCTGCCGCTCGAAATTGAACTGGCCGAACGGCTGATCGCCCATTTCTCGCCTGAGTTCGTCTTTTCTGCCGAGGTCAAGCGGGACAGCGTTTACTGGGTCGATCTGGCGCTTGCCGAGCCGCCGACGCGCCTCGCCCGCAGGCCACCGCAGGCCTTGGCGACACAGCGCTTTTTCAAGCCGGGTACGGCCCACGCCAGTATCCTGAAACTTATTCATGATCTTGAGCGCGGACACGATGCGCCGGGCGAGATCATTCTCGGTGAACAATATGATGCGCGGGCGCTGCTTCCTGTGCTGCGCCATCTAGCTACCCACCTCGCGTCGGTGCCGCCGCAACGGCGCAATGGCCGTCACAGCGTCAAGCAGCGGGTTCTGGTTGTGCACGGTCTGGACTATGCCCGCATGGTGTACTCCGGACATTTTTCGGGGCAAGGCATCAACCTGCCGATGGAAAGCTGGGTTGTCGAGAATGTCAGCCGTGGCGGTTTCGGCGCGGTGCTCAACAACATTCCCGGCGAGTGGCTCAAGGTTGGCGCACTGATCACCATGCAGCCAGAGGGCGGCGCCACCTGGCAGCTCGGTATCGTTCGCCGCTATCATCGACGGGGCGACTCCGAGGCGCAGACCGGCATCGAAATGCTGGCTCTGCAGGGAACGCCGGTCGAACTCAAGACGCGCACGATGTCCACCTACGCGACAGTCGCCGGCATCCCGGCGCTCATGATTCGCGAGGGCAACACCGCCGGTGAGGTACGCGTCCTGATGCCGCTCGGATCGTTCAGTCCGAGCGAAGCGCTGGAGTACGAAGAGGACGGCCAGCGCCTGCTGTTGAGTCCAGTCGCCATTGTCGAACAGGCAGCGGACTACGAACTGGCTCGTTACCGCCGGGGTACTCGCGGATGAATTCCAATCTAAGGAGGCCGTTTTGATGGCAGACCATCACCGGATGCCGCATATAAATTGGTAGTGTAAATCCCTCTACAAAGCCGACAGAGCCGGCCCCGGAAATTCGGACAGAGGGATAAGTGATAGCCTTGCCCCACAACGGTCGCGTAGCGGCCAAGAAATGGAGCAAGAGCATGACGAGAAGGAAGCGGCGGAATCACTCGCCTGGATTCAAGGCGCAAGTGGCGATCGCGGCGCTCAAGGGCGACAAGACGCTGGCCGAATAGGCGCAGCAATTCGACATTCACCCGAATCAAATTACCGACTGGAAGACGCAATTGATGGAACGTTCGGCGCAGGTCTTCGGGGATACCGGGGCCAAAGCCATCGAGCCGGATATCAAGACCATGCAAGCCAAGATCGGGCAGCTGACGCTGGAGAACGATTTTTTAGAAAGCGCGCTCACCAAGGCGGGCCTGCTGAGCGCAAGAAACCGATCGACCGCAACCACGACCTGCCGGTTCTCCGGCAATGCAAAATCCTTCAGGTTGCCCGCTCGACGGCGTACTACACGCCCGAGCCGGCCTCGCCGGCAGATCTGGCACTGATGCGCCGGATCGACGAACTACACTTGGAGTATCCCTTTGCCGGCAGCCGGATGCTGCGCGACATGCTCAGACGGGAAGGCCATGTGATTGGTCGCAAGCACGTCAGCACGCTGATGAAGAAGATGGGTGTCGAGGCGCTGTACCGGAAGCCCAATACCAGCCGGCGCCATGCTGCCCATCCCGTCTATCCATACCTGCTCAGGAATTTTAAGATCGACCGGCCCAACCAGGTCTGGGCAACGGATATCACCTACATTCCGATGCGCCGTGGCTTCGTCTATCTCGTGGCGATCGTCGATTGGACCAGCCGCCGCGTGTTCGCCTGGCGGCTCTCCAATACGCTAACCACGGATTTCTGCGTCGATGCGCTTCAGGAAGCCATCACCCGCTACGGCAAGCCGGAAATCTTCAACACCGATCAGGGTAGTCAGTTCACCAGCCTGGAATTCACGCAGGTGCTCAAGGACAACCAGATCGCGATCAGCATGGATGGCAAGGGCTGCTGGCGTGACAACGTCTTCATCGAGCGCCTGTGGAAGAGCGTGAAGTACGAGGAGGTTTATCTGAAAGCCTACGACTCGGTCTCGGCCGCCAAGGCCAGTCTGGGGATCTATTTCAACTTCTACGACACCCACCGGCCTCACCAGTCGCTTGACGGCCAGAGGCCCGATACGATCTACTTCGCCGGCTTGCCGCAGGGAAAACTTGCGGCATGACCACCGCGTTATCCACCGCGTCGCCAGCCTACGGTCCAGACCGACCTTCGGCTGCCGCCACCGTGGATAACACTACCAAGCAGGGCTCCACTTATCACCGTGGAAATTCTGTCCAGACAAATGGGGCCGGCTCTTCCGCTCGCGTACCCCATAAACAAAAATGCCTCGCAAATTTCACGAGGCATTTTTAGCCAACCGACCTGACAGAACGTTTTTACACAGTCTGCTCGGGCCGGTTCGCGACGCCCCCGCCAGCCAGGGGCTTTTTTTATGCCTGGAAATTGCCGCCTGTTGCGCTCGACCGGCAAAAAAGGGCAAAAATCAGCCTCGGAAAATCAACGAAGACGTTCCAGCCGGCCATTCGTAACACGAACGCGTTCACCGGCCCATACCGGTGGCTGGGCATCCTGCTCGATATTGGCATTCGTGCCGTCATCGAATCGCACATTGACGACCCACACCGTCGTCGTGCCGCTGGTCAGGCGATTCCCCGCCACCGCCCCGCTGGCGGCGCCACCCACCGTGGCAAGCGTGCGCCCCCGGCCCTGTCCAACCTGGTTGCCGAGCACACCACCGACGACCGCGCCGCCGACCGTACCGACTGTGGAACCGGAAGTCGGCACAGCCTGAGTACGAACGGATTCAACGGTGCCAACCCGGCCTTCGAACTGGGCTGCGGGGCTGCCGGTCTGTGCCTGCACGGTTGCGGCCAGCGGCACTGCCAGGCTCACGCCGAGCACCAGCGCACGAATCAGGTTTGCGGTTTTCATCGTTCCATTCTCCAGTCAAAGTGGATTTACATGCAATCGGGTTACAGCGCGATATTCTATCTTGCTGACCGCCAGTTTCCGTAAAATTCCGCCAACAGAAGTCAGCCAACCCGGCAACACCCCTCCTGGTTCCAAGCGCATGTTCCGCAAATTCCGCATCCTGATCCTGCTGCTGATCCTCGCCACCGTCGCCCTCGGCGCCTGGCGGGCGAACAGCCGGTTGACGGCCTGGGAACACACGGTTCACGTCGCCATCTACCCGATTGCCGGCGACGATTCGCCGGTGACCGCCCGCTTCATCGGCGAACTGGGCGGTGACAGCTTTACCGACATCGCGCAATGGTTGCAGGAGCAAAGCGATCGCTACGGACGTTCGGTATTGCAACCGGTCGCCATTCGGGTCGCGCCGGTGGTTGACGCGAGACCACCGGCACCGCCCGGCAACCCGAGTGCGCTCGACGCCATGCTGTGGAGCCTGCGGTTGCGCTGGTGGGCATCGCGGAATGACCGGATCGCCGGCCCGAAGCCGCAGGTCCGCCTGTTCGTGCTTTTCCACGACCCCGAGCGCACGAACGCGCTGCCGCACTCGACCGGCTTGAGCAAGGGCCAGATCGGCGTCATCCACGCATTCGCCAGCCGGCTGCAACGGCGGCAGAACGCCGTGGTCATCGCCCACGAACTGCTGCATACCTTCGGTGCCAGCGACAAATACAACCTCGCCACCTTGCAACCGATCTACCCGGCCGGCTATGCCGAACCGGACAAGAATCCCCGCCTGCCGCAAAGCAGGACGGAAATCATGGGTGGCCGCACGCCGGTCGACGAGCAGCGGGCCGAAATTCCCGCCAGCCTGGCCGACACCGTCATCGGCGCCGAAACCGCGAGGGAAATCGGCCTGTTGCGGTCGACGCCGTAAAAGGGCAAATTTCAGAATGTCTCGGGGCCAGTTCATCCGTAAAGACATAAGATTGACATCATGCACTTCCTCCCTGCTTCCCTGCCACTCAGGCGCAAATTAACCCTTTCGCCGCTTGCCCACTGCCGCCGCCTTCTGGTGGCGAGTGCCGTCCTGTTCTCCACGGCCGCCCTGCTCTCGCCGCTGGCAAACGCCCAGGTGTTTTCCAGCGAGGCCCAGCGCTTTCGTGCGGTGACCGTTACCGAAGGACTGGAATTTCCCTGGGGCCTGGCGTTTTTGCCGGATGGACGGATGCTGGTGACCGAGCGCCCCGGCCGCCTGCGCCTGGTTACCGCCGATGGCCGGCTCGACCCCAAGCCCGTCGACGGCCTGCCGCCAATCGCGGCGATCAATCAGGGCGGCCTGCTGGATGTCGCGCTGCATCCGGACTTCGCGAAGAATGGCTGGATTTATCTTTCCTATGCCGCCGAAGGCGCCGGCGGCTACGGCACCGAAGTGCTGCGCGGCCGGCTCGAAGGCCATGCACTGCGCGACGTGCAGGTGATCTTCCGCATGCAGCCCAAATCGAAACCTGGCCACCATTTCGGTTCACGCCTCGTGTTCGACCGCCAGGGCTACCTTTACATCACGCTGGGCGACCGTGGCGAGATGGAACGGGCGCAACGCCTCGACGACCATGCCGGGTCGGTCATCCGCCTGCACGACGACGGCCGCGTGCCGGCCGACAATCCCTTCGTCGGCAAGGCGGGCGCCAAGCCGGAGAAATTCACCCTCGGCAACCGCAACATCCAGGGCGCCGCGCTGCATCCGCAGACCGGCGAGGTTTGGGCGCATGAGCACGGGCCGCAGGGCGGCGACGAGATCAACATCATTCGCGCCGGCGTGAATTACGGCTGGCCGGTCATCACCTACGGCCGCAACTACGTCACCGGCACCAAAATTGGCGAAGGCACCAGCAAACCCGGCATGGCGCAGCTGCTGTTGTACTGGACGCCGTCGATCGCGCCCTCGGGTATGGCGTTCTACACCGGCAACCGCTTTCCGCAATGGCGCGACAACCTGTTCGTCGGTGCGCTGGCCGGCCAGATGCTGGTCCGCCTGCAACTCGATGGCGAGCGCATCGTCAAGCAGGAACGCCTGCTGGAAAACGCGCTCGGGCGCATCCGCGACGTGCGCAACGGCCCGGACGGCCTGCTCTATCTGCTGATCGACAGCAGCCAGGGGCGGATCATCCGGCTCGAACCGCTCTGAGGCGACCAGCCGAATTACCCATGCATATCAAGGGGTTGATTTTCCGGAGCAGGTCGGCGATAGTTCGTCCTCGTTCCAAAACCACGAAACCCATATCCGCATGAACGCTGCCCGTATCGTCCGCCCCGCCGCTGCCCGCGCAGTGTCGCCGGTCGTCGTACGCGTAGTCATCGTAGGCGTCGTTACGCACGCGCCGTCGCGGATCGGGTAAGCAGAAGCAGCACAGAATTCCCCAACCCCCGCCGGCGCAAAACGGCGGGGGTTTTGTTTTGGAGCCCGCCGGTTGCGCCACCAACCGAAGAAAGGAAATCTCCATGACCGAAACCCTCACCGGTGCCCAGATCACCGTGCGCCTGCTCGAACGCCAGGGCATCCGCACCGTCGCCGGCATTCCGGGCGGCGCCATCCTGCCCATTTACGATGCCCTGGGGCAGTCGACCGCCATCCACCACGTGCTGGCCCGCCACGAACAGGGTGCCGGCTTCATGGCCCAGGGCATGGCGCGGGTCAGCGGCCAGCCGGCCGTCTGCCTGGCCTCCTCCGGCCCCGGCGCGACCAACCTGCTGACTGCCATCGCCGACGCCAAGCTCGATTCGATCCCGCTGGTCGCCATCACTGGCCAGGTGCCGCGCGCCATGATCGGCACCGATGCCTTTCAGGAAGTCGATACCTACGGGCTGACGATCCCGATCACCAAGCACAATTTCCTAGTGACTTCGGCCGAGGAACTGCTGGAGGTAATTCCGCGCGCCTTCCAGATCGCCGCCTCCGGCCGCCCCGGCCCGGTGCTGGTCGACATTCCGAAGGACGTGCAGACGCAGGCCATCGAGATCGGCGAGTGGCCGGAACCCGGCCGTGCCCTGCCCGCTCCCGCCGCCGACCCCGCGCTGATCGAACAAGCGGCAGCGATGATCAACGCCGCGGAGCGGCCGATCCTTTATCTCGGCGGCGGCGTGGTGCATTCCGGCGCAGCGTCTGCTGCGGTCGACCTCGCGGAAAAGGCCAATTTGCCGACGGTGATGACCCTGATGGCGCTCGGTGCGATGCCTGTCGATCACCCCCTGTCGCTTGGCATGCTGGGCATGCACGGGGCACGCTACACCAACCTGGCGCTCGACGAGTGCGACCTGCTGATCGCCGTCGGCGCCCGCTTCGACGATCGGGCGACCGGCAAGGTGGCCGCCTTTTGCAGCAAGGCGAAGATCATTCACATCGACATCGACCCGGCCGAACTGGACAAGATCAAGACGGCCCATATCAGCATCACCGCCGACGTCAGCGATGCGCTTCATCAACTGCTGCCGGCCGTGGCTAAAAATGACCGGAAAAACTGGGGCGACCGCATCACTGCCCTGCAGGCCGAATTTCCCTTCCAGATGCCCGGCGCCGACGACCCGCGCTCGCATTTCGGCCTGATCCGTACGGTGGCGGCCTGTCTCGACAACGACGCCATCATCGCCACCGACGTCGGCCAGCACCAGATGTGGGTCGCCCAGGCCTACCCGCTGCGCCGGCCGCGCCAGTGGCTGACTTCCGGCGGGCTGGGCACGATGGGCTTCGGCGTCCCGGCCGCCATCGGCGCCGCGCTCGCCGAACCGCAGCGCACCGTCGTTTGTTTTACCGGCGACGGCTCGATCCTGATGAACATCCAGGAACTGGTCACCGCCGCCGAGGAAAACGTGAACGTCAAGATCGTGCTGATGGACAACGCCTCGCTCGGCCTGGTGCACCAGCAGCAGACGCTGTTCTACGGTGAACGCCTGTTCGCCTCGCAGTTCAAGGCCTCGCCGGATTTCATCAAGGTCGCGCAAGGCTTCGGCATCGCCGCGGTCGACCTCGACGCGGTGGCCAATCCCTGCGCCGCGCTGATGGAAGCCATCGCCCGCCCCGGCCCCTGCCTGATCCGCGCCAGCATCGACGCCGAGCAGAAGGTCTATCCCATGGTGCCGCCGGGCGCCGCCAACCGCGACATGATCGGAGCCTGAAATGAACGCCATCAACCGCAACGAGCTCGATGCACTCAACCGCGCCGTGCTGGAAATCGACGTCAACAACCACCCCGGCGTCATGTCACACGTCATCGGCCTCTTTTCCCGGCGCACCTACAACGTGGAGGGCATTCTCTGCCTGCCGGTCGGCGACGGCCGGCAAAGCCGCATCTGGCTGCTGGTCAACGAAGACCAGCGGCTGCCGCAGATGATCAAGCAGGCGCAAAAGCTGGAGGACGTCATCGCCGTCCGCCGGCATAACGCCAATCATGCGGTGTTCAGCGAACTGGAATCCTTTTTCCAGGCCTGAGCGGAACGACATCAAATCGGCAGGCAGCGCGGGAAGCTATACTCGCTGCCTGTCCGAACACCCGAGCGCCACCATGTCCGACCGCCTCCCCGCCTGGCAAAACCAGGCCTCCTATTCCGACATCCTCTACGAAGCCGCCGAAGGCATCGCCAAGATCACCATCAACCGCCCCGAGCGGCGTAACGCCTTTCGTCCGGAAACCGTCAGTCAGTTGATCGACGCCTTCCACCGCGCCCATCGCGACAATGCCATCGGCGCCATCATCCTGACCGGTGCCGGTAGCGAGGCCTTCTGCTCGGGCGGCGACCAGAAGGTGCGCGGCGACGAGGGCTACATCGACGAAGGCGGCACGCCGCACCTCAACGTGCTCGACCTGCAGATGCAGATTCGCCGCCTGCCCAAGCCGGTGGTGGCGATGGTCGCCGGCTTCGCCATCGGCGGCGGCCACGTCCTGCACCTCGTCTGCGACCTCACCATCGCCGCCGACAACGCTCGCTTCGGGCAGACCGGGCCGCGCGTCGGCAGCTTCGACGCCGGCCTCGGCGCCGGGCTCATGGCGCGCACCATCGGCCTCAAGCGCGCCAAGGAAATCTGGCTGCTGTGCCGCCAGTACGATGCCGCCACCGCGCTCGACTGGGGCCTGGTCAACGCCGTCGTACCCGTTGAAAAACTGGAAGAAGAAACCGTGAACTGGTGCCGCGACATGCTCAAGCTGTCGCCGATGGCGCTGCGCATGATCAAGGCCGGCTTCAACGCCGACACCGACGGCCTGGCCGGCATCCAGGAACTCGCCGGCAACGCCACCGGCCTCTTCTACATGAGCGAGGAAGGCCAGGAAGGCCGCAACGCCTGGCTCGAACGCCGCCCGCCGAACTTCGGCAAATACCGCAAACGCCCGTGAAGGTCGTCGCCGCCGACTGGCTGCCCTACTGCCTGCCGCTGCGCCGGCCGTGGCAGACCAGCCGCGGCACCCTCAACGAGCGGCACGGCCGCCTGCGCCGCCTGACCACTGACGACGGCCGCACCGGCTGGGGCGACTGCGCCCCGCTCCCCGAATTCGGCATCGACCAAGCCGCCGTCACCGCCTTCGCCGAGGAATGCGCCACCCTCGACCTCGCCGCGCAACGCGCCGGCCTGCCGCTCAACGCCTGGCTCAGCGGCCGCGCCCCGCTGGCGTCGGTTGCGGTCAACGCCAGTTTTGGGCCGATTTCCACGGTCGACCGCAACAGCCTGGCCCAGGCCGCCGCCGCAGGCTTCACCGTCGCCAAGCTGAAGGTCGGCGTCGCCCCGGTCGCCGACGAAATCGCCGCCCTGCACTGGCTCGCCGCCACGCTGCCGCCCCCGCTGCGCCTGCGCCTCGACGCCAACCGCGCGTGGCCCCTCGCCGCTGCCCGAAACTTCGTCGCCGCCTGCGCCGGCCTGCCCATCGACGGCCTCGAAGAACCACTGGCCGACCCCGATCCGGCCCGGCTCGCCAGCCTGCAAGCAGCCGCCGCCTTCCCGCTCGCCATCGACGAATCCACCCACCTGCTCGACGCGGCTTTCTTCCGCCACCCGCCGGTACGGCGCCTCATCATCAAGCCAGCGCGCCACGGCGGCCTGCTGGCCAGTACCGAACTCGCCCTGCGCGCCCGCGCCAGCGGCCTCGAAGTCGTCGTCACCTCGGCCCTCGAAAGCGCCTGCGGCATCGCCACCCTCGCCCACCTCGCCGCCGCCGTGGCGCCCGATGCGGTGCACGGGCTGGCGACCGCAGACTGGCTTGCCAGCGATACCGGCCCATCGCCGCCCGTCGCCGATGGACGACTGCAGTTGCCGAAAGGGAACGGGTTCGGGTTTGCGATGGAGGGAAGCGTTGCAGCAGCGATCCCGATTAAAGCGGAACAGAGAATGTCGGCCTACAGTAAGGTTTTTTCGGTGTTTCGGAGGGGTGAATGACCATCGGTTCAATTCCTAGGTTTGACACCACCTTTGCGGCCGAGGCCAAAACCAACACGGTAAAGGTCAGGCATGTCGATGCGCCCATCCTTTTTGGTTTCCAGCAAGCCAAGACGGCGCAAATCGTCACACACCCCGTCCCAGCCACGATCAACGTGCTGTGCGGGGAGGCGCGTAGAGCTGATACTTTGCGCACCCTTGGGAAATTTTTCTTCCCATTTTTTCTTCACGGATTCGAATTCGACAGGTACATTCATGCCGCTCAAGGCAGATAGAACGTCAGGCACCCAAGGGTAATCTTCGGCTATCTCCTGAACGCGAATCTCAGAGGCCTTCTGAATGCCGCGTTTGATGCTCTCAAAGTGCAATGCATAGTCATACTGCAAATTACGCTCACTGGAGTCTTGTGCCGCCTGCCGGATTGCGGCGAGGAAAGATCGTGGTGATGTCTGACCACGCCCATCCGCCAAATGCCCAACCGACCATGAATATGGCACTCCACGACGCTTGTCGCGTCCCATCCATGGGCCTGCCAGCGTTTCAAAAGCTTTCTTCTGTGCCTCGGATTCCAATTTCATGCTTGGCGCAACACGCCATACTTCACCCAGCGCGTCGCTCTGGCAGATTTCGCGCATACGCTCGCCATAAATCCCCGGCGCATTGATAAGTCTTTGCCAAAGCAAGCCATGCAGATCATGTTTGGCCCATGCCAATTCAGCTTTGGTCGCCGTCAGCTTGGAGGCATCCGGGAAATTGAACACCGTGCGCTCCGCTTGATCTTCACGCAGGAATACCTTGGCGTATAGGCCGGGGTAGGATTTCAACCAAAGAATTGTGCGCAACAAGCCCCGCACGATCTCATCCATCCGCTGCCACTCTGAACTCGTGCGATCCAGCGCGTCAAAGAGAATCAGCCCCATCCAATCCCGCTGACGTTGCATCAGATGTGCAGCAGCCTCAGAACTGGATTTCAACCAATTCACGGTACTTTGCCAGCTTTCGCTGGGTATCACTTCGCCTGTCCGCCGCGCGACCCAACGCAAAACCACTGCACGCCACAAATCGTAGGGATCACCATTCTGGGCAAAAAAGGCAGAAAACACGTCGGCATTTGGATAGCTGTCTATGGCTTCTGCGCTGCTAAAGCCAGCAAACACTTCGATACCCTGTAGTTCAGACGAAACCGTTCCGAGTTGAGCGCGAAGCGGTTCCGATTGCAGCGCAGATGTCCAGAACGACTTCCCAACCCCTCGGCCACCGACAACGATGTGCGCATCTAATTTCAATGCCTTGAGATGCGATGGAGGCAAATACAAAGTTCCGGGCTTCGGGGTTTCGCCAAAGTTGCTGTTCTCCAGTGTCGCAGCCAAGATAGCTTCGCGTAGTTGCTGGGGGTGCGTCATGCAGTATCCCTCCCATCAACGGCATTGCTTACGCCATTGATCAATGCCCCAAAAACAGACTCCACTTCTTGGGAGTCGATAGCAGCAAGCCTACCTTGCAGGGAGAGTAGCCCCGCAAAACTTCGGTGCCAGTTCACTGCCCACGGATGGTGCGGTGAAGTTTCATCAGCCTCATCGAAGTTCCAGCCTTCGCTTAACCCGCCAACCCGCCATGCACCATCAACCTCTCCTACTTCGATTGGCGCAATTTCATCGTAAAGCGTGTCGACAAACACTTCATATGAATGCTCACGCAAGCCAGCAAGGTATTCGACTCGATCAAGCTCGGGAACGATGGCCCCGACCACCTGCAAGCGCTCGCGTATTTGTTGCGCGACACCTGCACGTTGCCATTGCTCAAACAACATACGATAACCGTTCCACGTCTGCTCACCTTCCAGCGAGAATAGCAGGATCAGATTGGCGCCTAACTCAGTAATACAGGCAGAAGCAATCTCATCAATGCCAGACCGCGAGTCAATGAGTAGCACGTCCGGCTGAATTCGCTCCTCCAAATTTTGCAGCAAGCGACTTAGCCGAGACGACCAAGTCTCACGAGTTCCATCCTCGTTCAACTTGGGCATCCAGACGCGGCCCAGTTTGGCAATGTACTCACCGTGATCAGCCCCGTGCGCAGGCACGACATGGATTTCTCCGTCATGTGAGAGATTACTGGTGGCAACCATACTTTCGAAAACGACATCTCCGTTGCCTACCAAATCTTCGATCAGCCAATCGGTGATGCCGTACATGGGCTGACGTTCTGAGGGCAGTAACGCGGAAGATAAACCGGGAGATTCAAGATCGAGGTCGAGCACCAGTACACGCTTTCCATCCTGTGCGAGACGCCAAGCAGTAGCTGCTAAAGCAGTCGAGCGACCGACACCGCCCTTGATAGAGAAAAACACAACACGTGACACGTTCTCTGTCTCAGCCTCAATGCGTGCCCAGTTGGCCTCGGTCGCGAGCCGATCCACCATCCATACCTTGGTGAATCCATCTAACAAATAACTGGTCGCACCTTGAAGCGCCTGCTCCCGGTTAGCTTCGAAAAGAATTTCAGTTTTTTGCGGATAAGCGTGTTTACCCAAACATTGCATCAAGCGTGATGCCAGGAGATCCCACCGCCCGCACAGTTCGCTCTCTTCGAACCGCTCGGGCAAAATTAATCGCACGCGTCCATTCAGATCGCGATTGACAAGCAGCCAATCATCTTCGTTACTCAGCAAATCATTTAACGAACCGGTATGAGTCTGCAGCCAATTCCGAACCGTCGGCAAAATCAGATCAAAAGTAGGAATAGGTTCCGGAAACTGTGCGACAAGTCCCTTTCTCATACCAGCAGCCCTTCCCGTTGTGCTTTCTTTATGAGTTCACAGATAGCCGCTGCACCGGCCTGGTGAAGCTGCACACCCGCCTGGGTAAAATTGGATTGGGGTGCATAGCGGTCGGAGACATCCCAATTGCCAAATGGATTCGGGGTAGGCAGCCCGTAGTCAACTCCTTCTAATTTGCCGCTACGATAGGTCTCGAAGCGAGCCCATATATTATTGGCATGCTTCCAGTCTTTGTTATTCGTAGGGCTTCCCGTCACAGAATCGACTGCCATTCCAAATTTCACCATCAGCCGTTTCAGGCCACACTCTGCTGCCATGCCGTAGAGCTGGTCCGCGTTGGCGTAGCGCCCTGCTGAAAATAGGCTTTCAGCATCGACCCAATGACGTGCATGTGCATCCAGAAAATCCGCTCGCATTTGTTCAGTTATAGATATGGAGTTGAATTGGTAGGCTTACTTTACCGTCCGATCATATCAGGAGACTGCTTTGTTTCGCGTAGCGGTCAATTATCTCTATCGGTCTGAGTGACAACTTTGGCCGAAACAACGACTTTCAACTGCCAGAATAAACGACTGTTGAACCATCACCCACCAAGCGTATCCTTTCCCCTCCGGCCTTTCCGCCGCCGCCCGAGGACCCGACCATGCCATACCTGTTCGAATTCACCTACCACAACCCGACCCAGATCGTTTTCGGCCCGAACAGCTTCGCCAAGCTGGGCAGCCTGGTTCCGGCCGATGCCAAGGTGTTGCTGCTCTACGGCGGTGGCTCGATCAAGGGCAACGGCGTTTACGACAAGGTGATTGCCGCACTGGCCGGGCGCGAGGTGGTCGAATTCGCCGGTGTGGAACCCAACCCGACGCATGAAACCCTGTCTGCTGCGGTCGACCTCGCAAAAAGGCAGAAAATCGATTTCATCCTCGGCGTCGGCGGCGGCTCAGTGTCGGACGGGGCCAAGTACATCGCCTGCGCCGCGCTCTACGAAGGCGACGGCTGGGATATCGTCAGCGGCAGGCATGCTCCCAGGGAGGCGCTGCCGGTCGGCATCGTGCTGACGCTGCCGGCGACCGGTTCGGAATCGAACCCCGCCGCCGTGGTCACGCGCAAGGCCACGCACGAGAAGCGGGTTTTCTACGTGCCGCCGGCGCGGCCGCGCTTCGCCGTGCTCAATCCCGAGGTGATGTCCAGCCTGCCCGACCGCCAGCTGGAAAACGGCGTCGTCGATGCCTTCGTGCATGTCTGCGAGCAATACCTGACCTACCCGGTCGGCGCGCTGGTGCAGGACGGTTACGCCGAGGCGGTGATGAAGGTGCTGAAAACGCTGGCCGACACCTTCGAGCAACGCCGCGAAACCGCCTGGCAGCAGAACCTGATGTGGGCCGCCAACCAGGCCCTGTGCGGCATCATCGGCGTCGGCGTGCCCGCCGACTGGGTCACCCACCGCATCGCCGTCGAGCTCACGGCGTTGTGGGAGATCGACCACGGCCGCACCCTTTCCATCATCCAGCCCAGCCTGCTGCGCGAGCTGATCGAGCCCAAGCGCGCCAAGCTGGAGCAGATGGGGCGCAACGTCTTCGGCCTCGCCAACCCGAGCGCCGAAGACACCATCGCCGCCATCGAAGCCTTCTACCGCAGCCTGCGCATGCCGGTGCACCTGCGCGAGGCCGGCATTGCCGACAGCGACGCCGCCGACCGCGTCCTCGCCGCCGTTCGCGCCCACGGCAACGCCGCGCTCGGCACCCACGCCGAGGTCGACGACGCGAAGACCGAGCGCATCATCCGCCGTGCCTTCGCCTGAGCGGGAATGCCGCAGCCGCCCGCCGCACGGATTTCTTGATCTGCCTCGCCGCCGCATCGCCCTCCGCTATTTATAATCCGGGGCTTATGAAGCCCGCAGGATCGCTCGCCCGCCACCTCGCCACCGCCGCCCGGCGCCGGCCGGAGGCGCTTGCCCTGAGTTGCGCCGGGCAAAGCTGGACCTTCGCCGAACTGCTGGCCGATGCCGGCGCACTGAGCATGACGCTGGCGGGCGGCCCGGGGCCGCTCGTCGTTGCCGGCAGCAGCCTCGACCTCGCCCACCACGCCTTCGCCTGCAGCCTTGAAAATCGCCCTTTCTGGCCGGTCGACCGCAACCGTTCGCCAACCTGGGCTGGAGAACTTCCGCCGCAGGTTGCGCTGGTCATTTCAACCAGCGGCAGCGAGGGCGAGCCGCGCGGCGTCATGCTGACCGACGCCAATCTCGATGCCGCCGCGGCAGCCTCGAACCGCCACCTGCCCTTGCAGGCCGGCGACTTGTGGCTGGACTGCCTGCCGCTGTATCACATCGGCGGCCTGTCGATTCTCTGGCGCTGCACCCGGGCCGGCGCCGCTGTCCTGCTTCACGAAGGCTTCACCGCCGAAGACGTGGCCGCCGATCTGGCCGGTCAGCCGGTCACCCATCTGTCGCTGGTGCCGGCCATGCTCGCCCGCCTGCTGGAAACCGGCGTCACACCACCGGCCGGCCTGCGCCACGTGCTGGTCGGTGGTGCCGCGTTACCCCAATCGCTGTACGACAAGGCGGCGGCTGCCGGCTGGCCGCTCAATCCGAGCTACGGCATGAGCGAAACCGCCGCCCAGGTGGCGACCCACACGCCGGCCGACGGCCCCTGGCATGAAGGCCTGGTCGGCCGCGCGCTCGGCGACAACGAATTCGCCTTGGCCGCCGACAGCCGCATCCGCATCCGCGGACCTCAGGTCATGGCCGGCTATCTCGGTGGCGGCGGCATCGAGACCGACGGCTGGCTGACCACCGGTGACCTCGGCAAAATCGATGCTTTGGGGCAGTTGACCGTAACCGGCCGCGCCGACGACATGCTGATCAGTGGCGGCCGCAACGTGCACCCACTTGAAGTCGAATCCTGCCTCGCCGCCTGCCCCGGCGTCCGCGATGTCGCCGTGACCGGTCTGCCCGACCCGGTCTGGGGCGACCTCATCGTCGCGCTGATGGTCGGCGAAGCCACCCAGGAATGCCTGCGCGACTGGTGCCGGACGCGCCTGCCGGGCGCCGCGCAGCCCCGGCGTATCGTGCACCTGGCAGGCCTGCCGCGCAACGCCGCCGGCAAGCTCGAACGTTCGGTGCTGCGCCAACTGGCACGGGAATCTGAATCATGATCGGCGCCCTGCGCCAGCGCCTGGCCAGCCCGCAACTGCCTGGTCAGTTGCGCGAACTTGCGGCAAATGCAACTGCCGCGGCACCGGTCAGCCTGACGCTCGATCTCGGCCAGTGCGCCACCGACTGGCTGACGGCCCTGCCGGCCGGCGCGCCCTTCTGGTACCAGGCACGTCCCGCTGTGGGCCACTACCAGCTTGGCATCGGCCATGCCTTTCAGGTCGCCAGTGCCGGCGCGAACCGCTTCGCCGCGCTCGACAACGCCTTTTTCGGCCTTGCCCGCCACCGGCGCCGCAACGCCACGCCGCTCGCTTTCTGCGGCTTCGCCTTCGACGAGCACAGCCAGACTCCGCTGCCCAATGCCCTGCTGGCGGTCCCCGCCATTCTTCTCGAATCACGCGACGGTCGCTGCCGAGTGACGCTCAGCACGCCGGCCGGGAAAATTGCCCAGGCGCCCGCCGGTTGGCGGCAACTGCTGGCCACGCCGGCAAGGCAGCACGACTACCACCTGCTGCCGGCAGGCGACCGGACATTGGCCGACCGTGCCTGGATCGCCCGGGTCCGCGCCGCCCTGCGCGATATCGCCGGGCAGCGACTGGACAAGATCGTGCTCACCCGCAGCCGCCATTTGCAAGCCACTGGCCCGATACCTGCCGGCCGGCTGCTCGGCGCGCTGCTCGACCAGCAACCCAACAGCCTCATCTACGCCTACGGCAATGGCGCAACAGTCTTCCTCGGCGCCACCCCGGAGCGCCTGGTCCGCCTGGCCGCCGGGCGCATCGCCGCCGATGCGCTGGCCGGCACGGCATGGCCGGGTTCGCCCGTGCTCGACGCGCCCAAGAACCGGCACGAACAATCGCTGGTGGTCGCCGCCATCGTCGCCGCCCTGGAAAAATGTTGCACCCACCCGCCGTCGGCCGGCCCGGTCGAGGTACGTGCGGCCGGCACGGTCAGCCATCTGCGCAGCCTGGTCACCGGTTGCGCAGGCGAAGGCATCACGATTTTCGACCTCGTACGCGCCCTGCACCCGACACCGGCGGTCGGCGGCTTTCCGACCGGCGCCGCGCTCGACTGGTTGGCGGCCCACGGCGAACGGCGCAGTGGCTGGTACAGCGGCGGTTTCGGCAGCATCAGCGCCGCTGGCGACGGGGAATTCTCGGTCGCCCTGCGTTCGGCCCTGATCGCCGGCAGCAGCCTGGAACTGCAGGCCGGCGCCGGCATCGTCGCCGGCTCCGACCCGGAGCAGGAACTGGCGGAAACCGAAGCCAAGTTCGGCACGCTCCTGGGGGCACTTACCGCAGCGCCGGCGCGGAAACCAAACCGCCTCGGCTAAAGCGCCGGACGGACCCCGTTTTCGTCATGATTCCGTAACACAAATGCAACAAAATGACGGGCTTGAAGCATATACTTCAAGGAAAACAGGAGACTTTCCATGACCCGTCAACACATCAAGCCGCGCTTTCCGGCCGAAGAATATCTGAACCGGGAACTGAGCATGCTGGCGTTCAACCGCCGCGTTCTGGCCCAGGCGCAGGATGAGCGCATGCCGCTGCTGGAACGCCTGCGCTTTCTGTGCATCGTTTCCAGCAACCTCGACGAGTTCTTCGAAATCCGCATGGCCGGCCTCAAGGAACAGATCAAGGCGCATGTTGCTGCGGTCACCACCGACGGCAAGACGGCGCATGAAACCTTCCGCCTGGTGTCCGCCGAAGCGCACGCCATCGTCACCGAGCAATACCGCCACCTGAATGACGTCATCCTGCCGTTGATGGCTGAACAGGGCATCCGCTTCCTGCGCCGTTCGACGTGGACCGAGGCGCAACGCGAATGGATTCGCGATTATTTCGTGCGCGAAATGGTGCCGGTGTTGACGCCGATTGGACTTGACCCTTCGCACCCTTTCCCGAAGGTGCTCAACAAGAGCCTCAATTTTGCCGTCGAACTGGAAGGCAAGGATGCCTTCGGCCGAAGTTCCAACGCCGCCATCGTCCAGGCGCCGCGCGTACTGCCGCGCGTCACCCGCTTGCCGGAAGAACTCGCCGGCTGCGAATACGGCTTCGTTTTCATGTCGTCGATCCTGCATGAATTCGTCGGCGAACTATTCACCGGCATGACCGTGCTCGGCTGCTACCAGTTCCGCGCCACGCGAAATTCCGATCTCTTCGTCGACGAGGAAGAAGTCACCAACCTGCGCACCAAACTGCAGGGCGAACTGCCGCACCGCCATTTCGGCGACGCCGTCCGCCTCGAAGTCGCCGAGAACTGTTCGGCCTCGATGACCGAGTTCCTGCTCGCCCAGTTCGGCCTCGGGGCGGCCGATCTTTACCGCGTCGAAGGTCCGGTCAACCTGGTACGCCTGATGCAGGTGCCCGACTGGGTCGACCGCCCTGACCTCAAGTTTTCCGCCTTTACGCCGGGTGTGCCCAAGGCGGTCGGCAAGGGCATCAACATTTTCGACAGCATCCGCCGCAGCGACATCCTGCTGCACCATCCCTACCAGTCCTTCGCGCCTGTCATCGAGTTCCTCAACCAGGCGGCGACCGACCCGCAGGTGGTGGCGATCAAGATGACGGTCTACCGCACCGGCACCGACTCGGTGCTGATGCAGTCGCTGATTCGCGCCGCCCAGAACGGCAAGGAAGTCACCGTCGTCGTCGAACTGATGGCGCGTTTCGACGAGGAAGCCAACATCGGCTGGGCGACCAAGCTGGAGGAAGTCGGGGCCCATGTCGTCTACGGTGTCGTCGGCTACAAGACGCACGCCAAGGCGCTGCTCATCGTCCGCCGCGAGGAAGGTGGCCTCAAGCGCTATGCCCACCTCGGCACCGGCAACTATCATCCGCGCACCGCCCGCCTTTATTCCGATTTCGGCCTGATGACGGCCAACGAGGAAATCACCTTCGACGTCAGCGAAGTCTTCAAGCAACTGACCGGGCTGGGCAAGGCGCGCACGCTGAAACACTTGTGGCAGGCGCCGTTCACGCTGCAGCCCAACGTCGTCGCGGCGATCCAGGCGGAGGCCGAAACCGCGCGCGCCGGCGGCAAGGCGATGATCGTCGCCAAGATGAATTCGCTGCTCGAACCGGAAACCATCCACGCACTGTACGAGGCTTCGCAGGCCGGCGTCTCGGTCGAACTGATCATCCGCGGTGTCTGCGCGCTACGCCCCGGCGTTCCCGGCCTTTCGGAAAACATCCGCGTCCGTTCGATCATCGGCCGCTTCCTCGAACATCACCGCGTCTTCTATTTCTACGCCGGCGGCGAAGAAAAGGTTTATCTGTCAAGCGCCGACTGGATGGAGCGCAACTTCTTCAAGCGCATCGAACTCGCCTTCCCGGTTCTCGACCCCAAGCTGAAGAAACGCGTCATCACCGAAGGTCTCAAGTTCTACCTGGCCGACAATCAGCAAAGCTGGGACATGAATGGCGAAGGTGCTTACCAGCGGCGCCGGAGCGTGCGCGCCAAGCCGCATCACGCGCAGGGCGAGCTGATGGTGACGCTGGGCGGCGGCAACTGACCGCCTGTTGCGGTCGACCTCCTGAAAAGGGCAAAAATGCGGCTACTGACCGCATTTTTTTCACGGTGACGCCTAAGCTTATGACCCGGAATTTTTCCGTCCGCCGTCGTCCGGCGTGAAGAACAGCGCGGCGCCGACGGCGATCAGGACCAGCGGCCACCACTTGCGCAGTATGGCGACCAGGTCGAACTCGATCAGGTCGAGATTTACCGCCAGCGCGATCGCACCGATGACGATCAGCGCGACGGATACGAAATTTCCCCTCATCGTTTTCCCCTGTTTTTCAGTGTCGACCGCAGCATTCCGGAATCAGGCCCGCCGCACGCCGACGACACCCTCGACTTCATGGATCATCGCCAGCGTGCGCTGCAACTGCTGCAGGTTGGTGATCTCGACGGTAAAGCCCATGTGCGCCTTGCCCTGCTTCGACTGGGTATTGACGCCGATCACATTGAGCTTCTCGCGGGCGAAGATTTCCGAGATGTCACGCAACAGGCCTTGCCGGTCGTGGGCATCGACGACGATATCGGTCGGGAAGACGCCCGTCGTCTGCCCGCCCCAGTCGGTCTCGATGACGCGCTCGGGATGGAGCGCTGCCAGATTGGCGAAATTGGAGCAATCCATGCGGTGGATCGAAACCCCCTTGCCGCGCGTAATGAAGCCCTGAATCGCGTCCGGTGGCGCCGGCTTGCAGCAGCGTGCCAGCTGCGTCAGCAGATTGTCGACGCCGACGATCAGGATGCCCTGGTTGCCCTCGACCGGCTTGCTCGGCCGGGTCTGCACTTCGTCCGGCAATTGTGTTTCAGTCAGCAGATCGCCGCCGCGCGCCACCAGCTGGAATTGCCGCAGGTTGAGTTCGCCACGCACCGCCGCGATGTAGAGATCGTCGGCCCGCGAAAAGCCGAGCTTGTGCGCCAGCTCCTCGATGTTGGCCCCGGTCTGCCCGGCACGCTGCAATTCTTTGGCGATCAGCGCCCGCCCTTCGGACAGCGTTTCCTCCAGCGCCAGGTTGGAGAACCAGGCCCGCACCTTGACCCGCGCGCTCTTGGTGTGGATGTAATTGAGCGACGGGTTCAGCCAGTCGCGCGACGGCCCGCCGTGCTTGGCGGTGACGATTTCGACGCGCTGCCCGGTTTCCAGCGGCGTGTTGAGCGGCACCAGTTGCCCGTTGACCTTGGCGCCGCGGCAGCGGTGGCCGAGGTCGGTATGCACGCGGTAGGCGAAATCGACCGGCGTCGCGCCCTGCGGCAGGTCGACCACCTTGCCCTGCGGGGTAATCACGTAGAGCGTCTCGTCGAGCGCCGCCTGCTTGTAGTGGCTGATCCAGTCCGAACTGTCGGCGACTTCGTCCTTCCAGGTCAGCAGCTGGCGCAGCCAGGCGATCTTCTCGTCGTAGCTGTCCTCGGCGCCGCGCTTGGTGCCTTCCTTGTAACGCCAGTGGGCGGCGACGCCGAGCTCGGCATGCTTGTGCATTTCCCAGGTGCGAATCTGGATTTCCAGGCTGCGCCCGTCCGGGCAACGCACCGCCGTGTGCAACGAGCGGTAATAATTGCCCTTGGGGTTGGAGATGTAGTCGTCGAATTCCTTGGAAATCGGCGACCACAGGTTATGCACGATGCCGAGCGCGGTGTAGCAGTCCTTGAGGTCGTCGACGATGATGCGTAGCGCGCGGATGTCGTAGACCTCGGAGAACTCGACGCTCTTCTTCCGCATCTTGTTCCAGATGCTGTAGATGTGCTTCGGCCGACCGTAAACTTCGGCCTTTTTCACGCCGGCCGCCGCCAGTTCTTCGCGCACCCTGGTTACGGCATCGGTGATGAACTGCTCGCGCTCGCTGCGCTTCTCGTCGAGCATCCCGGCAATTTTCTTGTAGATGTCCGGGTGCAGGAAACGGAAGGACAAGTCCTCCAGTTCCCACTTCAGCTCCCAGACACCGAGCCGGTTGGCCAGCGGCGAATAGAGTTCCAGCGTTTCACGGGCAACCTGGACGCGCAGATCGTCCTGATGCGCGGCGTAATAGCGCAGCGTCTGGGTGCGGCTGGCGAGGCGCAGCAGCACGACGCGGATATCCTCGACCATGGCCAGCAGCATCTTGCGCAGGACTTCGATCTGCGCCTTCATTTCCGCCGGATTGACTTCGCCGGCCTCGATGTTGGCGGCGACGAACCCCTTGGTGATCGGCCGCAGGCGGTTCAGCCGCGAAATGCCACTGACCAGATGCGCGGCCGGCGCGCCGAAGCGCTCCTCGATGCGGGTGATGCCATGTTCGTCATGGGCCGGTACGGCGAACAGCAAGGCTGCCATGCGCGATTCGACATCGAGCTTGAGGCCAGCGATGATGACCGCCATGCCCAGCGCATGCGACCAGATGCGCTCGCCGCTGCCGAGCACGGCGTCGCCGTACACCTCCCAGGCGTAGGCGACGACCTCCTGCAGCGCCGCTGCCTCGTCGGCGTCGAGGCCTTCGGCGAGGATGGCGAAGAACTGGTCGAAATCGCTTTGCGCAGCGACGGAATGGACGACGGAAACCATATGAGGATTATACCGTCTGACCCTGCCCACCGCCCTGCGGCATAATTCACGCCATGACGACAAAGCCTCACCACTTTTACACCAACCCCTACCTGCTGCTGACCCTGACTGTGCTTTTCTGGTCGGGCAACATGGTGCTCGGCCGCGGCATCCGCGCCGACGTGCCGCCGCTGGCGCTGGCCTTCTGGCGCTGGGCGATCGCCTTCGCGCTGGTCCTGCCGCTGGCCTGGCCGCATTTCAGGGCGCAGTGGCCGTTGCTCAAGAAGGACTGGAAGCCGGTGCTGATCCTTGGCGTGCTCGGCGTTGGCGGCTACAACACCTTCGCCTACATCGCGCTGCAATACACCTCGGCGACCAACGCGGTGTTGCTCAATTCCTTCATCCCGGTCGCCACCATCGCCATTTCCTGGGCCTTTCTCGGCAAGCACCTGCGCCGCCTCGAAGGCCTTGGCGTCGTCATCTCGCTGTGCGGCGCGCTGACCATCATCGCCCGCGGCGACCTGGCAGTGCTCGCCCACCTCAACCTCAACGCCGGCGACGTCTGGATGCTCGGCGCCGTGCTGGTCTGGGCCATCTACACCGTCGGCCTCGCCTGGCGCCCGGCCGGCGTGCACCCGATGCTGATGCTGGCGGCGATGACCGCGGTCGGCCTCGCCGCCCTCGCCCCGGCCTGGCTGTGGGAAATGGCGCAGGGACGCCACATCAACGTGACCCCCGCTTCGCTGGCCTCGCTCGCCTATGTCGGCATCTTCCCCAGCTTTCTCGGCTACATTTTCTACAACCGCGGCGTCGCCGAAGTCGGTGCCAACAAGGCCAGCCTGTTCATCCACCTGATGCCGGTGTTCGGCACGCTGCTCTCCGCCATCTTCCTGGCGGAAATCCCGCACTGGTATCACTACCTCGGCATTGCCCTGATCTTCAGCGGCATCTGGCTGACGATGAAAAAATGATGGGACTCTTCGACTGGTTCGGCGGCAAACAAAAATCCGAAGTGCCGGATGCCTTGTGGGCGCAAACCGTGAGCGCCCTGCCCTTTCTCGAAGCACTTGCGGTCGACGAGAAAAATAGGCTCAAAATACTGGTCGAGCAGTTTCTGGCGGAAAAGGAATTCAGCGTCGCCGGCGGCCTCGAACTGAGCGACGAAATCTGCGTCGCCATCGCCGCGCAGGGCTGCCTGCCAATTCTCGAACTCGGTCTCAATGCTTACCGCGACTGGGTCGGTATCGTCGTCTACCCCGACGAATTCGTCGTTCCGCGCCGCATCGAGGACGAAAGCGGCATCGTCCACGAATTCGACGACGTGCTGTCCGGCGAAGCCTGGGAAGGCGGTCCGCTGATCATCTCCTGGCACGACGCACAAATGGCCGGCGCCGGCTACAACGTCGTCATCCACGAGTTTGCCCACAAGCTCGACATGCTCAACGGCGAGGCCGACGGCATGCCGGCGCTGCATTCCGGCATGACCCAAGAAGAATGGGACAAGGTATTCCTCGCCGCCTACGACGACTTCTGCCACCGCGTCGACAGCGGCGAGGAAACCGTCATCGACCCCTACGCCAGCGACGAACCGGCCGAGTTCTTCGCCGTGCTCTCGGAAAATTTCTTCGAGTTGCCCGACATCGTCGACCGCGAATACCCGGCCCTCTACGCGCTGCTGCGCGCCTATTACCGTCAGGACCCGCTCAGCCGCCTGACGAAGGCATCGACCGCCCCGAGCACCGCCGCCGGCTGATCGCGGTGCGGCGAATGGCCGCATTGGGGCAGCTTCAGCAGCGTCGTATCTGCCACCTGTTCAGCGATGGTGTCGATCTGGCGCATCGTCGCATACTCGTCATCCTCGCCCTGGATCGCCAGCACCGGGCAGCGGATCTGCGGCAGGTATTCCTCGATGTTCCAGTCGCGGAAGGGTGGCGACAGCCAGGTATCGTTCCAGTCGGCGAACACCCGATCGACGTCGGCGTGGTAGCGCGCCAGCTTCTGCGGCAGGTCGGTTGCGGTCCACGCCTCTTTGGCGGCCAAAATGCCGGTCAGCGTTTCTTCCTCGACGAACTCGTGCGGCGCCATGACGATCGCGCCGAGCGGCACGTCGGGGAAGGCGCCGGCGAAAATCAGCGCGATGCTGCCGCCATCGCTGTGGCCGAACAGCAGCAGTCGCTCGACGCCAAGTTCCGCCAGCAAAGCCGGCAGCGCCTCAAGCGCCTCGCGGTGCATGTAGCGCGGCGTGCGTGCTTCCGCGTAAGGCTGCGAGTGGCCGTAGCCGGCGCGCGACCAGACGATGACGCGGCAGCCGGTGACCGCCGCCACACGCTCGGGAAAATGCCGCCACATGGCGATGCAGCCGAGGCCTTCATGCAGCATCAGGATGGTCGGCAGGCCCGGACGATGTGCCGGATAGTCAAGATATTCGAGACGCAAGCCGTTAACGACGAGATGTTTCATGGTCATGGTGCAAGCAGGAAATCGCGGGCGACGGCGATCTGATCGTCGGTCAGGAACAGCGGCGCGTGGCCGACCTCGGGAATTTCGACCAATTTTGCGCGTGGACCGCGCGTGCCCATCTGCTGCCAGGTTTCGCGCGTCAGCAAGTCGGACTCGGCACCGCGCACGACCAATGTCGGGCAAACGATGCGCTCATAGAACGGCCACAGGTCGATCGGCTCGCCGGAAAAAGCAGCCTTGAACGGCTCCGCGACTTTCGGATCGTAACGGAAGCGCCAGCCGCCATCGGCGTCCTGACGCACGCAGTGCTCGGTCAGATGGCGCCATTGCTCGTCGGTGAGCTTCCCGAACGGTGCGCTGACCACCCGGATATACGCCAGCGCCTCGTCGAAACTCGCCCAGCGCGGATCGGTGCCGACATAGGTGGCAATGCGCTGGATCGATTCCGGCGTGATTTCCGGGCCGACGTCGCTCACCACCAGACGACGCACCGGCGACTTTTCCATACTGGCCAGCGCCATGCCGATCAGCCCGCCCATCGAGATGCCGACCCAATCCACCGTCTCGACATCGAGGCGAGCGATCAGCGTGACGACGTCGGCCACGTAATTGGGAATCACGTAGCCGGCCGGATCCTTGAGCCAGTCGCTCAGGCCGCGCCCGGCGATGTCCGGGCAGACGACGCGGTAATGCGACGCCATGGCGCGGGCGAGAAAGTCGAAATCGCGGCAATTGCGGGTCAGCGCATGAACGCAGATCAGGACCCGGGAATTTCGCGGATCACCCCACTCGGTATAAGCCATGCGATGCAGGCCGGCTGGCCCGGCGCACTGCACGCTGCGCTGTCGATATTCCATATGCTTCCTCCTAGGGGTTCAATGTAGCACCTCGCCGATGACCAATCTATAATGGGTTCCACAATTCAAAGGAGACACGTATGCCGCGCATCCAGGTTGGAGATATTTCCCTGAACTACATCGAGCACGGCAGCGGCGACAACGTCGTGCTCGCCGTCCATGGCAACCTCGGCTGCGCCAACTGGCTCGACCTCGCCATGCCGTTGCTGCCTGCGAATATCCGCGTCATTGCCGCCGAGTGGCGCGGCTGCGGCGACTCCGACAAGCCGGAACCGACGCCCGACTACTCGAACTACACGATGGAAATCCATGCCCGCGACCACCTCGCGCTGCTCGACGCGCTGGGCATCGAGAAATGCAATCTCTACGGCCACTCGACCGGTGGCATCATCATCTCGCACATGCTGACCATGGCGCCCGAGCGCTTCGGCAAGGTGCTGATGCTCGACCCGGTCAGCCCGCTCGGCCTGCAGATGAATTCCAGCCAGGTCGGCGTGATCACCGCCATGAAGACCGACCCCGACGTCTGCTTCGCCGGCCTGGCGAGCGCTGCGCCGACCTTGTTTCGCCCCGAGACGATGGTCGCCGGGATGATGCCGCAGTTCGCCGACGCCACCAGTGCCGCGCAGCGTGAGCTGTTCAAGAAGATCATCGAACGCACCCGCGTGCTGTCCGACGGCATCTGGTTCGGCACGCCGCACAACCTGGGCCTCGAATGGGATTCGGGCACACTCGCGAAGCGCATGCCGGAAATGACCCACGAGCACCTGATCCTGTTCGGCAAGATGGATTACTGGATTCCGCGCGAGCACCTCGACGTGATGGCCGAAAAACTGCCCAACGCCAAGCTCGAAATCTTCCCTTACGTCGGCCACTCGATGAATCTCGAACAGCCGCTGCTCTTCGCCCGCGTGTTCGGGGACTATTTCCGCGGCTGACGCGGCACCAGCAACGCCCGTACAAAAAAGAAGGCCACCCGCGGGCGGCCTTCTTGCTTGGGTAAAGCCGCTTACTTAGCCAGCCCCGCCGGCTTGTCGACTGCCGCCTGCGCCCCGCCACCGCCACCGCTTGCACCGGCAATGCCGGGCAGACTGGTGGTGAAGGTGTTGTCGACGAAGGACTTGATCGTGTCCTTGAGCACGTTGGGTGCCTTGAACACGGCGTAATGCGCGGTCGGATCGGGGAAACTGGCAAACACGGCACCCTCGACGGCCTTCGCTGACTTCCTGGCGTTATCGACGATCAGCCACATGTCGGTATCGACGTGCACCACCAAGGTTCTCGCCTTGATCCGCTTGAGATCCTTGTTGATGTTGTAGTTGAAACCGGAATCGTTGCGATACCAGAAGTCGACCGGATCTTCGTTCTTGACCCGAGCGATCCAGGCGGCCGACTGGTTACCCTTCGGCTCCCAGAAAAAGACCTCACGTTCGATCTTGTCCCACGGCGTCGCCGAGCGGACCGGGAACGTGAAGCCGGTCAATTGCAGGCGCGACCACATGAACTGCAGCCCTTGCTTGGGATGCTGGTCGACCGGCAGATGGTAGTAGTTTCCGTTCGTCGCCCGCCACTTGGGGTCGCTTTCGATGGCCGACTGCGCCAGCAGGAAAGTCCAGGCGCCAATCGGATCGTCGCCGTCCGAGGCCGTCGTGCCGCCGATCGGCATGATCGCCTTGACGAAGCCGCTCGGCGAATGCATCACCCCCCACACCCAGCTCTGCGTGGCGCCCATGGAAACCCCGGTGGCGACCTCGACCTGGGCGATTTTCAGATGATCGCGGAGCAGGCGATAGTTGCTCTGCACCATGTCGAAGTAGCTGTAGGAAGGGAACTTGCGCCCCAGGCCATCGGACGGCTTGGAGGTGCCCCACAGGCCGAGCGCATCCAGGAAGACCACATAGTAGCGGTTGGTATCGATGGCCTTGCCCGGGCCAACCACCGCGCCGCCGGAGAAACCGTTGCCGGGCTGGCCGTCGTACCAGAAGTTGTACATGTTGGTCGAATCACCGGAGTAGAAGGTGTTGACGATCACCGCATTGATGATCTCCCCCCGGTCGTTGCGCTTCGGCGTCCCGACCGCGATGTAGGCGACCTTCAGCGGCCCGGCGCCAAGCGATTCGAGCGTCGTTCCGCCCTCACCGCCGTTGCGCCATGATTCCGGATCGGCGTCGAGATTGTATTTACCGCCGATGCGGAAATTGGGAATCTCGTAATGGCGTTTCAGGTGATCGAACTCCATCGACCCCGAATTCGGCGTCAGCGGAAACTTGGTGTCGGCCGCCAGTGCGGCGCCCGGCAGCGCGAAAACAGCCGCCAGCGCCAAGGCAACGATTTGCTTTTTCACGTCAGCTTTCCTCATGTTCGTTTTCATCGCGCACCTCACTTGGCAAGGCCGGCCGGCTTGTCGCCACCGGCAGCAGGAGCGGCGGCAGCCATGGGCTTGGCGCCGTTGATCAGCGAGTCGATCACGTCGGGCGTCACCGCATCGACATGACGGGTCTTCATGAAGCTGACCGTGTCGCGGGCGAATTCAAGCGGCACATCGGTATGGATGAAGTGCCCGACCCCCGGATAAATCTTGACCACCGGCGGATTGCCCGCCGCCGTCATGCGCTCCACAAAGGGAATGATGACCTGCTTCGATTTGTCATTCAGGCCGTTGAGCGCCGTACTCGGGATGAACGGCTCGATGGCGCCGAAGGCCAGGAAGATCGGTGCCTTGATCTGCGGCAGGCGCTTATACAGCGAGTTCTCGTCCTCGCGCGCGTTTTCCGAGCACATCGAGAAGGTATCGTAATGGAACAGGAAGGCCCATTGCTCGAACTCGCGCTTGTTGCCGGTGATCATCGCGATGCGCTGGTCGGTGTGCAGACGCGAATACTGGGTATCGTTCACGAAGTAACCGGCCGGCGCGGGCACCGCATTGCCGGCGGCGTCACGCTTCTGCCAGTAGAAGAAGTCGCGCACCTGCTGCGGTGTGCGCTTCAGTTCGGACTCGACCAGGCCGAACGGCCCCCAAGCAGCTTGCCAGCGATTCAGGTCGCGGCCGATAGCCTTGTCGCAGATCGGCAGTTCCTTGTCGCCCAACTTGAAGTTCTTCGGATATTCCTCAAGACCGGCCGGCCCTTCGAGCAACAGGCCCTGCACCGCATCCGGGTAGCGCAGCGCATAGCCGAGCACTACCTGTCCGCCCTGCGAGTGGCCGTAGTAGTACGCCTTCTTCACGCCCAGCTTGCCGACCACCAGGTTGTTGAAGGCGTCGCGGATGTCGTCCAGCGTGCGCGCCTGCGTCTTGTCGAGGTTGCCCGGGCCGGAGGTGCCGGCCAGCGGCATGTCGGGGACGATGACGCGGAAGCCGCGCTCGACCGCGTACTTGATGACGTTGCCGTAGTGGGCACCGAACGCGCCCTTGCCGTGGACCATGACGAGGGTCGGCGGGTTGCTCTGCTTGCCGCAGTACTCGTCCATGTAGCCGATCTGCCAGTCGACGCCGTTGCGATCCTTGGCATTGGCGTACTTGACCGGGAACGGGTAAACGATTTCATCCTTCCAGAATGACTTCTTCGGATCCGGATTCATGTTGACGCGCGTCCGGCGGTAATTCTTGGCCTCACAAACGATGCCCTGTTCGGCTTGGTTCATGATGCCAGTCGAGCGCATGAAGGCACTGAAGGTCTGGTTGCTCTTCAGGACATTGGGCGCCTTGAAGACGGCGTAGTGCGCGATCGGATCGCTGAAGCCGGCATACAGCCCGCCCGGGATGGTTTCCGACGCCTTGCGCGCGTCGCTGCCCATCAGCCACAGGTCGTTGTCGACGTGCGCAACCAGCGTGCGCGCCTTCATGCCGGGCAG
The DNA here is from genome assembly GCA_002440665.1 of Dechloromonas sp. UBA6271. Classification (GTDB taxonomy): domain Bacteria; phylum Pseudomonadota; class Gammaproteobacteria; order Burkholderiales; family Rhodocyclaceae; genus Azonexus. The sequence goes on from DJUX01000005.1 coordinate 59,347, forward strand.
CAGCTTGTCGACGTTGTGGAGCTCGCCGACGGTGTCGCGGTACCACAGGTCCACCGCGTCGAACTGGGCGGCCATCCGCTTGAGAGTCGCGCCGATGTTCTTGCCGAGGCGCGGATCTTCCTTCCAGACGAAGACTTCCTTGGACACCTCATCCCAGCCCAGCGACTGGCGGAAGTTGAGGTCGAAACCGGTCAGCAACAACTGGGACCAGTGGAATTCGACGCCCTGGTTCGGGTGCTTGTCCTTGGGCAGCTTGTAGTAATCGGCCTTGGTGTCGATCCAGACCGGGTCGGATTCCAGCGACGCCTTGGCCAGCTGGAAGGTCCACGCGGCGATCTGTCCGCCCGTGCCGTCGGTGGCCGAGGCGCCGCCGACCGGCATCACGGCCTTTACGAAGTCGGGATACATCAGGCCCCAGTAATACGACTGTGTGCCGCCCATCGACACGCCGGTGGCCAGCACCACCTGCCCGATCTTCAGGTGATCGCGCAGCAGGCGGTAGTTCAGGTGCACCATGTCGTAGTAGCTGTAGACCGGGAACTTGCGGGCCAGCCCGTCCGAGGGCTTGGAGGCGCCCCAAAGGCCGAGGCCGTCGAGAAAGACGACATAGAAGCGATTGGTGTCGAACATCAGTCCGGGACCGACCAGCGCACCGCCGGAGAAGCCGTTGCCGGACTGGCCGGCGTACCAGCTGTTGTACATGGAGGTTGCATCACCCGAGAAGAAGGTGCTGATCACGATGGCGTTGATGATCTCGCCCTTCTCGTTACGCTTGGGCGTGCCGACCGCGATGTAGGCGGTTTTTGCCGGGCCGGCGCCGAGCGATTCGAGCGTCGTGCCGCCCTCGCCGCCGTTCTCCCAGGCCTTGGGATTCGCCAGGTCGTACTTGCCACCGATTCGGAAATTCTTGACCTCGTAGGACTGCTTCATCTTGTCCAGTGCGGACACCGCAGAACGATCGGTCACAGGTTGTTGAGCGTGCGCCGCACAAACCAGCGACAGTGTCATCAGCAACGACACCAGCCAGTGAACGACGCTTCGACAACCCAGCGGGCTGCTTTTCATGTCTAGATCCTCCAAGGTTTGATATTTTTTGTTTCGCCGGACATGCTTGCGCATGACCAGAGTTATCATAATAGTCGCATTGAATAATCGGTCAATTCCTTTCTTTCCCAATCCGAATATTTCCCCGGGAGCACCATGCCAATTGTCCAGTACGGCCATCATCAGGTGCATTACGAGCTGACCGGCGACCCCGGTCAACCGGTCATCACCTTCCTCAACGGCCTCACGCAGAACGCCAATCTGTGGAAGAGCTACGCCGAATATTTCGTTCCGCGCGGCTACCGCGTACTGGCCTACGACATGCTCGGTCAGGGGCGCTCGTCGAAGCCGGTTATCGACATCAAGCTGGCCATGCATGCCGACATGCTCGACAGCCTGCTGGAGCAGCTGGGCATCGAGAAAACCCACCTCGCCAGCATTTCCTTCGGTGGCATCATCGCGCTGGATTTCGCGATCCGCTACGGACACCGGCTGCACAGTCTGACGGCGATGAGCACCTTTGCCGAACTGACCCCGCAACTCGACCTGCTCGGCGCCGTCATGCTGCAGGGCCTGGCTGACGCCGGCCTGCCCTACCTGCAGAGCATGCTCTACCCGATGAATATGAGTTCGGCGTGGATCGCCGCCAATCGCGAACGCATTCCGGCCATGAAGCGCGCCGGCTACATCGGCAACGACGGCTATGCGATGCAGAACCTGATGGAGTCCTTCGTCGAGTTCCAGCCGCTGACGCCCGAGTTGCACAAGATCAAGGTGCCGACCCTGATTATGAATGGCGAATTCGATTTCTTCACGCCGCGCGAATGCCACGAGGTGATCCGCAGCAAGGTGAAGAATTCGCGCCTGCTCATCATGCAGCACGCCTACCATGCTTTCACCCTGGAAATGCCGGCGGTCACCATGCGCCAGCTCGAAGTCTTTCTCGATCAGGTTACGGCAGGCACCTGGCAGGGCGACCAGAGTGTGTGGATCGCCAGCGACGATCCGACGGCCGAAACGCAATGGCTGCCCTGCGCTGGCGACTGGATGCGCGCTGTTCACATCGGCACCGCAACGCCCGCCTCAACTCCCGCTCGCCGCAAGTCCCCCACGAGGAAGAAAACGACATGATCGACCCCGCACTCTACGACCTGGCGCGTGACCGCATCGCGGCGAATGGCTTCACGCCGGAAATCCAGACCAAGATTACCCTGCTGCTATGCACTGCCAAGAACGGCAACCTGATGTTCCACTCCAGTGTGCAATGGATGCAGAACCTCAATGTCGTTCAGCAATTCATCCTGTCGCAGTATTCCCGCGAACTGGAAGCCGTCACGCTGTTGAGCCGGACGACGCAATGGTCAAAGGATCCGGCGCTGGCGCTCGAGGGCAGCCGGATCGTCGCCCCGCTGATGATGGCCTGGGGCCAGATCATGCTGCCGCCCGGGCCGATGCTAAATCCACAGGCCACCTATCGGGGCATTTCGCTGGGGCACGCGCAACTGGCGCGCATCCGCTTGACGCCGGTCATTCCCGACAATGCCGACCCGCTCAACCCCTTCGTCGTTGCCCTGCAGCGGATCGAACAGGAAAACGGCCGCATGCTGCAAACGCAGATCCGCCTGCTGAAGAATATCGGAACGGAAATCCCGATCGAGGAACGCGAAGCGCTGGTGGAACAGGATCAGGAACTCGTCGACAGCGTTTTCAGCCAGTTCCTGAGCTGGCTCGCCGCCGGCTGAGGCGGCTGCGGTCGACGCAAAAAGGCGGCAATTTTTGCCGCCTTTTTTGCTTGATTGCCGAGCGCGTCCTATTTGAACGGGATGTTCAGCTGCATGTCGAAGCGCACGTCGTTGGTCGAATAGTCGACGTACTGGACCGTCGTCCCGTTCCAATTGTCGCCCTTCTGCCAGACCTTGGCGTAGCGCGCCCGGGCGCGCAGGTTCTTGAAGAAACCATCCTGCGGGAAGATGTAGATCAGGTCGGTCGCCATTTCATCCCAATCGGCGACCGGCAGGCTTGAGTTGCCATCGACATTGCGGTTGGTACGCTGGCCGTAGGTCATATCCAGTGACAGGTTATTCACCCACGAAGAAAAATCGAAGACCGTGCCGAGAATCCACGTACGTTCCCCGGCCCGCGAGTTTTCGCCGATACGCTGGACCAGGTAGGATGGCCCGATCGAGAAGGGTGAGTAGATCTGGTTGTGGTCCGAAGTCAGACCAGCCATGGCATAGGGAATCCACCATTTTACCGGCCGCGCTTCAAGATAGATGCCGCCGTAATTGGTGTTGAAACTCGGCCCCGAGCTCCCGTTAACCCCGCGCATCAGGCTCTGGCCATTCGATTCCTGATACATCCACTGCGCGCCGACCCGGAAATACTTGCTGTCTTCCATGCGGAAGACGTAGTCGAAATCCGTGTAGACCATGTTCACCATGTTCTGCACGTTGTGATACGACGCCGAAATCATGCTGTCGTTGTTCGGCTTCCAGTTCATGCCGACGTAGGCCATGCCGTCGCTGTCGCCCTCCCGGCTGGCCGAGGGATAGGTGAAGACATTCCAGCCGCCCTGGTACAGGTTGCGGAATTTGTCGTCGTTGACCTGCTTGACTCCGGTGACGTAGCCGGCGTAGTAGCGCAGGGAATTGTCAAAGGCGCGGCCCTGGAGGGTCGCCGCCTCGTAGGTGATCCATTGCATGCCGCGGATGTCGCGCGGACCGACCATGCTCTGGTCGAGCTTGTTGAAGAAGCGGTAGACGCCATCCATGAACCACTGGTTGCGGATGGTCTGGCGCCCGATGACGAAAGTATTGTTTTCATAGCGCAGCCGGGCGTTGAGTTCGCCGACGACGCCGTAGCCCGACTGACTGGTGTCCTTGAGGATGAAGTTGAATGGGTATTGCTCCGGTGACCAGATCGGCTCGACGAAATTGTAGGTCGCGCCAAAGGACAAGAAATTGGCCAGTTCGCCGGTCGTGCCGTACAGCCAGCCGCCGACGCCAGCACCCGCCTGCTTGAAGGCAAAGGTGTTGGGGGTGATGTTGGGGTCACCGGTCGACGAGCGATTGAAGGACGCGACGCGGAACATGTAGCCAAGGGTCGCATCGTCCCAGAACGGGGTGCCGGTTTTCTCTGCCTTGTCGTCGGTCGTCGCCGTCTGGGCCGCCACCGTTCCCGCAAAAAGCATCGCGACCAGGGCCGCTCCGCAGGACTTCCGGAACGGAAGCCCCCCCCTCACTCTCATGTGCCTCATGAATCGTCTCCTCTTTGTTGTATGAAGTACCACTAGCCCGCGCTATGCAAAGCAAATTACACGATACTCCTGACTCTAGAAAAGGGGGCTGCGGTCGACACATTTTTTTCGGCATATTTGCTTTTTTGCAACAGGTGGCGTCGGTGAGATCACCGATACGGCTGGCATTGGCAGCTTGCTACCGGGCCACCTGCCAGTAACGCCGCCGTTCGTCCCGCCATGCCGAAACGTCGACGCCGCCCGCCGCCAGGCGCAGGCGCAGCGCCCCGTCGCGGTCGCTCCGCCACACGCGGATGCCGCCGGCCTCGTAGCGTTCGAGCACCTCTGCCTTGGGGTGCCCGAAACGGTTGCGGTAACCGACCGGGATCAGCGCATGCTGCGCCCCCACTGCCGCAATGAATTCCGGCGTCGACGAGGTGCGGCTGCCATGGTGCGGAACCAGCAGCACCTCGGCCGCCAGTTTGGCCGGGTCGCGCTGCAACAGCGCTGCCTCATCGCGCGCCTCGATATCAGAAGTCAGCAACAGGCGTTTTCCGCCAGCCTCGATGCGCAGCACGCAGGAAAGGTTGTTGCTCTTGCGCTTCTCGTCATAATCGTCGGCCAGCGGATGCAACACTTCCATCTGCACTCCGTCCCACACCCAGCGCTGCCCGGCACGACAGGGTTCGGCATTCGTCTCTCCGGTAGACGAGAAAACCTTGTCGACCTGCAACGCCGAGCGCACAGACGCGGTGCCGCCCGCATGGTCGCTGTCGCGGTGCGTCACCATCATTACATCGACCTGCCCGATACCGAGCGAACGCAGGTAAGGCACGACCACGCGCTGCCCGGCGTCTGACTCGGCACTGTAGTGCGGGCCGGGGTCGTAGATCAGCGTGTGCTCGCGGGTCCGCACCACGGCAGCCAGCCCCTGCCCGACATCGAGCACCGTCACCCAGGCCTCGCCTTCGGGCGGCCGTTCGACCGGCCAGAACAGTGTCGGCAGCAGCAGGAAAAACCCGAGCAGGCGCCCCGGCATGCCGCGCGGCAGCAGGCAGACTGCCACCCCGACTGCGGCGACGACGGCCGCCCACAGCGGTGGCGCCGGCGCCAGCCAGACCGGCCACGTAGCGCACCATTCGAGGAACAGCATCAGCCAGCCGAGAACGGCATGCGCCAGCGCGGCGATCGGCCACCAAGGAATGACAGCCGCCAGCAGCGCCAGCGGCGTGACGATGAAACTGACGACCGGGATGGCGATGGCATTGGCCAGCGGTGAAACCAGCGAAAACTGCTGGAGAATGAGCAGCAGCACCGGCAGCGAAGCGAGCGTCGCCGCCCACTGCACGACGCCCCAGGCACGCAGGCGTTGGCGCCAGCCGCCGGCCTCACCGAGCACCGCCGAGCCGACGTAGAGCAGCGCCCCGACGGCGCCGAACGAGAGCCAGAAGCCCGCCGCCAGCACCGCCCACGGATCGACCAGCAGGACGACCAGCAGCGCCAGGCACAGCGTCCGGCTGGGCGCCACGATACGTCCCGAACCCAACGCCAGCGCCGCGACAAGCAGCATATAAAGCGTCCGTTGCGCCGGCACGGCGAAGCCGGCGAGCAAGGCATAAAACAGGGCGGCCAGGCAACCGGCCAGCAGTGCTGCCTTCTGGGCCGGCAGACGCAGGGCTAGCACCGGCACCCGCCGCCATACGCCACCGGCAAGCAACGCGAACAAGGCAGCGAACATCGTCACGTGCAGCCCCGAAATCGACATCAAATGGGTCGTACCGGTGCGATTGAAGGTGGTCCACAAATCGCCCTGGATCGCCCGCTGGTCGCCGACCGCCAAGGCCACCAGAACGCCGGCCCACGGATATTGCCCAGCCGGCAACATGGCGGCGAACGAGGCGCGCACGGCATGACGCAGGCGTTCGATGACGTAGTCCGGCCGCCAGACCATTTCCGCCAGGCGCTGCGGTGGTACCTGCCGCACGTAGCCGGTCGCCCGGATGTTGCGTTCGAGCAGCCAGGCTTCGTAGTCGAAGGCGTTCGGGTTCGCGTTGCCGTGCGGACGCTTCAGGCGCACCGTCAATTGCCAGCGCTCGCCGGGGCGCAGTGGCTGGCCCACGAATTCCTCGCCGTCACGCTGGCCCTGATACCACGACAGCATGATCCGCTCCGGCACGACGGCAGTTGCGGTCGACACCGTTTCAACGGCAAATTCGAAACGGCTGCCCTGGCTGAAGTCCTGCGGCAGCGCGGCGACGACACCGACCACCTCGATGTCGCGCCCCTCCCATGCAGCAGGCAGCGCGTCGGCCAGCCGGATATCGGCTCGCCACGCGGCCCACGCAAAACCGAGCGCCAGGCAGGCGAGTACGCCAAACACGCGCGCCGGCCAGGCACCCCGCCAATGGATCGCCGGCAACGCAAGCAGCAACCCCGCCAGCGCCCAGAGCCACGCCGGCGGCAGTTCCGGCTGCATCTGCAATGCGATGACGCCGGCGGCGAAGGCGAGAATGTTGAGGCGCATCCTGCAATAATAGAGGCGACACCATGCGCAAGCACCTGAAAAAATACCTACCCAATCACGACGCGGTTCACGACAATCGCTGGCTGCGGCCATTCCGCAATTCGCTGCTGCACCCGCGGCTATGGCACCTCAACCGCCACTCGGCGGCCGGCGCGGTCGCCGCCGGACTTTTTTGCGGCCTGATTCCGGGGCCATTGCAGATGATCGGCGCTGCCATCTGCGCGCTGGTATTTCGCGTCAATCTGCCGCTGGCGCTGCTGGTGACGCTGTACACCAACCCGTTCACCATCGTCCCGCTCTACGTGCTGGCCTACCAGATCGGCCGCCTGGCGACCGGCGACCAAACCGGCTTCGTCGATCCGCCGGCCTTCGACATGACGCGCTTCGTCGCCTGGACTGAAGCCATGCAGACCTGGATGATCGGCGTCGGCAAGCCGCTCGGCATCGGCCTCGTGCTGCTTGCGATCACGCTGGCCGTCGCCGGCTATGTGCTGACCAAGGCAGTCTGGCGGCTTTACCTGATCCGCGCCTGGCGCCAGCGCAAGGCGCGCTGAGCGCCGCTATGCTTCAGTCCTTGCGCCCTTTGGCCACCAGGTAAAGGGTGAGCGCGCTGATGATCAGGGCCAGCGCACCGCCAAACCGGAGCAAGTCACGCTGACCGTCCCAGCCCACTGCCTCACGCAGGAAGAGCACCGACAGCACGGCGATCACGCTGCTCACCAGGTTGTTCTTCAGATCGTCGAGATCGCGGAGTTTCAGCCAGGCCGGCAGCGGCAATTCAGGGTCAACGAACAGCCGGTATAGTCCAAGGCCGATCATGTGGGCGACGATCGCAATCAGGAAGATGTCGACTGCCTCGATCAGCCCGACCGCCAGCACCTTGGCCAGCTTGGACGAGATCGCTCCGCTGGTGGCCGCCTCGAACAGGGCGGTCATCACAACCAGACCCTCGTAAACCAGCAGCGCCGCGGAAGCGAGCAGGATGCCGAATACGGCAACGATGGTGAAGTAACGGCTGAGGGCAAGCAGGCGGGTTAGCATCAAAACTCCAGTTGGGACAAAACGAATTGGCATGTCGAATATGCGGGCGCAATCGTTACATGACAACGGGAATTTGTGAAGGCGGCAACCGCCGCGGTCAGGTCAGAACCGCTTCTTCGAACAGCGAGCGGATCGTCACCTTCCTGATTTCCGGCCGGTCCGGCACCGCGTAGAGCACCGGCGTGATCATTTCCTCGAAGATACCGCGCAGGCTGCGGGCGCCGACCTTGAACTCGAGCGCGAGGTCGGCGATCTGGCCGAACACCAACGGCTCGATGACCAGCTCGACGCCCTCGTTCTGCAGAATGGCGCGAAACTGGCGGTAGATCGAATGCTGCGGCTCGATCATGATGCGCACCATCGCATCCTTCGACAATTCGCGCAGGCGGGCGATGATCGGCAGGCGGCCGGCGAATTCGGGAATCAGCCCGAAGCGGAAGAGATCGGTCGGCTTGACGCGGGCGTTGAGGCGGTCGAGCACCTTCTGGTCGTCGCTCGCCGCCGTGGCGATGAAGCCGAAGGCCTGCGTCTCGGCGAGGATACTTTCCAGCCCGACGAAGGCGCCGCCGCAGATGAAGAGGATCTGTGTGGTGTCGATCGTCTGCCCGCCCTTGAGGCGCACCAGCGCGCCCTCCATGATCTTGAGCAGCGCGTGCTGGACGTTCTCGCCGGAAGCGGCGCGCGCCTGGCCGCTGATCGCCTTCAGCTTGTCGACCTCGTCGATGAAAACGATGCCGCGCCCGGCCTTTTCGATGTCGCCACCGGCGCGTTCGAGCAGGCGCTGGAGGATGGCGTCGAGTTCCTCGTTGACATATTCGGTCTGCGCCAGCGAGGTCGCATCGGCAGTGACGAAGGGCAGTTCGAGCACGCGCGCCAGCGTTTCGCAGAGCAGCGTCTTGCCGGTGCCGGTCGGGCCGATCAGCAGGATGTTGCTTTTGAGCATTTCCAGGCGGTCGACCGCAACCATCTCGACCTTGCGGAAATGCGAATAGACGGCGACGGCGAGAATCTTCTTGGCCTCGTCCTGGCCGATCACATGGCGGTTCAACTGGGTAACAATTTCACTGGGTTTCATCGGTGCATTCCCTGGCAGGCGTTGAAGCAGACGACAGGCTGCGAAATTCGGAAGATGACGGTAACGCCGCCATTGTGAAAGCGGCGCCAAAACTACGCCAGCATTTTTGCCTGTTTTTGCGGGTCGACCGTGACAGGGCAGTGGGAAACCGTGGTCTGTCCCCTCTTGTTCCAAGGAAATGGCCGGCGAGCGCGGATATCAGACGCTCATTAACGAGACGCTGAAAAGCTCGCTTCATCAGTCCGACATGGAAGCGACCATCAGGAAGGTAATCCGTGAGGAATTGAAACCTCGGAAGGTGGCATAGCTTCCACCCATCCCCAGCGGAACTCAGGGGCAGACCCCAAGGACTGATCCTTTCGCCTACAAGATGAAAGCCAAAGTCAATTCGGAATTCTCTTACAATGAAAAACTCTCGACGAAGAAGATACGGGTTGAGAAATTTTTACAAGGACAGTGACCTAATGCAACACTGCGTATATTCCCCTCTCCCCCGAGAGGCTTACTACACCGACCTCGAATACGACAGCATCAAGTGTCTCGATAATGTCGAGCGCGGCGCCGCTGTCTGGAATCTGAGGTGGCTCACGTACCCGTCAATCGACAAACTCCCCGGCTCAGGCAAGGACTGGTATCTCTACCACCTGGCAACGCCCGCCATGTGCGGCGCCCTCGTCGACGACGTCAATATGTACGACACTCTTTACCACAAACTCAGTGAGCACCCCGCCAAGTTCGCCGCGTGGTTCGCCAAGGAAGACCATCGAGACTGGGCATGCTACAAAGAGGGTGGGGGTTCAAAGTGGGTTGCTACTGTACTAGAGCGTGCCGATCAGGCAGCGCAGCGCATGGCCTCCGCCATTCGGGTGGATGGCAACGTGATTCAGGTTAAATTTGGAAAGTAACGCCATCTGAATTCGCCCTCTGTTTGCTGTATCCCCTGTTGTTCGTTCAGATGTGACCTGAGTCTAGCGATGCTTGCCTAAAGATGGCAAACCACCGGCAACACCCCAACCCCGAAGGGAATCGAAGTCAGGCGTAACAAACTTTTTCGATACTCTAATCTGTTCCATTAGCCTCGCATTTAGTGCTTTGTCGAACATTGAGAGGAACTGCTCAAGGTCGATTCGGCCTGAGTTTTCTCTAGGCCTAGTCTGCGTTTTTGGCTTCGGTTTTGGCTTTCGTTGCGATGCAGATAATGCAGCTTCCTTTTCAAGTATTTGCTGCGCACGGGCGAAATGAATCTCTGCGATATATCCCCAAGGCGAATGAATGAGAACGAATCCCGGGGAATATTTCATTCCTCGCCGCTGATCATGCAGTTCCTTCTCATCTTTGACCGAGACCATTCCAAAATTCGGTATCGGAAAGAAGACGCGATCCGCCGCTGAGATTGAGCAGTCGCCAGGGAATTCGATCTCAATCAATTCCGGTGAACTGACAGCCCACTGGACAATCAGATGCCTCAGCAGATCGACAGAACGGCTTCTGTCAGTGGCAAAAAAGTAGGGCTGCAAGGCACGATGATTGTTCAATAAAAATAACGAGGCGTCTTCGGGCGTCTTAGGCTTTCGTGCCGCTTTCTGGAGCAAATCCCGTATCAGTACTGGCCCAGAGAACATCGCATCAAGCACAAGCATTTGCTTTCCGGTTGGCTTTAGGAGGCTATGCAATACGGCTGACTCAGGAATATCCCTTTGCCGGGGCGAAGAGGAAGCTCTCTTCGGGAGATGTGGAAGACAGCCCTGTTTGACAATATTTTCTGATAAGGCTGGCGAAATTGGAGTCCCCGTTATTTTTGCCATAGTTTGCTCAACATAGTGACCGAGACGGTTTCGCTATATTCTCAGAAAATCAGGCAGATCAGAAACCGTAGCCCCTATTGCCGAGGGCGAGGCGCGAAAACGGGGGAAACTCAATGCCGATACATTCAAACCGCGCCAGCATTTTTGCCTGTTTTTTCCGGTCGACCGCAACAGGCTGCAGGGGAAACCGGGGCGATTCATCGCACCACTCGTATAACCACTTGACGACAAGTACGTTATTACGTACCGTTTGAGCTTCTTCGAAGGAGCATGAAATGCATACCCTTACCGCCAGCGAAGCCCGGGCGAATCTCTACCGGCTCATTGATCAAACAGTAGCGTCTCACGAGCCAATCATCATTTCCGGAAAACGCAGCAGCGCCGTGCTTCTCTCGGTGGAGGACTGGAGCGCAATTCAGGAAACCTTGCACCTGCTGGCCGTCCCCGGCATGCGCGAGTCAATCAAGGCTGGCATGGCCGAACCCCTCGCAGATAGCTCGAAGGCGCTTGAGTGGTGAATTGGGAAGTGGTGTACGCCAAGCAAGCCATGAAGGATGCAAAGAAGCTTGTTGCAAGCGGCCTTAAGCCAAAGGCGCAAGAACTGCTTGCGGTTCTTGCCAACGACCCGTTTCAAAATCCGCCTCCCTTTGAAAAATTGGTTGGCGACCTTGCCGGCGCGTACTCTCGTCGCATCAATATTCAGCACCGTATCGTGTACGAGATCTTTACCGAAGAAAAAACGGTTCGCGTCCTGCGTATGTGGACGCACTATGAATGAGCGGCCCAACCCTTCCGGGCACTGAGGATAAGCCGACTTACTCCCGATTTGTCATCAGGCCGCCACCCGCTGGAAAACGCGGATACGCGGCGCGATCCGATCTTGCAGAGTACGGGCAGCGATCCGTATGTCGTACTCGGTTTGCAGGTTGAGCCAGAAACGCGGTTCCATCCCGAAAAACAAGCCGAGGCGTAGCGCCGTATCGGCCGTAACCGGGCGGTGGCCGTTCACCAGTTCGCTAATGCGACTCGGCGATAAATCGATGTCGGCCGCAAGCTGACGGGCCAAGATACCCATCGGCTTCATGAAGTCCTCCAGCAGAATTTCGCCGGGGTGGATTTCGTCAAGTAATTCAGCCACGTCAACTCCTACTCGCCGACCAGCACGCCGTCGTTCAAATGCATGACGCGGTCGGCGCGAGCGGCCAGTTGCAGGTCGTGGGTCACCATGACCAGGCTGGCGCGCTGCGAGCGCACCTGGGCGAGCAGCAAGTCGAAGACGACGCCGGCGGTCTGGCGGTCGAGGTTGCCGGTCGGCTCGTCGGCGAGGATGCACGAGGGCGAGCTGACCAGCGCCCGGGCGATGGCCGCGCGCTGACGTTCGCCGCCGGACAGTTCGCCGGGGCGGTGTTCCAGCCGGTGACCGAGGCCGACTGCGGTCAACATTTCGGCAGCGGCAGCCAGCGCCTGGTCGCGCGCCTGACGGCGGATCAGCAGCGGCATCGCGACGTTTTCCAGCGCCGAGAATTCGGGCAGCAGGTGGTGGAACTGGTAGACGAAGCCAAGATGCCGGTTGCGCCAGTCGCCGCGGTCGACCTCGCCCATGGCCGAAAAATCGCGGCCCATCAGCTTCACACTGCCGGCGGTCGGCGCATCGAGCCCGCCGAGCAGATGCAGCAGCGTACTCTTGCCGGAACCCGAGGCGCCGACGATGGCCAGCGTTTCGCCGGCCGCTACTTCGAGGTCGACGGCCGACAGCACCGTGACATCCAGCCCGCCGTTGCGGAACGCCTTGCCCAGCCCGCTGGCCGCGAGAATCACGTCACTCATAGCGCAGCGCCTCCGCCGGATTGACGCGCGAGGCGCGCCAACTCGGGTAGATCGTCGCCAGCAGCGCTAGCACGAAGGCGATCAGCGTGACGCCCCAGACGTCGCCCCACTGCAGGTCGGACGGCAGGTCGGAGATGTAATAGACCTCCTTGGACAGGAAGTGGATGCCGAGCACGCGTTCGATGAACGGGACGACGACGTCGATATTGAGCGCCAGCGCAACGCCGCCGGCGATGCCGAGGCCGAGGCCGATAAAGCCGACCAGCGCGCCCTGGATGACGAAGACCGCCATGATCGACAGCGGCCGCGCGCCGAGGGTGCGCAGGATGGCGATGTCGGCCTGCTTGTCGGTGACCGCCATGACCAGCGTCGACACCAGATTGAAGGCAGCGACGGCGACGATCAGCGACAGGATGATGAACATCATGTTCTTCTCGATCGCCACGGCGCGGAAGAAATTGGCGTGGCTCTTGGTCCAGTCGCTGATGTAGGCGTCGGCGTTGACGTAGCGCACCAGCTCGCGGGCGATGCGCGGCGCCTGGAACAGGTCGTCGACCTTGAGCCGCACACCGCTCACCCGATCTTCCATCTGGTAGAGCTTCTGCGCGTCGGCCATGTGGATCAGCGCCAGCCCGCTGTCGTATTCGTACATGCCGACCTCGAAGATGCCGACCACCTTGAACGACTTCAGGCGCGGCACGACGCCGGCCGGCGTCACCGTGCCCTGCGGCGCGATCGCCGTCACCTTGTCGCCGACGAAGACGCGCAGCGCCCGCGCCAGGTCGGCGCCGAGCACGACGCCGAACTCGCCGGGCCGCAAATCGTCGAGACTGCCGCTCTTGATCGTCTTTCCGAAATCGGCGACACGCTCTTCCTGGTCGGGCAGGATGCCGCGCACCAGCACGCCCTTGACGCCGTTGTCCACCGTGAACATCGCCTGCGACTGGACGAAGGGCGCCGTCGCCCGGACTTCCGGATGCCCGGCCACCTGCGCGGCGACGCTCTGCCAGTCGGCCAGCTCGCCATTGATGCCGGCGATCTGGATATGCGAGGCGACCCCGAGGATGCGCGTGCGCAATTCCTTCTGGAAGCCGTTCATCACCGACAGCACGACGATCAGCGCGGCGACGCCGAGGCCGATGCCGAGCATGGAAATCAGCGAAATGAAGGAGATGAAGTGGTTGCGGCGTTTGGCGCGCGTGTAGCGCAGACCGATCAGCAATTCGTAAGGCAGGGCCATGCGGCGGTGGGGAGGCATGAAAAACCGCTATGGTACACTCTTCGCCCTCCCCGACGTCTTCAACTGGCCTGGATTCCCGTGCATCTTACCCTGCTTGTCCCCGAACTGATCTGGCCCGAGCCGGCCGACCAATTCACTCTCGGCAAGCTGAGCGCGCCCGGCCTCGAATGGCTGCTCGCCCGCGCCAGCCTCGAGCGCCAGCCGCGCCGCCCCTTCGAAACGGTTCTTACCAATTGTTTCGGCCTCGCCGCCAGCCCCTTCGGCCCCCTGCGCCTGCTCGGCGAAGGCAGCGACGAGGCGCGCGCCGGCCACTGGCTGTGCGCCGACCCGGTGCACCTGCGCTTTCACCAGGAGCGCATCATCCTCGCCGATGCCGGTGCCTTCGATCTGGCGGACGACGAGGCGCACGGCATCGTCGAGGCGCTCAATGCCGAATTCGCCGACATCGGCCGCTTTCACGTCGCCAGCGCCCGGCGCTGGTATCTGCGGCTGAATGTTGCGGTCGACCACCCCGTGGAGCCGATTTCCGCCGTCGCCGGCCGCCGCGTCGATGGCGAACTCGCCGGCAATGCCCTGCCCCTGACACGCTGGCTCAACGAAGTGCAGATGTTCCTGCACAGCCACCCGGTCAACGAACGGCGCCAGGCGGCCGGCCAGCCGGTGATCAACAGCCTGTGGCTATGGGGCGGCGGCACGCTGCCGACCTCAGCCACGCCGGAATTCTCCGCCGTCTTCAGTAACAACCCGCTGGCCGCCGGCCTCGCCCGCGCCACCGGTCTTCCCTTATTCGACCGTCCCGCTGTGCTGGCGGATGTGCTCGCGCCAGGCGGCGAGCAGCCGCTGGTCGTCCTTGACCAACTCCTGTCGCGCGTGCTCTACGAAGACGGCGACGGCTGGCGCCGCGACTTCGAACAGCTCGAAAGCGACTGGTTCGCCCCGCTCAAAAAAGCCCTTGGCGGCAAGGTCGACCGCATCAGCCTGATCGCCCCCACCGTCTATGGCGAACTGCGCTACACGCTGACCGCCGGCGACCGCTGGAAGCTCTGGAAAGGCGGCAAAGCCATCGCCGAGACGGCCAAGGAACTCGCACTATGACCCGCATCGTCGCCCGCAACATTCCACCTCGCGTCGTCTGGCAACTGGAGCAGCAGGGCCTGCACCCGCTGCTCGCCCGCCTCTACGCATCGCGGGGCGTTACCGACAGGGCCGAACTCGACTACGAACTAAAGTCGCTGCTGCCGCCGGCCGCCCTGACCCACGCCACCGAGGCGGCGCACATGCTGGCCGACGCCATCGAGGCCGAGGCCAAACTGCTGATCATCGGCGATTACGACTGCGACGGCGCCACTGCCACTGCCGTCGGCATGCGCGCCCTGAAGATGCTCGGCGCCGATGTCGATTTCCTGCTGCCCGACCGCTTCAAGCTCGGCTACGGGCTGTCGCCGGAAATCGTCGACGTCGCCGCCCAGCAGTCACCCGACCTGATCATCACCGTCGACAACGGCATCGCCAGCATCGAAGGCGTCAATCGCGCCCGCGAGCACGGCATCGCGACGCTGATCACCGACCACCACCTGCCGGCCGAAACGCTGCCCGAAGCCGACTGCATCGTGAACCCGAACCAGCCCGGCTGCGATTTCCCGTCGAAATGCATCGCCGGCGTCGGCGTCATGTTCTACGTCATGCTCGCCCTGCGCGCCGAATTGCGCGAACGCGGCTTCTTCGCCGACAAGCCCGAACCCAATTTCGCCAGCCTGCTCGATCTGGTGGCGCTCGGCACCGTCGCCGACGTCGTCAAACTCGACCGCAACAACCGCATCCTGGTCAGCCAGGGCTTGAAGCGCATGCGCGCCGGCCAGTTGCAGCCCGGCCTCGCGGCGCTGTTCAAGGCCGCCGGCCGCGATCCAAAAAAAGCGACGGCGATGGACCTCGGCTTCATCCTCGGCCCGCGCCTCAACGCTGCCGGCCGCCTGGCCGACATGCGCCTCGGCGTCGAATGCCTGCTCACCGAAGACGCCAGCCGCGCCCTGCAGATCGCCCAGCAGCTCGACGCGCTGAACCGCGAACGCCGCGAAATCGAATCCGGCATGCAGGAACAGGCACTGATCCTGCTCGAATCGCTCGACGCCAACGACGCCACGGCCGGCATCGCGCTCTTCGACGAAAGCTGGCACGAAGGCGTCGTCGGCATTCTCGCCTCGCGCATCAAGGACAAGCTGCACCGCCCGGTGTTTGCCTTCGCCCCCGGCGAAGGCGGCATCGTCAAGGGTTCCGGCCGCTCGATTCCCGGCCTGCACCTGCGCGACGCGCTCGACCTCGTCGCCAAGCGCGCGCCCGGCCTGCTGATCCGTTTCGGCGGCCACGCGATGGCGGCGGGGGTTACGGTCAACGCCGAAAACTTCGAGAAATTCCGCGATCTCTTCGCGCAGGTCGCCGGCGAACTGCTGGCCCCGGCCGACCTGACGCGCACGCTGGAAACCGATGGCGGGCTGGAAGGCGGTTACATCTCGCTGGAGACGGCGCGCCTGCTGCAGAACGAAGTCTGGGGCCAGGGCTTTCCGGCGCCGCTGTTCATGGATGAATTCGAAGTCGAGCAGCAGCGCGTGCTCAAGGAAAAGCACCTCAAGCTGCGGCTGCGCAAGGGCAACACCCGCATCGACGCCATCCAGTTCAATTTCAGCAGCCAGCCCGGCAACCGCACGCGCGCCGCCTACCGCCTGGCCATCAACGAATACATGGGCGTCGAATCGCCGCAGTTGATGGTCGAATACCTCGACCAATAAAGCGCCAGACAACATGACAGCACCCTTCCAGCTTTTGGGCCAGTGGATCAGCGCCGCGCACGCGGCCAACACGAATGGCCAATTCGACGCCGCCGCCGGCCTGTGCAAGCAGGCGCTGAAGGTCGCCCCGAACCTGCCGGAAGCTTGGTACAACCTCGCCATCGCCCACCGCGGCCTGGGCCGGAAGTCCGAAGCGCTGGATGCCCTCAAGAAGACCGGCACGCTGACGCGAGATTCCGCCGATGCGCAGAACAGCATCGGACTGGCGTTCCTCGAACTGGCAGCCTACCCGGAGGCAAAGCGCTACTTCGAGCGCGCCATCGCGCTGGCCCCGGGCTACGCCTTTCCGCATTCGAATCTCGGCAAGCTACTGGAGCGCCAGAAGCGCTACAAGGAAGCCGAAGTCTCGTTCAAGACGGCGATCCGGCTGCAGCCCGACCTGGCGCCGGCTTACGCCAACCTATGTGGCATCCTCAATGCCCAGAAACAATATGCCGCCGCCGAAGCCGCCGGCCGCAAGGCGATCGAACTCGCCGCCGACACGCCGCTGGCCTGGAGCAACCTGAGTTCGTCGTTGATCGGCCGCAAGCGCTTCGCCGATGCCGAAACCGCCTGCCGCCAGGCGATCGCGCTCGCCCGCGAGACACCCGAAGCCTGGGGCAATCTCGGCCAGGCACTGGCCGAGCAGTTCCGCCTGGACGAGGCCGAAGCCGCCTACACCACCGCCCTGGCGCTCGATCCGGGCATGGCGTCGCTGCACAGCGGGATGGCAAAGGTATTGCTCGAAAAAGGAGCGGCCGCGCAGGCCGCCGGGGAACTCCGGCAGGCGCTGGCGAAGGACGCCAACGACCCCGACCTGCTTTCCCACCAGCTGTTCTGCCTGAACTACCTGCCCGACTCGACGCCGGCGGAAATGACGGCAATCGCCCGGCAATACGGCGACGCGATACGGGCGAACATCGCCCCCTTCGACACCTGGCAATGCCCTGCCGAGCCCGAGCGAAAACTCCGCATCGGCATGCTCTCCGGCGATCTCCGGCGCCACCCGGTCGGCTACCTGCTGCGCGGCCCGCTGCGGGAAATCGGCAAGCCGGATTTCGAGATTTTTGCCTACAGCAATTTCCCGATCGAAGACGACCTGAGCGGCGAACTCCGGCAGCTGTGCACCGGCTGGTCGAACGTCAGCGAAAAGAGCGACGCCGAACTGGCGCGGCAGATCCACGACGACCGGATCGACATCCTGCTCGATCTTTCCGGCCACACCGACTATTCCCGGCTCGCCGTCTTTGCCCGCAAACCAGCGCCGGTTCAGGTGACCTGGCTCGGCTACTTCGCCACCACCGGCGTCCGCGAAATCGACTGGAAGATCGGCGATCCCTGGGTCGCCCCGGACGACGAGGCCGGGCATTTCACCGAGAAGCTGTGGCGGCTGCCAGACAGCTGCTTCTGCTTCGCGCCGCCTGAAGGCGCGCCGACGGTCGCCGCCTTGCCGAGCGAACGCAACGGTCATGTCACCTACGGCTGCTTCAACAACCTGGCCAAGGTCAACGACGCGGTGATCGCAACCTGGTCGCGCATCCTGCACGCCGACCCGACAGCCAGGCTGCTCCTGAAAGCGAAGCAACTGGGCGCCGACGAACTTCGGGCAAAATTACTGGCCCGCTTTGCCGGCCACGGCATCGGCCCCGAACGGCTGGAACTGGAAGGCGCGGGCTCCTATGCGGAATACCTCGCCACCTACGCCCGCATCGACATCGCGCTCGATCCCTTCCCCTACACCGGCGGCACGACGACGGCGGAAAGCCTGTGGATGGGCGTGCCCGTCGTCACGCTCCAGGGCGACCGCTTCATCGCCCACCAGGGTGAAAGCCTGATGCAGGCGGCCGGCCTGAGCGACATGATCGCCACTGACGCGGATGCCTACGTGCAACTGGCCCTGAGCACCGCCGCCGACCGCCAGGCTCTGGCTGAAATGCGCGCCGGGCTGCGGGCGCGCGTCGCCAGCTCGCCGCTGTTCGACGCCGCGCGCTACGCGCGCAACCTCGAAGCCGCCTGGCGCGGCATGTGGGCGGAATGGTGTGCGCGGCAGGCGTAAGCCGAAGCCATCGCTGACCCGGTTCGCTTCGCAACAATTTCTCGGGAACCGTGAATTAATTACTTAGGAAAAATTGCGCCCTGGCGTTTACTGGCATCGGGAAGTGAATTCCCGGAGGTATGCGATGAACGTTATCTACAGCAGCGACCATTTCTGGATTCTGGCCTATCCGGCTCAACACAGCTTCGAGTTGTTCGACAAGTTTTGCCTGCGCACGCTGTTTCTCGACGGGCCGCTCGCTTCGCACTTCTGTCATGCCATGGCAGACATTCCCGAAGGGGAACGCAACGCGGAACGTATCGACGCCCTTCTCGACCAGTTTTGCGACGAATCCGCCCACCCCATCGTTTTCCACTGACCTGATTGCGCGGGTGCTGCCGGAAAGGTGGAAACTCTCCGGCAGCACCCGCGCAATTCATCCGCTTACATCCCGAGGTAGGCCGCCCGTACCTGCTCGTTGCTGATCAGTTCCTGGCCGGTGCCGGTCAGCGTGATGTTGCCGGTTTCCAGCACATAGCCGCGGTCGGCGATGGCCAGCGCGGCGAAGGCGTTCTGCTCGACCAGGAAGATGGTCATCCCCTGCCCCTTGAGCGTCTTGACGACGTTGAACACCTCCTCGACCAGCAGCGGCGCCAGACCCATCGACGGCTCGTCGAGCAGCAGCATCTTCGGCCGCCCCATCAGCGCGCGGCCGATGGCCAGCATCTGCTGCTGGCCGCCGGACAGCGTACCGGCCGGCAGCAGGCGCTTCTCCTTCAGAATCGGGAACATCGCGTAGATCTTTTCCAGATCTTCGGCCACCTGATGCTTGGGCTGGGTGTAGGCGCCGAGGCGCAGGTTGTCCTCGATCGCCAGCGGCCCGAAGACCTGGCGGCCTTCCGGACTCTGGCAGATGCCGCGGCGCATGCGCAGGTCGGAGCGCAGCTTCGAGATGTCTTCGCCATCGAAGACGATCTGGCCGGCGCTCATCGGCTGCACGCCCGAAAGGGTGCGCAGGAAGGTCGTCTTGCCGGCGCCGTTGGCGCCAACCAGTGCAACCGTCTCGCCGCGCCGGACTTCGAGATCGATGCCCTTCAGTGCCTTGATCCGGCCATAGCAGCTTTCCATACCGGACACCTTAAGCAGCACGTCACCGCCACCGGCCAATACACCGTGCTGCAACTCGCCGGCGCTGCGCGCGCCAAGGCCGACCGATTCCGGCGCCAGGCTGACGATGCGGTGGAACAGTTCGCGGAACTCGGCCTTGGCCTGGCCGCCGAACAGCGGGTCCTCATTGTCGAGGAAGGCGCGGTCGATCTCGGCCCAGTCGTCAGCCGTCAGCACCTCGCGCGCAAGCGGCATGGCGTCCTTTTCCTCGCTGCGCAGGTGACTCTTGATGCCCTGGGTGTAGCTGCGCAGCGCGGAAGTGAAGGCCGCGTTGTTTTCGCCGCCGGCTGCGGTCGACGCCAGTTTTGCCCGCAAATCGCGCAGGTTTTCCGGGCCGTTGCGGTGTTCGGCCTGCAGGCGGTCAAGCATCGCCCCAGCCTCTGGCGAGCGTTCGCGCATCAGGCGGAAGAGGAAGTCATCCTCCTTCGCATGGTGGGCGCGATCCATATAATGCTCGATGTAGTCGAAGACCGAACTGAAGAAAGGCGCCTCGACCTTGCCGCCGCCGTCGATTTCGTCGGCGACCAGTTCGATCGTCGTGGCGATGCGCCACAGGTTCTGGTGTTCTTCGGTGATGATGCGCAGTGCTTCCATGTTTTATTCCTCAGGCATGCGCGCCAAGATAGGCGGCGATCACATCGGGATTTGTTCTGATTTCCTCGCCCGTACCCTCAGCCAGCTTCTTGCCGTAGTTGAGGACGAGGATGCGGTCGGACAGGTTCATGACCATCTTCATGTCGTGCTCGACAAGCACGACGGTGACGCCGGAATCGGCGATCTTGCGTACCAGATGGTCGACCTCGATGGTCTCCTTGGGGTTGAGGCCGGCAGCCGGTTCGTCGAGGAAGATCAGGCGCGGTTTCATCGCCAGCGCGCGGGCGATTTCCAGGCGCTTGAGGGCGCCGTAGGACATCGCGTCGGCACGCGCCTCGACATACTGGCCGAGGCCGACGAAATTCATCAGTTCAGATGCCTCCTCGCGCAGTTCGGCATCGCGCTTCTTCAAGCCCGGCAATCGCAGCGCCGCCTTGACCAGATTGCGGTCGAGCCGCAGGTGAGCGCCGACCATGACGTTCTCGACAGCACTCATGTTCATGCAGATCTGCAGATTCTGGAAAGTGCGCGCCACACCACGGGTAGCCAGCTCGTTCGGCGACTTGCCGTGGATGCCTTCGCCGTCGAGGGTGATTTCGCCCGTCGTCGGCTTGTACACGCCGGTAATCAGGTTGAACAGCGTCGTCTTGCCGGCGCCGTTGGGGCCGATCACGGCATAGACGATGCCGGCATCGATGTTGAAGGTGACATTCTGGACGGCCTTGACGCCGCCGAAATGGATTGAGAGATCCTTGACCTGGAGCATGCTCATGATCACTCCCCCTTTCCGAATTTGGCGGCCAGCGTCGGGACCAGACCCTTGGGCAGGAAGATCATCGACAGCATCAGGATGGCGCCGAACACGACCGTCTCCCAGCCTTCGAAAGTCGCCAGCGCCTGCGGCAGAGCAGTCAGCAGCACGGCGCCGACCAGCGAGCCGTAGACCGAGGCCATGCCGCCGATCACCACCATGGTCATCAGTTCGATCGAATGGAAGAAGTCGGCAAAGTTGGGACTGACGAAACCGACGTAATGCGCCGTGACGCTGCCCATCAGGCTGGCGAAGACGGCAGAGAGCACGAAGATCGCCACCTTGTAGCGGACAACATCGACGCCGACCACCTGCGAGGCAACTTCCGATCCGTGCAGCGCACGCAAGGCGCGGCCGAAGGGCGAGTCGATCAGGTTGAGCGAAGCCCAGACCGAGACCGACAACAGGATGGCGACGACCCAGTACCACTGCTTGTCATTAGTCAGTTCGAAGCCGAACATGCCCATCGCCGGCACCGGCATGCCGTCCGGCCCGCCGGTCCATTGCGCTTCGTTGCGTAACGCAATGCTGATGATGATGCCGAGGCCGAGGGTCGCCATCGCCAGGTAATTGCCCTTGAGCTTGAAGATCGGCCGTGCGACCACTGCCGCCAGCAGGCCGGTCGCCGCTGCTCCGGCGGCCATCGCCAGTAGCGGATGCCAGCCGAAATGCGTTGGCAACACCGCGGAGGCATAGGCGCCGATGCCGAGAAAGCCGGCGTGACCGAGACTGATCTGGCCGGCGAAGCCGACCAGCAGGTTGAGGCCGAGGACGATGACCGCGTTGATCGCCATGCGGATGGCCAGGTCCACGTAGAAACTGTTGGGCAGCACGAAGGGCAGCACCACCAGGATGGCGATGACGATGTAAAGGCCGTTATAGACGCTTTTTTTCATGCTTACACCCGATCCGTTGATTTGCCGCCGAACAGGCCGCGCGGCATGAAGAAGAGAATGAACAGGATCAGCACGAAAGGCATCGCGTCCTTGTAGGCCGACGAAATGTAGCCGGCGCCCATCGCTTCGAGGATGCCGACCAGCAGACCACCGACGACGGCGCCGAGGCCGTTGCCCAGGCCGCCGAGCACGGCGGCGACGAAGCCCTTGAGGCCGAGCATGATGCCGACATCGTAGGAGGTCAGCGTGATCGGCGTGATCAGGATGCCGCCCAGCGCACCGAGTGCCGCCGACATGGCGAAGCTCATGAACAGCACCCAGCCGGTGTTGATACCGACCAGTTCGGCGGCGAGCCGGTTGTAGGAGGTGGCGAGCATGGCCTTGCCCTGCAGCGTGCGGCTGAAGAAGTACCAGAGCGCAACGACGACCAGCGCGGTGACACCGAGCACCCACAGGCTCTGCGGCATCAGCGTGGCGCCCAGGATATCAATCGGCGTTTCGCCGGAGAAAGCCGGCAGGCTGTGCGTGCCCTTGCCGAAGATAACGCTGGTGAGGCCGCGGATGACCAGTGAGGCACCGATGGTGATGATGATCAGCGTCACCGTCTCGGCACCCCTGACCGGCTCGATCGCCAGCTTCTCGATCAGCACGCCGACGATGGCGGGGATCAGGATGGCCAGCACAAGCGCGACCGGCAGCGGCAGGCCGGCCTGCACGAAGAACACGGCAAGCATGCCGCCGAGCATGATGAATTCGCCCTGGGCGAAGTTGATGACGTTGCTGGCGTTGTAGATCAGCGTGAAGCCGAGAGCGGCCAGCGCGTAAGTCGCGCCGACCGTGATCCCGGAAAAGAGGAATTGCAGGAACTGGGCTAGCATCACACACTCCTTCTCTGTTGGCACAAGTTGTTCATCTCGTTTCCTTTGTCGTTATAAAGGCATTGCTGTGGTAAACCGTTCAAACCGGTAACAAATGGTCGGCATCGGCGACCACGGGTTGTTGCTGGGCGAAGAAACCTTCGGTGTGGATCAGTTCGTCCACCGCGCCCTGTTTCTTGGCGGCGGCGACACAAGTATCAACGAACTCCGGACTGCCGGCGGCAAAAATGGTGTGCTTCGACAGATCCTTGAACAACTGCGGCAGCACAACGTCGATGCGGCCGGCCAGGTAGCCTTCGGCCTGCTCGCGGGTCAGCGTGACCTTGTAATCGAAATTGCGGTGCTTGGTCCGCCACCAGGCCATCATGCCCTGGCTGTAGACATCTTCACGGGTGCGGGCCGAGAACAGCATCGTCACCGGCTTCTTGAAACCACGGCGCAGCGCCGCTTCGGCCAGCGCCAGCACCGGTGCCAGGCCGGTACCGGCCGCCAGGCAGAGGACCGGCGTATCAACCGAGGGGTCGCCGATGAAGGTGCCGTAGGCACCGGAAATCTTGACGTTCTCACCGACGGCCAGCTGGTCATGAATCCAGTTGCTGGTGACACCGCCGTCGGCGCGGGCAACCTGCAGCACCAGTTCACCATCGGGGCGCGGCGCGTTGGAAATCGAGTAGGCGCGGGCCGGAATGTCGGCACGCGGATTGCCGATGGTTACATACTGGCCAGGCCAGTAGCGGACCGGCTGGCCGACCGGGCGCAGACGCAACTCGACGACGCGGGCGGCAATCGGGCGTTTGTCGGTGACGACGAAGAGCGCATCCTCGCGCGGGGGGAAGAGTTTCGGCTTGGCATCGAGGGTGCCCCATTCGATGACCAATTCCTCGGAAATCGGCTTGGCCATGCACATCAGGCCGTAGCCCTGCTTGCGTTCATCCTGCGACAGCGCCATGTCGAGCACCATGCCCTGGTCGAACTGACCGGCGGTGACCTTGACCTTGCACTCGCCGCAGGCGCCGGCGCGGCAATTGTTGGGCAGGGCGTAACCCGCCTTTTCCAGCGCCATCAGCACGGTGTCGCCGTAGGCGCAATCCACCGCCTTGCCCGAAGGCTGCATAACGATACGAGTCATTTTTGTCCCCTGACTGTATTGATTTCTCTGTTGCGGCAGGGCCGGCAACCCTTGGCGGGTGCCGGCCGATTTTTATGCCATTTTTGCGGTTGACCGCGCTCAGAAGACCGGAATGATGTCTTCCATGTCGATCTCGGAGACTTCCTGGCCCGAGATGCCGACCTCGGGAATCGCCGGGAACGGAATGTTGTAACGGTCAAGCACGCCCTTCAGGTTGATCATCGCGTTTTTCCAGTTTTCCAGCTTGGCTTCGTAGCTCGGGATGCCGAAACCGGCGCCACGGGCCACTTCCTCGCCTTCGCGCTGGTTGGCGATGAAGTCTTCCGGCAGGTCCCAGAATTCCATCGGCGGCTCGAACAGAACGGCGGACAGGAACAGGTAGCCGGCGCGAATCTGCTTGGTGACGATGGCTTTGGTTTCATCCTTGAGGCCAGGGTAGTCGCGTTCCATCACCGCCATGCAGATCGCCATGTGACGGCCTTCGTCGCGGCCGATATTCTTGAAGCCTTCCTTGAACACCGCTTCACGGGAGTTGTCGAACATCTGCTTGAAAATGGTGGCAGCGGCGATCTCGCCCATCAGGAAGGAACTGAACAGCACGGCGAGGTCGTACTTGGGCACCGCCTGCTTGTAGCCGCTCCAGTAGCGCGAGCCGTTGAAGTACAGCCACTTGACGTTCTTCTGCAGGCGGCGGCCGAGGTCGGTCTTCGGTTCGTAAGTGATCGGGTCCGGGTGGCCGAGCATCTTGGTGATGGCCAGGCCGCACATGATTTCGTGGTTCTGCTCGTCGCGGGTGACGGAGAAGAAGCACTTGCGGACGGGGTCTTCCTCGTGCACTTCGTAGGTCTTGATCAGCGCTTCAGCAAACACCGGAGGAGCCGATGCATCGAACACCGACAACAGACTCCACCAATAGGCAATCGATTCACGTTCTTCCCACGTGTAGCTGTCTACATCCAGCGTGTCCCAAGGCAGCTTTTCCGGGTCCCAGTTCTCGCGCAGCGAGGCTTCCCAGACTTCCTGCAGCTTCTTGGTCTTGGAGTTCCAGGACAGCGGATAGATGTTGGGCTGCTGGATTTCCGGCGGGAATTCCATCTTGTCTGCAAAACGTTCCTTGTTACTTGCCATGTCTCACTCCTCGATAGGGATTTTTGATCAGTTCGCCACGCCACCAAACCTGTCCGGTGGCGCAGGGCGAATAATGATACCTACCAATGCGTTGTGTCAATATATTTTGTATCGATTTGGTGAATATTTGTCTCGGAACAAATTCCTTAGTTTAGAACCACCACTTCGAACGTCATATTACAAATGTTTAACATCATGTTTTACAATTACTTTTACAATTTTAAGAAACCAATTTCCTATTTCGGAATCATTGGCGAGTAAAATTATTTCGATACTTTTGTTTGACTTTATATAAAATCGTTAGTATCGTTCGATCAGTTTGTTGCTGCCCTCACCACCACCCAAGAACAACATCACGAAGGAGATATCGATGACCCATCCCCTGCTGGAAAAACACCGCGCCACACTCGAAGGCGCCCTCAACGCCATTCATACCCGTGGTTACTGGTCCGCCTATAACGAGATGCCAAGCCCCAAGGCCTATGGCGAAACTGCAGCCGAAGACGGCAAGAAGTCGTTCGAGGGCCATCTCAACAATAAGTTCGAGCTGGGGCAACCGGGCCAGAGCGGCTGGACCGGTGGCGAACAATCGCCCTACGGCATCGACCTGAATGTCGAATACCCCGTCTGTGACCATGAGGCATTGATCGCCGCCGGCCAGCAGGCCATGACCGGCTGGCAGCAGGCCGGCGCCGATGGCCGCACCGGCATCTGCCTGGAAATCCTCGATCGCCTCAACAAGCAGAGCTTCGAACTCGCCCACTCGGTCATGATGACCACCGGCCAGGGCTGGATGATGGCCTTCCAGGCTGGCGCCCCGCACGCCCAGGACCGCGGCCTCGAAGCCGTCGCCTACGCCTACCGCGAAATGAAGTTCGTCCCCGGCGAAACGACCTGGGAAAAGCCGCAGGGCAAGAACCCGCCGCTGGTCATGAAGAAGCACTTCGAGATCGTCGGCCATGGCGTCGGCGTCGTCGTCGGCTGCGGTACCTTCCCGACCTGGAACACCTACCCCGGCCTGTTCGCCGCGCTGGCCACCGGCAATGCCGTTATCGTCAAACCGCACAGCAACGCCATCCTGCCGGCCGCCATCACCGTGCGCACCGTCCGCGCCGTGCTCGCCGAGAACGGCATCGATCCCAACCTGGTCTCCCTGTGCGTCGCCGACAAGCGCGAAACAACCCAGAAGCTGGTCACCCATCCGGCCGTCAAGTCGATCGACTTCACCGGTGGCAACGTCTTCGGCCAGTGGCTGATCGACAATTGTCGCCAGGCGCGCGTCTATGCCGAGTTGGCCGGCGTCAACAACATCGTCATCGACTCGACCGACAGCTACAAGCGCATGCTCGGCAATCTCGCCTTCACGCTGTCGCTCTACTCCGGCCAGATGTGCACCACCTCGCAGGCCCTTTTCGTGCCGGCCGGCGGCATCGATACCGAAGACGGCCACAAGTCCTACGACGAAGTCTGTGCTGACCTCGCCAAGGCAGTGACCGGCTTCCTGAGCAAACCGGAAGTCGCCCATGCCGTGCTCGGCGCCATGCAGTCCTCCGACACGCTGAAGCGCGTCGGCGAAGCCGACAGCGGCGCACTGGGCAAGGTGATCCTCGCCTCGACCAAGCTCGACAACCCGGATTTCCCGAAAGCCGAAGTGCGCACCCCGGTCCTGCTCGCCTGCGACGCGGCCGACGAGAAGGCCTATATGGAAGAGCGTTTCGGCCCGATCAGCTTCATCGTCAAGGTCGCCGACACCGCTGCTGCCATCGCGCTATCCGAACGGATTATTGCCACCCACGGCGCGTTGACCGCAGGCATCTACTCGACCAAGGCCGAAGTGCTCGACGCGATGACCGCCGCCACGATGCGTTCCAAGGTCGCGCTGTCGATCAACCTGACCGGCGGCGTCTTCGTGAACCAGTCGGCGGCCTACTCCGACTACCACGGCACCGGTGGCAACCCGGCGGCCAACGCCTCCTACTCCGATGCCGCCTTCGTCGCCAATCGCTTCTGTGTCGTACAGCGCCGCTACCACGTCTGAGATCGCGCCATGAACTTTGAAACCATCAGCTTCAGCGTCGACGCCGGCATCGCCCGCCTGACCCTGAACCGCCCGGACAAGCTGAACAGCTTCACCGGCGAAATGCACGCCGAACTGCGCGTGGCGCTCGACAGTATCCAGAACGACACCTCGGTGCGCGTGCTGGTGTTGACCGGTGCCGGCCGCGCCTTCTCGGCCGGCCAGGATCTGGCCGACCCGGCGATGGCCGCCGTCGACGGCAAGATGCCGGACATCGGCAATGTCGTCGAAGCCTGCTACAAGCCACTGATCCTGCGCCTGCAGAACCTGCGCGTGCCGACCATCGCCGCCGTCAACGGCATCGCCGCCGGCGCCGGCGCCTCGGTGGCGCTGGCCTGCGACCTGGTCATCGCCAGCAAGTCCGCCTCCTTCCTGCAGGCCTTCAGCAAGATCGGCCTGATTCCGGATACCGGCGGCACCTGGTTCCTGCCGCAGCGCGTCGGCATGGCCCGCGCCATGGGCCTGGCCCTGCTCGCCGACAAGCTGCCGGCCGAGAAGGCCGCCGACTGGGGGCTGATCTGGGAATGCACCGAGGATGCCGATTTTTCCGCTCGCATCGATGCGCTGGCCCAGCAGTTGTCCACTGCACCGACAAAGGCGCTGGTTCGCACCCGCCAGGCCATGCACGCCGCCCCCGGCCACACGCTGGAGCAGCAGCTGTCGATGGAAGGCGGCTTCATGCGCGAGCTGGGCTGGAGCCCGGATTACGCCGAGGGCGTTGCCGCCTTCATGGCCAAGCGCGCCCCAAATTTCACCGGAGCATAAGTACGTGACTCAATCACCTCTACCCCAACAAGCGCTCATCGCCATCGTCGGCACCGGTGCCATGGGCGCCGGCATCGCCCAGGTGGCGGCTGCAGCCGGCCACCCGGTCAAGCTGCTCGACAACCGGCCCGGTGCCGCTGAAAAGGCGGTGGCCGGCATTCGCGCCCAGTTCGCGAAAATGGCCGAAAAAGGCAAGTTGACCGCAGCAGCCGCGCAAGCTGCCGGCGAGCGCCTGATTCCGGTCAGCAGCCTGACCGACCTGGCCGATGCCGCGCTGGTTACCGAAGCCATCGTCGAAAACCTGGAAGCCAAGCAGACGCTGTTCAGCGATCTCGAAGCCATCGTCGGCGCCGACTGCATCTTCGGCACCAACACCTCGTCGATCTCGGTGACCGCCATTGGCGCCGCGCTGAAGCGCCCGGAGCGCCTGGCCGGCCTGCACTTCTTCAACCCGGCGCCGCTGATGGCGCTGGTCGAGATCGTCTCCGGCCTGGCTACCGACAAGGCCGTCGCCGACACGCTGTTCGCCACCGCGACCGCGTGGGGCAAGACGGCAGTGCACGCCAAGTCGACCCCCGGTTTCATCGTAAATCGCGTCGCCCGTCCTTATTACGCCGAGGCCCTGCGCCTGGCCCAGGAAGGTGCTGCCGATTACGCCACCATCGACGCCTGCTGCCGCGAGGCCGGCGGCTTCCGCATGGGCCCGTTCGAGCTGATGGACATGATCGGCCACGACGTCAATTTCGCCGTGACCAACTCCGTCTGGCGCGCCTTCTACAATGACCAGCGCTTCCTGCCCTCGCTGATTCAGCAGGAACTGGTCGATGCCGGCTTCTACGGCAAGAAGACGGGCCGCGGCTTCTACGACTACCGTGAGGGCGCCGTGAAGCCCGCAGCGCAAACCGAGGCAGCCCAAACCCCGACCGGCAAAATCACCGTTTTTGGCGAGTCGACCGCAGCAGATGCCCTCGTTGAACGTCTGCAACACAGCGGCCTGTCCTTCAGCCGCGCCCCCGACGTTGACGGCCGTATTGCCGAAATCGGCCGTGCCACCATTTACGTCACCGATGGCCGCAGCGCCACGCAACGCGCCGCCGAAACTAGCGTCGCCAATACCGTGCTGATCGATCTGGCGCTGGATTACAGCAAGGCCACCCGCCTCGCCATCGCCGCCGCCGAGCAGTGCGAAGCGGCCGCCGTATCGGCTGCCATCGGCCTGCTGCAGGCGGCCGGCTTCGCCGTCTCGCGCTTCCTCGACGTGCCGGGCCTGGCCGTCATGCGCACCGTCGCCATGCTGGCCAATGAGGCGGCCGATGCGGTGAACCAGGGCGTCTGTTCCGAAGCCGCCGCCGACTCGGCAATGCGCCTCGGCGTCAATTACCCCTGTGGCCCGCTGGCCTGGGCCGACCAGGTCGGCGTCGCCGCCATCCGCGACGTGCTGGCCCATCTCGGCGCCAGCTACGGCGAGGACCGCTACCGCATATCCCCCCTGATTCAACGCGCCGTATTTGCCGGAAGAAACATCCATGACTGAACCCAAGCTCTCCCCGGCCGAGGCGCAAGCCCTGGCCGACGCCACCGCCGAAGCGATGTATGCGCGTGACCGCGCCGCCCAGGCGCTCGGCCTGAAAATCGTCCGCGTCCAGCCCGGCAAGTCGCTGCTGACCATGACCGTGCGTTCCGACATGGTCAATGGCCACCACATCTGCCATGGCGGCATGATCTTCAGCCTGGCCGATACTGCCTTCGCCTACGCCTGCAACAGCTATAACAAGAACACGGTAGCCTCGGCCTGCCATATCGACTTTCTGGCCCCGGCCAAGGAAGGCGAGACGCTGGAAGCCGAAGCCGTCGAACAATCCGCCTCCGGACGCACCGGCGTGTACGACATCACTGTGCGCACCACACACGGCAAGACCATCGCCCTGTTCCGGGGCAAGAGTTATCGCATCAATGGCGAAGTCATCGCCGGACTGCAACAGGCTGCCTGAGCCACCCATCACAACAGAGGAGACATCCATGACCGTAAAGAAACCCCTGCCCGGCGACCTCGATCCAATCGAAACCGCCAGCCGCGACGAGATTTCCGCGTTGCAGCTCGACCGCCTGAAATGGTCGGTGCGCCACACCTACGACAACGTCGAACCGTACCGCAAAAAGTGTCTCGCCAAGGGCGTGCATCCGGACGACCTGAAGTGCCTGGCCGACCTGAGCAAGTTCCCGTTCATGACCAAGCTCGACCTGCGCGACCACTACCCGTTCGGTCTCTTCGCCGTGCCGCGCACCAAGCTGGCCCGCGTGCACGCTTCTTCCGGCACGACCGGCAAGTCGGTGGTCGTCGGCTACACGAAGAACGACATCGACAACTGGTCTGATGTCCTGGCCCGCTCGCTGCGTGCCGCCGGCGTTCGTGCTGGCGACATGGTGCACAATGCCTACGGCTACGGCATGTTCACCGGTGGCCTCGGCGCCCATTACGGCATCGAGCGCGCCGACTGCTGCGCCGTGCCGATGTCCGGCGGCCAGACCGAAAAGCAGGTCCAGCAGATCATGGACTTCAAGCCGGAGGCGATCATGGTTACGCCGTCCTACTCGCTGGTGATTGCCGAAGAGTTCGAGCGTCAGGGCATCAAGCCGGAAGACATCTCGCTGAAGGTCGGCATCTTTGGCGCCGAGCCGTGGGGTGAAGGCATGCGCGGTGAAATCGAGCGTAAGCTCGGCATCGACGCCATCGACATCTACGGCCTGACCGAAGTCATGGGCCCCGGCGTCGCCTGCGAGTGTATCGAGACCAAGGACGGCCCGGTGATATGGGAAGACCATTTCTACCCCGAAATCATCGACCCGGAAACCGGCGAAGTCCTGCCCGACGGTGAAGAAGGCGAACTGGTGTTCACCTCGCTGACCAAGGAAGCCTTCCCGGTCATCCGCTACCGCACCCGCGACCTGACCCGCCTGCTGGCGCCGACCGCCCGCTCTTTCCGCCGCATCGGCAAGATCACCGGCCGTTCCGACGACATGCTGATCATCCGCGGCGTCAATGTCTTCCCGACCCAGATCGAGGAACAGATCCTGCGCGACAAGCGCCTGGCCGGCAACTACCAGGTGGTCGTCACCCGCGACGGCCACCTCGACAACGTCGAAGTCCGCTGCGAACTGCAACACGCCCTTTCCGGCAAGCTCAGCCCCGTGGAAATCCAGGCGATCGCCAAGGAACTGCAGCACCACATCAAGACGATCATCGGCATCTCGACCAAGATTACCGTCATGGAGCATGACTCCATTCCGCGCACCCTGACCGGCAAGGCCAAGCGTGTGCTCGACGAACGCCCGGTGCAGAACTGAGGATATGACCATGAATGAAGCTTTTATCTGTGACGCCATCCGCACCCCGATCGGCCGCTACGGCGGCGCTTTGGCCGGCGTCCGTGCCGACGACCTCGGCGCCGTCCCGCTCAAGGCGTTGATGGAACGCAATCCGCAGGTCGACTGGACGGCCGTCGAAGACATCATCTACGGCTGCGCCAACCAGGCCGGCGAAGACAACCGCAACGTCGCCCGCATGTCCGGCCTGCTGGCCGGCCTGCCGATCGAGGTACCGGGAACGACGATCAACCGTCTGTGCGGTTCCGGCATGGACGCCATCGGAATGGCGGCCCGTTCGATCAAGTCCGGCGAAACCGAGCTGATGATCGCCGGCGGCGTTGAAAGCATGTCGCGTGCACCGTTCGTGATGGGCAAGGCGGAAAGCGCCTTCTCGCGCAGCGCGGCGATCTACGATACGACCATCGGCTGGCGTTTCCCCAACCCGGCGATGAAGAAGCTGTACGACACGCATTCGATGCCGCAGACGGCCGACAATGTTGCCGAGCAATTCAATATCAGCCGGGCCGATCAGGACGCTTTCGCCGTCCGCTCGCAACAGCGCTGGGCAGCAGCCAATGCGGCCGGCCGCTTCAAGGACGAAATTGTGCCGGTGATCATTCCGAAGAAAAAGGGTGATCCCGTCGTCGTTGATACCGACGAGCACCCGCGTCCGGAAACGACGCTGGAGATGCTGGCCAAGCTCAAAGGCGTGAATGGCCCGGAACTCAGCGTCACCGCCGGCAACGCTTCCGGTGTCAATGACGGTGCCTGCGCCGTGCTGCTCGCCTCCGGCGCCGCCGCCAGCCAGTATGGCCTGAAGCCGCTCGCCCGCGTCGTCGGCATGGCCACCGCCGGCGTGCTGCCGCGCATCATGGGCTTCGGCCCGGCCCCGGCGGTGCGCAAGGTGCTGGCCAAGACCGGCCTGACACTGGCCCAGATGGACGTCATCGAACTGAACGAAGCCTTTGCCGCACAAGGCCTGGCGGTATTGCGCGACCTCGGGCTGGCCGACGATGCCGCCCACATCAATCCCAACGGTGGCGCCATCGCCATGGGCCACCCGCTCGGCATGAGCGGCGCCCGTCTGGTGACCACCGCCGCCTATGAACTCAAACGCCGTGGCGGCCGCTACGCCCTGTGCACCATGTGTATTGGTGTCGGGCAAGGCATCGCCATGGTGATCGAGCGTGTTTGACCGCATTTTTGACCAATACCTAACGGAGGAGACAAACTTATGAACTTCAAGATTAAAAAGCTCGTTGCCGGCGCCACACTGGTCCTCGGAGCCTTTGCCGCAACGGCTGCCGACCCGATCAAGATCGGCTCCGTGCTGTCGGTCACCGGCCCCGCCGCCTTCCTCGGCGACCCGGAACTGAAGACGCTGCAGTTGTACGTCGATGACATCAACAAGAAGGGCGGCGTCATCGGCCGGCCTCTGCAGTTGGTTCATTACGACGACGGCAGCGACGCCAACAAGGCCAACAGCTTCGCCAAGCGCCTGATTGACGACGACAAGGTCGACATCCTGGTTGGCGGCACGACCACCGGCGCCACCATGTCGATGGTGCCGCTGGCTGAAAAATCCGGCACGCCCTTCGTCTCGCTGGCCGGCGCCGTGGTCATCACCGAACCGGTCAAGAAGCACGTCTTCAAGACCCCGCACACCGACCGCATGGCCGCCGAGAAGGTCTTCGAAGACATGAAGAAGCGTGGCATCACCAAGGTCGCCCTGCTCTCCGAGACCTCGGGCTTCGGCGCTTCCGGCAAGAAGGAAACCGAGGGCGTCGCCGCCAAGTACGGTATCACGCTGGTGGCCAACGAGACCTACGGGCCGAAGGACACCGACATGAGCCCGCAGCTGACCAAGATCAAGGGCACGCCGGGCGTCCAGGCGGTGTTCGTTTTCGGTCTTGGCCAGGGCCCGGCGATCGTCACCAAGAACTACAAGCAACTGGGCATCACGCTGCCGCTCTACCAGTCGCACGGTGTCGCTTCCGACGAATTCCTGAAGCTGGCCGGCCCGGCTGCCGAAGGCGTCCGTCTGCCCTCCCCGGCCCAGCTGATCCCGACCAAGCTGCCAGCCAACGACCCCCAGAAGCCGGTCGTCACGGCCTATGAAAACGCTTACAAGGCCGCCTACAAGCAGGACGTCTCGACCTTCGGCGGCTATGCCTACGATGGCCTGATGCTTGCGGTCGACGCCATAAAACGGGCCAATTCCACCGACAAGGCCAAGGTCCGCGACGCGCTCGAAGCAACCAAGGGCTTCGTCGGAACCAGCGGCACCTTCAACATGTCGCCAACCGACCACATGGGCCTCGACCTCTCCGCCTTCCGCATGCTGGAAATCAAGGGCGGCCAGTGGACGATCGCCCAGTAATCATGCCGACCACGGATGACCGCCTTTCGGCGGTCATCTGAGACCAGCATATTTTCTCTTCTAACGGAGACATCAACATGTACACACAGTCTTTCAATGTACCCGACGCGCCGGACGGAAAAACCGTTCCCCTCGCGCCGTCTAAAGAAGATGCCGCACTGCAGGCAGCCTTCGACACCCGTATCGATGCCGACGGCCGCATCGAACCGCAGGACTGGATGCCGGAAGCCTATCGCAAGACCCTGGTACGCCAGATCAGCCAGCACGCCCACAGCGAAATCGTCGGCATGCTGCCGGAAGGCAACTGGATTTCCCGCGCCCCCAGCCTCAAGCGCAAGGCGATCCTGATCGCCAAGGTGCAGGACGAGGGCGGCCACGGCCTTTACCTCTACTCCGCCGCCGAAACCCTGGGCACCAGCCGCGACCAGATGCTGGAAGGCCTGCACAGCGGCCGTGCAAAGTACAGCTCGATCTTCAACTACCCGACCCTGACCTGGGCCGACGTCGGTGTCATCGGCTGGCTGGTGGACGGCGCCGCGATCATGAACCAGATCCCGCTCTGCCGCTGCTCCTACGGCCCCTACGCCCGTGCCATGGTCCGTGTCTGTAAGGAGGAATCCTTCCACCAGCGCCAGGGTTATGAAGCCCTGCTGGTGATGATGACCGGCACCGAAGAGCAGAAAGCCATGGTCCAGGACGCTGTTGATCGCTGGTGGTGGAAATGTCTGGCCATGTTCGGACCGCCCGACGCCGACAGCCCGAACAGTGCGCAAGGCATGCGCTGGGGCATCAAGCGCGTCAGCAACGACGACCTGCGCCAGAAATTCGTCGACGCCACCGTGCCGCAGGCGAAGGTACTCGGCGTCACGCTGCCCGACCCCGATCTCAAGTGGAACGAGGAACGCCAGCACCACGACTACGGCCGGATCGACTGGAACGAATTCTGGGAAACGGTTAACGGCAATGGCCCGTGCAACAAGGAACGCCTGGCGACCCGCGTCAAGGCCCACAACGACGGTCAATGGGTGCGCGATGCCGCGCTGGCCCATGCCCGCAAACAGCAATCACGCAACATGAAGGAGGCAGCATGACTACCGCATTGAAAGAATGGCCGCTCTGGGAAGTTTTCGTCCGCAGCAAGCAGGGCCTAGAGCATAAACACTGCGGCAGCCTGCACGCTGCCGATGCCGCCCAGGCACTGGACATGGCGCGCGACGTCTATACCCGCCGCCAGGAAGGCGTCAGCATCTGGGTCGTGCCGTCCGCCCAGATCACCGCCAGCAACCCGGATGAGAAGGGCGAATTGTTCGACCCGGCGGCCGACAAGATCTATCGCCACCCGACCTTCTACGAGATCCCGGACGAAGTGGGGCACATGTAATGAGCACCGCCACCGATTATCTCCTCCACCTCGCCGACAATGCCCTGGTCCTCGGCCAGCGCAATGCCGAATGGTGTGGCCACGGGCCGATCCTCGAAGAGGACATCGCGCTCTCCAATGTCAGCCTCGACCTGATCGGCCAGGCCCGCCTGCTCTACCAGTTGGTCGCTTCCCTCCAGGGTGGCGATGCAACGGAAGACAAGCTGGCCTACTTCCGCGATACCGGTGAGTTCCGCAACTACACGTTGCTCGAACTGCCGCATTCCGGGCCGCTCTCGGGCTACGCCCACGCCAGCCTCGACTACGGCACAACCATCGTCCGCAATTTCCTGTACAGCGCCCTGATGGCCCTGCTCTGGGAAGCCCTGGAAAAGTCGGCCAATGCCGATCTGGCGGCGATTGCCAGCAAGTCGCTCAAGGAAGTGCGCTATCACCTGCGCCATTCCCGCGACTGGCTGGTGCGTCTCGGCGATGGCACCGATGAGTCGCATGCCCGGACCCAGGCCGCGCTCGATCACCTGATGCCCTACACCCAGGAATTCTGGACCGGCAGCCCGGCTGAAGCGGCCGCTTTCGCGGCCGGTATCGGCGTCGATCTGCAGACGCTCAAGGCCGACTGGGATGGCATCGTCGATGGAGCCCTGACTGAAGCGACGCTCAAGCGTCCGCTGCTCGAAGGCTATGTCAGCGAGGGCAAGAAAGGCCTGCACTCGGAGCATCTAGGCTTCCTGCTCGCCGAAATGCAGAGCCTCGCCCGCGCCCATCCGAACGGAAACTGGTGACGCCATGACGACGAGCATCGAGGAAACCTGGGCGGCGCTGGCGGATCTGGCCGACCCGGAAATCCCGGTCATCTCCCTGCGCGATCTCGGCATCCTGCGCGATGTTCGAGCCGGCGCAGAGGGGCTGGAGGTGGTCATCACGCCCACCTACAGCGGCTGCCCGGCGATGAGCCAGATCGAGGACGACATCCGGTCGACCCTGAAAAACAAGGGAATTTCGGCGCGCGTCGTCACCCAACTGGCCCCGGCGTGGACCACCGACTGGATGACCGAATCCGGCAAGGAGAAGCTGCGTGCCTACGGCATCGCCCCGCCGCACCAGACACCTGCCGCGCACAATGTCGTGCGTTTCATTTCCCGCCCGGCCAAGGCCGAGGCCGTACCCTGCCCGCACTGCGGATCCAGCAACACGGTCGTCTCTTCACAATTTGGATCGACAGCCTGCAAGGCACTCTACAAGTGCCAGGATTGCCAGGAACCGTTCGATTATTTCAAGCCCTATTAGCCCTTACCGGAGCCCCAAGATATGTCTGCTCTCCGCTTTCATGAACTCACCGTCAAGCGTGTCAGCCCCGAAGCGGCCGGCTCGGTGGCGGTCACCTTTGCCATCCCGACCGACGCCCGGGATACTTTCAAATTTCAGCCTGGCCAGTTCCTCACCCTGCGCGCCAAGGTCAATGGCGAAGAAGTCCGCCGCACCTATTCGATCAGCAGCCCGCGCAGCCGCCTGGCCAGCGCCGGCGAACTGGAGATCGGCATCCGTCCGGTCGAAGGCGGTGTTTTTTCCAACTGGGCAGCGCAAACGCTGAAGGCCGGCGACAAGCTGGACGTCATGCCGCCGGACGGCCGCTTCGTCGTCAAGAAGCAGCGCGCCATTCACCGCGTTGGCTTCGCTGCCGGTTCGGGCATCACGCCCATCCTGTCGATCGCTGCCACGACGCTGGAAGAGCAGCCGGAATCGAAATTCACCCTGGTCTACGGCAACCGCCGCATGTCCAGCGTGATGTTCAACGAAGCGCTGCAGGATCTCAAGGATCGCTACCGCGACCGCCTGACGCTGATCCACATCCTCTCCCGCCAGGCGCAGGAAGTCGACCTGCTGCAGGGCCGCATTGACGGCAACAAGGTCAATGCGGTGATCAAGGCCCTGTTACCGGTGGGCAGCATGGACGAAGTCTTCATCTGCGGGCCGGAAGCGATGATCGAGGCGACCGAAAAAGCCCTGATCGAAGCCGGCGTGCCGGAAAGCCGCGTCTATACCGAGCGCTTTACCTCCGGGCCGGCCCAGGCCGCCAAGATCCAGGCCGATACCGATGCGGCACCGACCAAGCAGCAGGCGGCGAAGGATATCACCCTGACTGTCGTCCTCGATGGCAAGGAGCACGAGCTCCAGATCGGCGCCGACGAGCATGTGCTGGATGCGGCTCTCAATGCCGGCCTCGACCTGCCCTTCTCGTGCAAGGCCGGCGTCTGCTGCACCTGCCGCGCCAAGGTGATGTGCGGCGAGGTGGTGATGGACAAGAACTACACGCTGGAAAGCGATGAAATGGCGCAGGGCTATGTTCTCAGTTGCCAGGCGCGTGCCACGACCAAGCAACTGACCGTCAGCTTCGACGAGCGCTGAGCGCAGGTCCCACCAGAAATCATTCGACTTGGGCCGCCGGGGCATTCATTCCCCAGAGCGGCCATTTTTTTGGAGACAAGACATGACCCAAGTAGTCCTCACCGAAACCATCGGCAAGGTCGGCCTGATCCGCATCAACCGGCCGGAAGCGCTGAATGCGCTGAACAACGAGGTCGTCGACGGCATCGGTGCCGCCATTGATGCCTTCGAAGCCGACGAAGCCATCGGCTGCATCGTCATCACCGGCAACGAGAAAGCCTTCGCCGCGGGAGCCGACATCGGCTTCATGAAGGATTTCGATTACATGCATGCCTACAAGACCGACTTCATCACCCGCAACTGGGAGCGCATCAAGACCACCCGCAAGCCGGTGATCGCCGCTGTCGCCGGTTTTGCCCTCGGGGGCGGCTGCGAAATGGCGATGATGTGCGACATGATCTATGCCGCCGATACAGCCAAATTCGGCCAGCCGGAAATCAAGCTCGGCACCCTGCCCGGCGCCGGCGGCACGCAAAGATTGCCACGCGCGGTGGGCAAGGCCAAGGCGATGGACCTGTGCCTGACGGCGCGCATGATGGATGCCGTTGAAGCCGAGAAAGCCGGCCTGGTCGCCCGCGTCATCCCGGCCGATCAACTTCTTGAGGAAACCCTGAAGGCCGCCGCCGTGATTTCCGGCTTCTCGCTGCCGGTGGTGATGATGATCAAGGAATCGGTCAATCGCGCCTTCGAGTCGTCGCTGAACGAAGGATTGCTGTTCGAGCGCCGCGTCTTCCATTCAGCCTTCGCCCTCGAAGACCAGAAGGAAGGCATGGCCGCCTTCGCAGGCAAGCGCAAACCAAGCTTCAAGAACCGCTGAGAACCATCATGTACGAAACCCTCGAAATCGAACGCGCCGGCAAGGTTGCTACCATCTGGATGAACCGCCCGGCCGTCTTTAACGCCTTCGACGAACAACTGATCGCCGAACTCGACGCCGCCTGCCGCGAACTCGACGCCGACCCGGCGGTACGCATCGTCGTCCTCGGCGGCCGCGGCAAACATTTCTCCGCCGGCGCCGACCTCAACTGGATGAAACGAGCCTCGCAGTTCACCCACGAGCAGAACGTCGACGACGCCCGCAAGTTCGCCGGCATGCTGCGCACCCTGGCGCAGATGAGCAAGCCAACCATCGCCCGCGTTCAAGGCGCGGCACTCGGCGGCGGCACCGGCCTCACCGCCGCCTGCGACATGGCGGTGGCCAGCAGCGATGCGGCATTTTCCACCTCGGAAGTGAAGTTCGGCATCATCCCGTCGGCGAT
Source organism: Dechloromonas sp. UBA6271 (assembly GCA_002440665.1). Taxonomy (GTDB): domain Bacteria; phylum Pseudomonadota; class Gammaproteobacteria; order Burkholderiales; family Rhodocyclaceae; genus Azonexus. The sequence goes on from DJUX01000005.1 coordinate 98,271, forward strand.
CAGCCCCTACGTGCTGCGCGCCATCGGCCCGCGCCACGCGCTGCGCTATTTCCAGAGTGGCGAACGGATCAGCGCCGAGCGGGCACTGGCCATCGGCCTGGTCGGCGATGTCGTCGCACTGGAAGAACTGGATGCCTGTGTCGGCAAACTGGCCGAAGCGCTGCTGCAAGGCGGTCCGCTGGCGCAGAAGGCGGCCAAGGACCTGATAGCTGCGGTCGACGGGCAAAAAATCGACGAAATCATCAGCGAGGAAACGGCGCAGCGCATTGCCCGCCAGCGGGCGACCGACGAAGCCAGGGATGGAATAGCATCCTTCCTTGAAAAGCGCACCCCCGCCTGGTTGCGCTAAAAAACTGGCCGGCCGGAGGAGTCAACTTGACGCCTCCGGCGTCCAACCACCAATCTCAGGAAAACCACCCATGACGACTCACGGCCTCGATCCCACCTTGCCCAGCCGGCAAATGAGCATGACCCTGCTGATGACCCCGGACATGGCCAATTTCTCGGGCAACGTGCATGGGGGTATCGTCCTGAAATTACTGGACCAGGTGGCTTATGCGTGCGCCAGTCGCTATGCCGGAAAGTATGTCGTCACCCTGTCCGTCGATCAGGTCATGTTTCGCCAGCCGATCCATGTCGGCGAGATGGTGACGTTTCTCGCTTCGGTGAATTACACCGGCCGGACGTCGATGGAAGTCGGCATCAAGGTCATCGCCGAGAACATCCGGACCCAGGTCTTGCGCCACGCGAACAGCTGTTTTTTCACCATGGTCGCCGTCGACGATGACGGAAAGTCCTGCGCGATTCCGCCGCTCCACCCTTCTACGGATGAAGAGCGGCGCCGTTTCGCGGCCGCCAAAATCCGCCGTGAACTGCGTGAAGAATTCGAGCAGCGCAGCCAGGCCGTCAAAGCGCGCTAGGCGGGAAGCTTCGGTTCCCCGTGCGCGCCGAGTCGCAGCGAAAGAGCCTCGGCATGACGCTTGAGGCTCTTGATCACCTCGCCCTCCGGGCTGATGTCGAGCATCCCCTGAACGCCGACGACCAGCACCGACATCGTGATTTCGTTCTTGAAATTGAAGACCGGCGCCGCCACCGCCTCGACGCCAGCCACCTTGTGCTGGCCATTGGTCGCCGCGTAGCCTTGGGCGCGAATCTCGGCCAGCAGCGCCTCGACCGCCGCCCTGCTCTTCAGTTCCGGCGGCAATTTGGCGCTCTTCAGTTCCTCCGCAATCAGCGGGGTAACGACCTTCTTCGGCATCCAGGCGGCGAAGACACGGCCGGCTGCCGTACTCAGCAATTCCAGGGCGGTGCCGGTGGTGACATTGACCGTGATCGGCCGGCGCGGGCGCTCCCAGCGCACGACGACCGGCCCGCGGTCGCCCCAGACGGCAAGCGCCGTCGTCTGGTTGATTTCGTCGCGCATCTCGGTAATCGCGTTCAGGCCGAGGCGGACGCGATCCAGCCGGTCGAGTGCGACCAGGCCGAGACTGAGCGCAAAGCTGCCGAGGTCGTAACGCGAGGTCATCGGGTCCTGATCGACGAGACCGGCCCTGATCAGGCTGACCAGATAACGGTGCGCCTTGGAAGCCGGCATGTCGGCCGCCGCGGCGATCTCCTTGAGCATCATCGAGCGCTGGCCATCGGCCATGGCGCGCAGGATGCCCATGCCGATTTCCAGCGACTGGACGCCGTGTTTCCCTTCCAGTTCATCACTCATCGCGCCCTCTTGAATTCTGTTATAAAAAACTCGTTCCATATTACAACACAACCACCCATGAAAAGAGCCTGCGCATGAATCCGCTTCGCGTCTACGCCATCGATGGCATTGTCCCTGTCGTTGATCCCACCGCCTACGTCCATCCCAGCGCCGTGCTGATCGGTGACGTCATCATCGGCCCCGGCTGCTACGTCGGCCCCTGCGCCAGCCTGCGCGGCGACTTCGGCCGCCTGATCCTGGAAGCCGGTGCCAACCTGCAGGACACCTGCGTCATGCACGGCTTCCCCGGCACCGATACGGTGGTCGAGGAAAACGGCCACATCGGCCACGGCGCAGTCCTGCACGGCTGCCGCATCGGCAAGAACGCACTGATCGGCATGAACGCGGTGATCATGGACAACGCGAAAATCGGCGAAGCCAGCATCGTCGCCGCCTCGGCCTTCGTCAAGGCCAGCCAGGATGTCCCGCCGCGCATGCTGGTGGCGGGCGTGCCGGCCAAGGTCATCCGCCCGCTGACGGAAGAGGAAATGCTGTGGAAGGCCGACGGCACCCGCACCTACCAGGAACTGACCCGGCGCTGCCTGGCGACGCTGGTCGAAACGACGCCGCTGACGGCGGTCGAGGCCGGCCGCAAGCGCATCGAAATGCCGGATGTGGTCCCGCTAACTGAGCTGAAAAATCGTGGTTCCTAACTGCCGAATTTCACCTTAATCGACCTATGCAAACCCCGGATCGCCTTTCCACCTCTTGCGGCAGCCGGCGTCGTATTACATTCGGAACCCCGCAGCGCCTCCCGAGCAATGGAAAAAATCAGCTTCGCCGCCGGCCATGAATACACGCTCGCCAGCGTGCAGCGCGATTTCGTCGAATGGCGGAAGGAGCGCACCCACTATGCCGTCTGGGCAATCGATGTCGATACGCCGGCCCTGCGCGCCGCCACCGCGGCCATGCGCACTCATCTCGCCGACAAGCTGCTGAACGGCTACCGGCGCCAGCCCCATGTCACCCTGCATCTTTGCGGGTTCCCCTCCACCTCGCCAAGCTTCGATGACGACTACCCCGGCACCGAACTACAACGCCAGATCGCGGCCCTGCAAGCCGCCGGCCCGGCACCGTTCACGCTGGAAATCGGCAGCCCGGCCAGCTTCACCTCGGCCGCCTATTTCTCGGTCGCCGATCACGCCGGCGGCATCTGGGCTACCCGCCATGCGCTGGCCGGAACGAAAACCCCCGACGACGGCTTTCCCTACACGCCACACGTCACCTGCGGGCTGTATCGGGGCGAGTTTCACCTGCCGCCGCTGCTGCAACGCATGGCCGCCTGCCGCTCAGGGCTGCCCGTACAACTGGAGATCGAGCGCCTGAGCCTGATGACCTACGAAGCCGCGGTCATCGGCGGGCCGCTGACCAGCCTTTGCGAATTCGACCTCGCGACGCGGCAGGCCAAAATTCTCGACCAACCGCTGACGGAACGGCTGTTCGGCAAAATCCGGTTCTAGCCCTGCGCCTCGCGTTCGAGCAAGGCGCGCTTGCGCTCGACACCCCAGCGATAGCCCGCCAGTCCGCCGTCGTTGCGCACCACGCGGTGGCAGGGAATCGCCACCGCCAACGCATTGGCGGCACAGGCGCCGGCCACGGCACGAACCGCCTGCGGCGCACCAATGCGCCTGGCGATTTCGCTGTAGCTGGCCGTGGCGCCGGCGGGAATCTCGCGCAAGGCCTGCCAGACCCGCTGCTGGAAGGCGGTGCCGCGCACATCGAGCGGCAGGTCCAGCCCCCGCCCTGGCGCCTCGACGAAACCCACCACCTGTGCAACGAGCTGCTCGAAGCCTGCATCGCCGCCGATCAGTTCGGCGCGTGGAAAGCGATCCTGCAGGTCGCGCACCAGCGCATCGGGATCGTCACCCATGAGAATGGCGCAGACACCCCGCTCGCTGGCAGCGACCAGGATGTCACCGAGCGAGCATTCGCCAACCGCAAAGCGGATTTCCATGCCGGCGCCGCCGGCGCGATAGCGGGTCGGTGTCATGCCCAGCAGCCGGTTCGACTGTTCATAAAAACGGCTGCCGGTGTTGTAGCCGGCACCGTAGATCGCCTCGGTGACCGTGGTGCTACGCGCCAGTTCGGCCCTGACCCGCCCTGCCCGCCGGGCAGATGCATATTCCCTGGGTGTCAGGCCGGTCACCGTCTTGAAGACGCGGTGCAGGTGGTAAGTGCTGAGGCCGGCATAGTCCGCCAGTTCCTGCAGGCTGGGCGCGCGCTCGGCACTCTCGATCAGCCGGCACAGGTCGGCGACCAAGGCCGCCTGGCGTTCGGCCAGCGCCGGCCGGTCGGGCTGGCAGCGCCGGCAGGGACGAAAGCCGGCCTGCTCGGCTTCCGCCGCTGTCGCATGGAAAGCGACGTTTTCCGGGCGCGGCGTGCGCGCCGCGCAGGATGGCCGGCAATACACCCCGGTCGTGGCGACCGAGTAGAAGAATTTGCCGTCCGCTGCCGGGTCGCGAGCCAGCACAGCGGCCCAGCGGAGATCGCCGACGGTCGCCGCGGCGCGCATCGCGCTCTTTGCAGTCATCTTTCGCGCCATTCTTTCACCTGTTCCGGAAGCCATGGCTGCAATCTACCGCCATGCCAGCGCCGGCGCACTCCGGATCCTGCTTTTGAATTCGCCCACGCCTCTACCGCGGCATGTCGATGCCCTTGAGCTTGCGGTACATGTCGACGGCGTAGGAATCGGTCATCCCGGCGACGAAATCGGCGACCTGCAGCAGGCGCCAATAAGGGTCGGGATCGGGCTGGCCGCCATGGCCGAGGAACTGGGCCGGCAGCAGCTTGAGCAGCATGGTTTCGCGGGTAGTCAGCCGCGCCTGCCCGGCACCGGCCTCGACAGCATTGGCGAAGAGCGAGAGCAGGCCGCCGAGCACCTCGAAGCCGGCGGTTTCGATTTCCAGCGCCGGGCGGGCGTTGTAGATGGTTTCCTTGGCCAGCCGCAGGATGGCCTGCAGGGGAACGGCGACCGGCGACTGTTCGAGCAGTTCGTCGTCGAATTCCCCCTTGAGGATGGCGTCCTCGTTTTCCAGAAAGACCGCTGCGGCGCTTTCGAGCAGGCGGCCGATGGCCTTGGCGCGCAGATATTCGAGACGCTCCTTGGGGTCTTGCAGGCGCTCGAGGCGGCGGCCGCTGATGGCATTGCCGGCGAGGTCGGCGAGCAGGCACTCGGCATCCTTGTAGGGCACGAAGCCAAGACGGGCGGCATCTTCGAGATCGACGATCAGGTAGCAGGTGTCGTCGGCCACCTCGACCAGGAAGGCCAGCGGATGGCGGCGCCAGGCGGCACCCGGAATTCGCTCGACCAGGCCGGTCGACCGCGCCACCCGCTGAAAGGCCTCGGCATCCTGCTGGAAGAAGCCGAATTTCTTGCCGCTCTTGCCGTCGAGTTCCGCCGCGATATGCGAGGGCCGCGGATATTTGGTAAACGTCGCCAGCACCGCGCTGGTCAGTTGCAGCCCCGGGTTGGCCGGATTCTGCAGCCGGGTGAGAATGCGGAAGCCTTGGGCGTTGCCTTCGTAACGCTCGAAGTCGGCGCGCTGCGCTGGGGTAAACGGATGCCGGTCGAGCAGGCCGGAGTTGCGGAACCACTCGCGGATGGCATCCTCACCGGCATGGCCGAAGGGCGGGTTGCCGATGTCGTGCGCCAGGCAAGCCGCCGCGACGATGGCGCCGAAATCGCCCGATTCGACGTCGCGCAGCCCATGCCGGGCAATGATCTCGCGGCCGACGACGGCGCCCAGCGAGCGGCCGACGCAACTCGCCTCCAGGCTGTGCGTCAGGCGGGTGCGCACGTAATCGCTTTTCGAGAGCGGAAAGACCTGCGTCTTGTCCTTCATGCGCCGGAAGGCGGAGGTGAAGACAATGCGGTCGTAGTCCTGCTGGAATGCCGTGCGCTCGGGCGTTCCCGGCACCTTGCCGGCGCCCGGCCGGTCGGCGGAGAGCAGTTTCTCCCAGATTTTTCGATTGCCCATGTGGTTCCGGATTGGCGACGTGATGGGCTGCGAGTTTACTCCGCTTCGATCAGCGCACGCACATGGTCGGGCAAGGGCACCGACTTGCCGGTCTGGGTATCCATCCACACCATCTTGGCCGCGCCTTCGGCATAGATGCGGTCATCACCGACGATGCGCATTTCGACATAGGTCGGGACACTGGAGCGACCCGCATGGCCGGCATAGGTACGCACCTCGACCGTGCCCGGATAATTCATCGGCATCAGGAAAGTGCAGCTGGCATTGACGATGACCGGGCCGGCCCCGCCGGGGCGAACCGGCACATTCATGCCCTCGCTCCACTCGACGCGAGCCTGCTCCATGAAGCGGAAATAAACGGTATTGTTGACATGTCCGTAGGCATCCACGTCGCCCCAGCGGATGGCCATCTGCGTGACGTGGACGAGTTTCTTCCTGTGTTCCATGAGACCACTCTTTTCGGGGGGTTGCTGAATAGGTTTCCATACTGTACCGTATTGTCAACAGCGTCACAAATAAATCAAGAGGAGACATCATGGAACGCGAAGCAATGGAATTTGACGTCGTCATCGTCGGTGGCGGCCCGGCCGGCCTGGCATCGGCGATTCGCCTGAAGCAACTGGCGGCAGAAAAAGGCGCGGACCTCGCCGTCTGCCTGATCGAGAAAGGCGCCGAAATCGGTGCCCATATCCTGTCCGGCGCCGTCATGGACCCGCGCGCCCTGACTGAACTGCTGCCCAACTGGAAAGAAGACGGCGCCCCGCTCAATGCGCCGGTTTCCGAAGACCGCTTCTTCATCCTTTCCGAAGACGGCGCCACCAAGATACCCAACAGCCTGCTGCCCAAGTGCTTCCACAACGAGGGCAACTACGTCATCTCGCTCGGCAACGTCTGCCGCTGGCTGGGCGAGCAGGCCGAAGCGCTCGGCGTCGAGATCTACCCCGGCTTTGCCGGTGCCGAGGTACTGTTCGACGAGAACGGCGCCGTCAAGGGCGTCGCCACCGGCGACATGGGCCGCCTGCACGATGGCTCGGAAGGACCGAATTTCCAGCTCGGGATGGAACTGCATGGCAAATACACCTTCTTCGCCGAAGGCTGCCGCGGCCATCTCGGCAAGCAGCTGATGGCGCAGTTCAACCTGAACGACGGCGCCGATCCGCAAACCTACGGCATCGGCCTCAAGGAACTCTGGGAAATCCCGCCGGAAAGCCACCAGCTCGGCCTCGTCGTCCATAGCGGCGGCTGGCCGATGGCTTCCGATACCTACGGCGGCGGCTTTCTCTATCATCTGGAAAACAATCAGGTCGCCGTTGGCTTCGTCGTCGGCCTCGGCTACAGCAACCCGCACCTCGCCCCGTTCGAGGAATTCCAGCGCTTCAAGACGCACCCGGAAATCCGCAAGTTCCTCGAAGGTGGCAAGCGCATCGCCTATGGCGCCCGCGCACTGACTGCCGGTGGCATCCAGTCGCTGCCCAAGCTGGTTTTCCCCGGCGGCGTGCTGGTTGGCGACGATGCCGGCTTTCTCAACGCGGCGCGCATCAAGGGCTCGCACTGCGCGATCAAGAGCGGCATGCTGGCCGCCGAAGCCTGTTTCGACGCGCTGGGCGGCGAACGCCAGCGCGACGAGTTGGCAGCCTATCCGGAAGCGTTCAGGAACAGCTGGCTGTATGAAGAACTGCATCAGACCCGCAACTTCAAGCCGTGGATGAACAAGGGCCTGAAACTGGGCTCGATCATGTTCGGCATCGACCAGATCGTCTTCGGCGGCAAGGCGCCGTGGACCCTGCACAACAGGAAAGCCGACCACGACAAGCTCAAGCTGGCAGCCGAATGTTCGCCGATCGTCTACCCGAAGCCGGATGGCGTGTTAACCTTCGACCGCCTGTCGTCGGTCTTCCTGTCCAGCACCAATCACGAGGAAGACCAGCCCTGCCATCTGCAGTTGAAGGATGCGGCGGTGCCGATCACCGTCAATCTGGCCAGGTACGATGCGCCGGAGCAGCGTTTCTGCCCGGCCGGCGTCTATGAGATCCTGCGCGATGAACAGGGCAACAACCCGCGCCTGCAGATCAACGCGCAGAACTGCGTGCATTGCAAGACCTGCGACATCAAGGATCCGACCCAGAATATCAACTGGGTGACACCCCAGGGCGGCGAAGGGCCGACCTATCCGAACATGTGATGCTTTATAATCGGCGGGCTAAACCCTCCAGGGAGAACATCAAATGGGCTTTCTCGCCGACAAGAAGATTCTGATCACCGGGCTGCTGTCCAAGCATTCCATCGCCTACGGCATCGCCAAGGCCTGCCACCGCGAAGGCGCGCAGCTGGCCTTCACCTACCAGTCCGAGCGCTTCGAGGACCGGATCAAGAAGTTCGCTGCCGAATTCGGCAGCGACATCACCATTCCGCTCGATGTCAGCAGCGACGAGCAGATCGACAACCTGTTCGCCGAACTCGGCAAGCGCTGGGACGGCCTCGACGGCCTGGTGCATTCCATCGCCTACGCGCCAACCGAGGCCATCGAGGGCGATTTCCTGAACGGCATTTCGCGCGACGCCTTTCGCATCGCCCATGATATTTCGTCGTACAGTTACGCCGCGCTGGCCAAGGGAGCACGCCCGCTGATGCAAGGCCGCAAGGCTTCCCTGCTCGCCCTCTCCTACCTCGGCGCCGAGCGCACCATGCCCAACTACAACACCATGGGCCTGGCCAAGGCCAGCCTCGAAGCGGCGACCCGCTACCTGGCCTTCTGCCTTGGCCCCGAAGGCATTCGCGCCAACGCCATCTCGGCCGGCCCGATCAAGACCCTGGCCGCCTCCGGCATCGGCAACTTCGGCAAGCTGCTCGCCTACAACTCGCACAATGCCCCGTTGCGCCGCAACGTGACCATCGACGAAGTCGGCAACGCCGCCGCCTTCATGCTCTCCGATCTGGCCAGCGGCATCACCGGCGAAATCATGTACGTCGATGGCGGCATGAACACCACGGCACTGGGCAACGCGGACCCGCTGCCCGCCTGATCGACTGCTGCGGTCGACCCGCAAAAAGGCACGAAAATGAAAAACGCCGACCGGCATAACCGGTCGGCGTTTTGTTTTTGGTACTGTGCGGGAGGCTGTCGCCAGCCCCGCCTTATTTTTCCTTGGCTTCCAGCGCCGCCTTGTTGATTTCGACCTTGTAGCGGCTGCGCAATGCAGCGAGGTAGCTCTGCACCTCTTCCTGCATTTCCAGGTTGGCCAACTGGCCAAGCATCGCCTGCTTGCGGGCCTCATCGAGCGCCTCGCCGGCCTCCACCTTGTTCAGGCGGAACAGGGCGAAGCCGTTGCCCGGCAATTCGACACCGGCAAACGCCGGCAGCTTGGCGGTTTCCATGCCGAAGACGGTCGGCACGGCAGTCTGCGGGAGCGCTGCGTGATCGAGGCGGGAAACCCGCTTGACTGCGCCCCAGGCGAGCTTGTCTTCACCCTTCCTGAGCGCTTCCAGCCGCGCCTCGCCATCCTTGCGCGCCTGCGCCTGGGCTTCCTGGCGCTTGAGCATTGTCTCGATGGCCACCTTGACGCTTTCGAAGGGCTGCAGCGTCGCCGGCTTGTAGTCGAGGATACGCGCCGCGACCAGCGTGTTCGGCCCGATTTCGACGGCTTCGGTATTGCGCCGGTTCTTGACCGAGTCCTCGGAGAACAGTGCCGCCAGCAGCTTTTCGTTGGCCAGCGGGCCGCTCGCCGGGTTGGCCTGACGCCCCAGCCAGTCGGACTGCTTGATCGTCAGGCTGAACTTTTCCGCCGCCGGCTTCAGGCTGTCGGACTGCTCATAGACGATATTGCTGAAGGCTTCCGCCGCTTCGGCGAACTTGCGTGATGCCGCAGCCTTCTTCAGCTCGGCCTCGATTTCGCCCCTGACCTCGGCAAACGGCTTTTCCTTGGCGGCGTGAATGCCGGTCAGCTTGATGATGTGGAAGCCGAAATCGGATTCGACGATGCCGGAAATCTCGCCGTCCTTGAGCGCGAAGGTCGCGTCCTCGAACGGCTTGACCATCATGCCGCGTCCGAAGAAGCCGAGGTCGCCGCCCTTGGCCGCGGAACCCGGATCGTCTGAATTTTTCCTGGCCAAGTCGGCGAAGACAGCCGGGGTTTTCCGAATTTCCTTCAGCAGCTCTTCCGCCCTGGCTTTGGCCTTGTCTTTGCCAATTTTTTCCGAGGCGATCAGGATATGGCTGGCGCGCCGCTCTTCCGGCTGCTGGAAACGTTCCTTGTGGCCGTCGAACCAGGCCTTGACCTCGGCTTCACTGACCGTCAGCTGGGCGCCGATGGTTTCCATCGACAGCACGACGAATTCGGCCCTGGCCTGCTCCGGCATCGCGAACTGCTTGCTGTTCTCGTCGTAGAACTTCTTCGCCGCGCCATCGACCAGCTTGACCTTGTCGAGGAAGGCGTCGAGGCCGATGCGGTATTCCTGGACGTCGCGCTTTTCGGTCTGCATGGCCAGGATGCGGTCGCTGACCGTGCGCGCCATCAGGCCGGACTGGCCGACGGCGGTGGCCAGTTGCTGCAGGGTCAGATCCTGGCGCAGGCGGGCCTCGAAGCCGGCCGGCGTCATGCCTTGGGCCTTCAGTGCCACCTCGTAGCGTTCCGGCGAGAACTTGCCGTCAATCTTGAAGGCGTCAATCCCGCCGATGGTGCGGCGAATCGCCTCGTCGCTGGCGAAAAGCTTGCGCTTGCCGGCTTCCAGGGTCAGCAACTGCTGGTCGACGAGGTCGTCGAGAATCGCCTGGCGCGCTTGCGGCATATCCAGCATCTTGGGATCGAACTGCCCGCCCATCTGCGCCCGCAGACGTTCCTGCTGCTCGCGCAGCGCCTGCTGGAACTGCTGCTGGGTGATCTTGGCGTCGCCAATCCTGGCCACATCGTCGCCGGTACCGACGCTGCGCACGTAGGATTCGACACCGAAGAAGGCGAATGGCAGCGTAATCAGTGCGAGAAAGACCTGGACGATCCTTTTATTGTTGCGAACTGCATCAAACATGAGATGAACAACCCTTCAGATACGTTCAAAACGGCGAACGCGGGTTCGCCAAAAACGCTAATGATACCGTAGTTTCGCTGCCCCATATTTGATCGAGGCAGCATCACGAGCTATACCGCCGCGACCAATTGCCCCAGCCTGCGCACGGCATCCTCGATCTCCGGCGTATGCGGGTTGCCGCAGTTCAGGCGCAGGCAGTTGCGGTACATGCCGCTGGCCGAGAACAGTTCGCCGGGAACGAAGGCCAGCCCCTGTTGCACTGCCAGCCCATGCAGCGCGGTGGTATCGATGTCTTCCGGTAGCTCGACCCACAATACATAGCCGCCCTGTGGCTGGGTGATCCGGGTTTCCGCCGGAAAATGCCGGATCACGGCGTCGCACATGCATTCCACCTGGCGCTCGTAGCTGCGCCGCAAGCCACGCAGATGACGTTCGTAGGCGCCGGATTCCAGGTATTCGGCGAGCACGTGCTGGGTCACCGGATTGGTGCCGCCGCTGGTGATCGTCTTCTGCAGGGCCAGCGCCGGCCGGTAGCGCCCGGCGGCGACGAAACCGATGCGCAGCGACGGCGACAGACTCTTGGAAAACGACGAGCAAAGCAGCACGTTGCCGGCCGTGTCGAAAGCCTTGATCGGCCACGGCCGCTGGCTGCCGAAATGCAGGTCGCCGTAGATGTCGTCCTCGATCACCGGGACCCCTCGTGCTGCGGTCAACGCCGCCAGCAGGCGCTTTTTGTCGTCGGGCATGACGCTGCCCAGCGGGTTACTGGCATTCGGCACCAGCAGGCAGGCGGCGACGCGGCCGTCGCGCGTCGCCAGTTCGAGCGCCTCGACCGAAACGCCGGTGCGCGGGTCGGTGGGGATTTCCAGCGCCTTGAGGCCCAGCGTTTCCAGCAACTGCAGCATCAGGTAATAGGCCGGCGATTCGACGGCGACTGTATCGCCCGGCTGCGTGACAGCACGCAGGCAGAGGCCGAGCGCTTCGGTGCACGAGTTGGTGATGACGATCTCGTCACCGGCCAGCGGCCCGCCCCAGGCCAGCGAGCGGCGCACCAGCTGGCGGACCAGGGCCGGCTCGTCCATGTTGATGTGGCTACCGCCTTCGAGCAGCTTCGGGTGGCGCCGCGCAACCCCGGCATAGAGGCGATGCAACGCCGCCACCGGCAGCAGCGAGGGTGCCGGCAAGGCGGCGGCCAGCGGCGCGACCCCCGGTTTCATGCCGGCCTGCAGCACGCGCACCAGGCGCTGCGTCACGTCAACCTGCACCGCCGCTTCGGGCGTCGAGCGCTGCGCCGGCTCGGCCCGCGCCAGCGGTGCCCGGCGCACGAAATAGCCGGATTGCGGCCGCGCTTCGACCAGCCCGCGGTCTTCGAGCTGGCGCAAGGCCTGCACCACCGTCGACACCGACAACCGCCGCTCCTCGGCCAGGCGCCGCACCGACGGCAGGCGATCGCCGTGGCGCAGCATCCCGCCGGCGATCATTCCCTCCAGGTCGGAGGCCAGTCTCTCGTAACGCAACAGTTCAGCCGTCATCGATCACCAATACAGTTTGCAAGGCTGGCAACCAGCACAGTTTCAATTAGCGGGAACTGTGCCGGTCACAATTTAATTTCATTGCTACTGTATCACCAAGGCGCCCGGACTTAAGCTTTCTCCCACAACAAATGCCGGAGAGAGCCATGAAGATCGACGTCAGTTCAGGGGAAATCCGCCTCACCGACAATTGCCCGATCAGCCTGCGTGGCGCGCGTGGCCTTAGTATCGCCTGCACCGCCGGAACGGTCTGGATCACTGTTGCCGACGAACCCGGCGATACCTTCCTGAGCGCAGGTCAAACGCATGTCGTGCAAGGCAACGGGCTGGCGATCGTCGAGAGTATCGGCAGCGGCAGCATCCGGATCGGCAAACCCGGCAAGCAGCCCGCTTCCCGGGCGTGGCTGGCTACGCTGCGTCGGCTCTTTGCTGGCGGACAACAGGCGATGCCGCGTCATGCGACGATGCTGCGTCCTTGAGCGCACGCCCGAGCATCAGGTCGAAATGAACGACATGCGACTCGAATTTTCGCTCCATGAACACCATGAGCGCCGGGATGTTGCAGACCCCCTTGTCTATCTCGGCGATCTTGGCCCGGACGAAGGCGATGATCCGCGCATGTTCGCGGGCATGTTCCCCGAACGGAACGCCATGCTTCCGGGCCGCCTCTTCCTCCCATACGAAGTGCTGCGCCAGATCCTCGGCCAGCCCTGAAAGCAGTAGCAGGCCATCATCGCCATCATCGGAAACGGCTAGCAAGGCATTCTTGACCTTCTCCATTTCGTGAAACAGATGGTCGTGCTGGGCATCCATTTCGCCGACGCCAGTCAGCAATTCGGTTGGAACGAGAACCTCGGCCATATCACCCCCATCCGGTGTGGAATATATCCTGCCTGTCAGACTAGCCGCGGGCGGCGACATTGTCCATAGCCGCGCGCCGGCAGGAGCATTTCGGCAAACCTGGCGGCACGCAGCTACTCGTGAAGCAGAACAACATGAGTACTGTACATTTATACAGTTATCGATTAATCTGCACTCATGGACCACCCCATGACCCCAGCGACAGGAGCAGCAAACATGAAACGCATCCAGAAATTGTTTGAACTGATTGCCGGCATTTCCCAGGAAGACCTCGAGCGCGAAGCACGCGCCCGGCAGATCTTCGCCGCCCGCAATCCCGACATCACCGCGCTGCAGAAGCCGGCCTGCTGGCGCCGCAAGCGCCGGATCGGCCACTGATGATGACTGCCCTTCCCTGCACCGCCGCCTTCCACTGACGGGTGTGCCGGGCCGGATGCCTTGTCGCCAGCCGCGCCTGCGGCATAATGCAGCCTTGGCCGGAAACTTCAGCGGTTTCCACCGGCAGACAACCACCCGGAGAACACGACAACATGGAGCGTATCGATATCGACGGCGCAATACGCTTGCACAACCAGTGGCGGCGCCAGTTCCTGAACGCCTTCGCCGGTGGCGCCTACGCCGAGATGCCCCTGTCGGAACACCGCGGCTGCACGCTGGCCAAGGCGCTGAGCGACGCCCGCGGGGACTACGCCGAATCCGCCGACTACAAGCAACTCGTCGCTATCCACGACCGCTTCCACGCGCTTGCCAACGACATCGTCGACCTCAGCAACAACGGCCTTGGCGATTCCGCCGACCTGTTGCTGCCGGAACTGAACGAAGCATCGCACCAACTGGTCGGCCAGCTCGACAAGCTGCGGGAATACCGCCCGGCCTGATTTCCCGGCCGCTTGCGGTCGACCGCATGAAACAGGCAAAAATGGCGCCGACCGACTCGGCGCCATTTTTATATCGGGGCGAATTCGGCGATCCTAGGGCAAGCGGTGGGCCACCAGCTCGAACACGTCCTTTTCGCTTTCGCTGTTGGCCACCGTCGAGACAACGCGCTGCATCCGCACATAGCGCTTGATTTCCGGGGCATACCAGATCACGTAGTTGACCCGTACCGGTTCCATCTGGGCTTCAGTCTGTGAACCGGTCCGATTGCGACTACTCCAGACCTCCACCTTGAAGGCGTTGAAGGTGCCGGCGGGCACGCTCACGGATTCCCGGCCGATCACCTCGGCCTTCGAATACCAGTTCGTCCATTGCGGGTTCAGATCGGGAGTCGGCAAACCGCTGAGCCGGCTCTGCCCGGCAAGGTCGACAAAGGCACCGAAGTAAGGGCTGAACTCCGGCCCGATCGCATTCCAGGCGATGAAATCGGGCTTATTGCCGCGTGCCCGGCGCACCTCGGCACCGCTCTCCGGCTCGATCAAGCGCAGTTCGTCTGTGACGAGATTGTCCGCGACCGACTGCGCGACGATCTCGTATCGCCGTTTCGGGCTGGTCGGCCACTTGCCCGAAGAACGATAAACCCAGCGCTCGCCTTTCACTGGCAGGCCGGAGGAAGCAGTAGCCGCCGGAGCGGGTGCTGCCGCCGGCGCCGCGGCCCTTGTCGGCGGCGCTTCGGCAGGAACGGGCACCACCGCCAGTGTCTTGCGCGTGGTGGCACTGGCGTTACGGGCGGTCAGTGTGAAGGTCGTGGTGGCATCGACCTTGACCTCGATGCAGTCACTCGCGGCGTTGTCCAACTCGCCTGGGCGCGGCGAAAGGGTCAGGCTGTCGGCATTGCTGACCCGGTAGCACAGGCGGGTATGCGCAGCCCTCACGTCGGCCTTGAATTCGCGGATAACAGGCGGCGGCACGGCTGCCGGTACAGCTGGTGGTGGCGCGGCCGGTGCTGGCGTGGCTACCGGCTTGGCAACGGGTACGGGTACGGGTTCGACTTTTACCGGTGCTGCAGGTTTGGCCGGGGCAACGCTGGTGGGGACGGATGGTGGCACGGCCGGAGTGACATCTTTCGGGCCAGGTGACACCGCGACTGCGGGCGCCTCAACAGCCTTGCCGACCGGCTGCTTCTCGGCGTCCGCCCCGGTATTGCGATCACCAGGAATCATCCACAAACCGGCGGCGATCAGCGCCACCACGGCAACAACCGCCGGCAATGCCCAGCGGCGTGAATTGCCTTGGGTCGCCGCCGCATTGCCGGCCATGCTGGCGGCTGAAGCACCGACATTTGCCGCGTTCTGGTCGGCTGATGGCTGCTTGCTTGCCGCGGCATCCGCCGGTGATGTTTTAAGAATGCCTTCCAGCGTGCGGATCAGCTCGCCGGTGGAAGCCTCCCATTGCTTGTGGTTGATTTCGATGGCCTGGCGCCGGGTGAGCGCTTTCAGTTCCTCGGGCAATTCGGCAGCGAGCGGCATGACCGCGCCCCCGACCAGTACCGGCACCACGCGAATCCCGCGCTTGAGGGCGGCGCCGGTTTCCAGGCGGATGAAGTCGTTGGGGTCGTCCAGCCGGCGCCGGCCGGCTGCGTCTACCGAGCTCGTCCATTCATCGCCGATGACGGCGATCAGCACGCGGCATGAACTCACCGCCTCTTCGATGGCATCCACGAAATCGAGGCCGGGTTCGATCCCTTCGACATCCATGAACACCCGCCCTGCACCGAAATGGGCGGCCAGGCGGTCGTACAGACGCCCGGCGTACCCCGCCGAATCGTCTCGTCGATAGCTGATGAAGATGCCGTCCATACCAGACTGCCCCCTGTCATCACAGGCTGCCGATATCCGCTACAGGCTGCAGCGGTAGTACCTGGCGGCCATCATGAAACAGCGCCAGTCACGGCGCAAGCTGATGACCTCTGTATAGAGGACGGCAATGCGACCCGGAAGTTCCCGCCGGGTTATGCAAATGGCGTCTGGCCGATCAACCCACCCAGCGCCGAGCGTTGCAGAACATGCGCATCCACGGCGAATCCTCACCCCAGTTCTCCGGGTGCCAGGACATCTGCACGGTGCGGAAGACGCGTTCCGGGTGCGGCATCATGATCGTGAAGCGGCCGTCCGCCGTAGTCACCGCCGTCAAACCGCCCGGCGAACCGTTCGGGTTGTACGGATAGACTTCGGTCGGCTCGCCCTTGTTGTCGACGTAGCGGACGGCCGACAGCACCTTGCCCTGGTCGTCGGCATTGTCGAACACTGCCCTGCCCTCGCCGTGCGAGACGACGATCGGCACTTGCGAGCCTTCCATGCCGGCGAAGAAAATCGACGGCGAACCGAGGATTTCGGCCATCACGAAACGCGCCTCGAACTGCTCGACCTTGTTGCGGCGGAAAGCCGGCCAATGCTCGGCGCCCGGAATGATGGACTTCAGCGCGCTCATCATCTGGCAGCCGTTACAGACGCCCAGCGCGAAGGTGTCCTTGCGCTGGAAGAAGGCGGCGAATTCGTCGCGGCAGCCGTCGTGCATGAGGATGGTCCGCGCCCAGCCGAGGCCGGCGCCGAGCACGTCTCCGTAGGAGAAACCACCACAGGCGACCAGGCCCTTGAAGTCCTTGAGCCTGACCCGGCCACTCAAAATGTCGCTCATATGGACGTCGACCGCGGCAAAGCCGGCCTTGTCGAAGGCAGCGGCCATTTCGTAATGGCTGTTGACGCCCTGCTCGCGCAGGATGGCGACGCGCGGGCGGCCGCTGATGTCCTGATAGATCTTGGTGAAATCTTCCTGCGGATCGAAAGTCAGCTTCGGCGTCAGGCCTGGGTCGGTGACGTCCAAAATGCGGTCGAATTCCTGCTGGGCGCAGCTCGGGTTGTCGCGCATGGCCTGCATCTGGTAGCTGGTCTCGGACCAGGCACGCTGCAGGTCGACGCGCTTTTCGCGCAGCACGCGTTTGGCATTGCGGGTGACGCGGATTTCGTCCCACTCGTTCAGCGTACCGACGAAGTGGTAAGGCACGCCGCAGGCGCGCAGGATAGGCGTGACCTTCTCGCGGTCGGCGCGGCGGATCTGGATCAGGGCGCCGAGTTCTTCGTTGAACAGGGCGCGCACGATGTTTTCGAAATCGCGGCCAGCCAGCAGGTTGGTCAGTTTCTCGGAGCCATCGACATCGCCGGCCCCGGCGTCGTAGCAGATGCCGTCGAGGTCGAGAGAGACGCCGCGGCGGCTGGCGAAGGCCATTTCGCAGGCGGCGACGAACAAGCCACCGTCGGAACGGTCGTGATAGGCGAGCAACAGGCCGTCACGGTTGAGCTTTTGCACGGCATCGAACAGGCCCTTGAGCTTGGCCGGTTCATCGATATCCGGAGCATCGCTGCCGGTGGCGTTGTAAACCTGCGCCAAGCAGGAGCCGCCGAGACGGTTCTTGCCGAGATCGAGCAGCAGCAGTTCAGTTTCGCCCTGATCGACGGCCAGTTGCGGCGTTTTGGTCTTGCGCACATCGTCGACCGCAGCAAACGAGGTGACGACCAGCGACAGCGGCGATACGACCTGCTTCTTCTCGCCCTGCTCTTCCCAGGCGGTACGCATCGACAGCGAATCCTTGCCGACCGGGATCGACACGCCGATGGCCTTGCACAGGTCGGAAACGGCCTCGACGGTGTCGAACAGGCGGGCATCCTCACCGGCGACGCCGCAGGGCGCCATCCAGTTGGCCGACAGCTTGACCTTGCCCAGTGCGCCGACATCGGCGGCGGCCAGGTTGGTCAGCGCCTCGCCGATCGCCATGCGGCCCGAAGCCGGGGCGTCGAACACGGCGAGCGGGGTGCGCTCGCCCATGGCGAAGGCTTCACCCAGATAACCTTGGTAACCCATCGTGGTCACGGCCACGTCAGCGACCGGCACCTGCCACGGACCAACCATCTGGTCGCGGGCGGTCATGCCGCCGACGGAACGGTCACCGATCGAGATCAGGAAGGTCTTGTCGGCGATGGTCGGCAGACGCATCAGGCGGTAGGCGGCGTCCTTCAGTTCGATAGACGTGGCGTCGAAGGAAACGAAGGTTTCCGGCTGGTGCGTCACGTCGCGCGTCATGCGCGGCGGCTTGCCGAGCAGCGCTTCCATTTCCATATCGACCGGATTGACGCCGAAATGGTCGTCGGTGACGGTCAGGTGGCCATCGCCGGTCGCTTCGCCGACGACTGCAAACGGGCAGCGCTCGCGTTCGCACATGGCCTGGAATTCGGCGATGCGGTTCGGCGGGATGGCCAGTACGTAGCGTTCCTGCGATTCGTTCGACCAGATTTCGGCCGGCGACATGCCTGGTTCCTCGGTCGGCACCTTGCGCAGATCGAAGACGGCACCGACGCCGCCCGAGTGGGCCAATTCTGGCAGGGCGTTGGAGACCCCACCGGCACCGACGTCGTGCACCGACAGGATCGGGTTGTTCTTGCCCATCTGCCAGCAACGGTCGATGACCTCCTGGGCGCGGCGCTGGATTTCCGGGTTGCCGCGCTGAACCGAGGCGAAGTCGAGGTCTTCGGCATTGGAACCGGCCGTCATCGACGAGGCGGCGCCGCCGCCCAGGCCGATCAGCATGCCGGGACCGCCGAGCTGGATGAATTTCGTGCCGACCGGGAAGGTTTCTTCCTTGAACGACTGCTCGGCCTGGATGGAGCCCAGACCGCCGGCGATCATGATCGGCTTGTGGTAGCCGCGCACCGTGCCGGCGACGTCTTGCTCGTAGGTGCGGAAATAGCCGGTCAGGTTCGGACGGCCGAATTCGTTGTTGAAGGCGGCGGCGCCAATCGGGCCTTCGAGCATGATGTCGAGCGCCGAGGCGATGCGCGACGGGCGACCGTAGGCGTGTTCCCAGGGCTGCGGCGCATCGGGCAGGTTCAGGTTGGAGACCGAGAAACCGCAGAGGCCGGCCTTCGGCTTGGAACCCTTGCCGGTGGCGCCTTCGTCACGGATTTCGCCGCCGCTACCAGTCGACGCGCCCGGGAAGGGCGAAATCGCGGTCGGGTGGTTGTGCGTCTCGACCTTGGTCAGGATGTGGGTCAGCTCTTCCTTGTAGCTGTAGCCGCGGTCGGCGTCCGGGTAGAAACGCTGGATGGTCGCGCCTTCGATAATCGAGGCGTTGTCAGCATAGGCCATGACCGTGCCTTGCGGGGCGGCGGCATGGGTTTCGCGGATCATGCCGAACAAGGTCTTGTCCTTGGCTTGGCCGTCGATCACCCAGGAGGCGTTGAAAATCTTGTGGCGGCAATGTTCGGAATTGGCCTGGGCGAACATCATCAGTTCGACGTCGGTCGGGTTGCGGCCGGCGGTCGTGAAAATGTTCAGCAGGTAGTCGATTTCGTCGTCGGACAGCGCCAGACCGAGCGAGCCGTTGGCCTCCACCAGCGCGGTTTTGCCTCCTTGCAGCACGTCGACCGTAGCCAGCGGCTTCGGTGCGAAATGGCGGAACAGTTCGCCGGCGGCTTCGAAGCCGGGCAGAACGGAATCGGTCATGCGGTCGTGCAGCAGGCCGGCGACGGTTTTCTTTTCATCGGCGCTCAGGGCGCGATTGTTTTTAACGACAACGTGGAAAGCGATTACCCGCTCGACGCGTTCGATGGCATCCAAGTCGCAGTTCCAGGCGATATCGGTCGCCTTGGAGGACCACGGCGAAATGGTCCCGATGCGCGGCGCGACGAGGAACAGTTCGCCAGCTTCGGCACCTGCCGCCTTCTCTTCCAGCAGCGTCGCCAGCTTGGCGCGCTCGTCGGCATTCAGGGCGCGCTTTTGCGCCACGACATGCCAGTAATCGGCCACCACCGATTCGATATCCGACACGGCCGCGACCAGGCGGGCTTGCAGGCGTTGCAGGCGGAAGGCGGAAAATGCGGCGTCGCCCTTGAGGCAAAGAATGTCGGCCATGAGGAAGAGATTTCAGGTTAGGCGAAGAGGCCAAAATTATACCCGAGACAGGGGTGGGCGCCGTGGTTTTGGAGACGCGAGCAGCCGATTGGAGTCGCCGAATTATGCTGGGAGCAGTCAAGGAAATAGCCTTATTCCGCGCAGCCCCCCTTAGAACCTGTTCACAACCATTTGCATGTCGTAAACTGGCCCTCAGCCCCGAAAGTCGATCGACTGCAACAGCCGCCCGTTCGTAGCCGGTGCCGGATCACCGGGTTTGAGATGGGTCGCCATCAGAAGTAGATCCCGCGCATGAATTGCTGGAACGCCACCTGGTCGGCCGACGGAATCTCGGGCAGCAGCCCCGCCTCCTTCTTCTTGGCCGCGGACGAGTCGGGGAACATGCGGAAGGTCGTGTTCATGATGATCTGCGCCACGCGTGGCACCAGCGCATGCAGCACCTGGCCGGTGATGCCAAGACGCGTGGCAACGCGCACCGGCCGGTGGATCACGGCATCGCAAATCAGTGCCGCGGCTTCCTCCGGCGTCAGGGTCGGCACCTGGTCGTAGAGCTTGGTCGGGGCGATCATCGGCGTCTTTACCAGCGGCATGTTGATGGTCGTGAAGTAGATGCCGCGGTCGGCGAACTCGGACGCCGCGCAGCGCGTCCACGCGTCGAGCGCCGATTTCGAGGCGACGTAGGCCGAGAAGCGCGGCGCATTGGTCAGTACGCCGATGGACGAAATGTTGATGATGTGCCCGCGCTTCTGCTCGACCATCTTGGGCAGCACACCCATGCTCACCTTGAGCGCGCCAAAGTAGTTGAGCTGCATGGTGCGCTCGAAATCGTGGAAGCGATCGAAGGAAGTCTCGATGGCGCGACGGATCGAACGCCCAGCATTGTTGATCAGAATATCGACCACGCCATGCTCGGCCAGCACCTGCTGCGTCACCGCTTCGGCGGAAGCCATGTCGGCCAGATCGCCGACATAGGCATGCAACTTGAGGCCGGCCGCCTCGAATTCGCGCACCACCTCGGCCAGTTGCTCGGCGTCGCGGGCGATGGTCACGACATGGGCGCCGGCTTCGGCCAGCTTCCAGGCGGTCGCCTTGCCGATGCCGGACGAGGCGCCGGTGACCAGCACGACCTTGCCTTCGACCTGGCCACGCAAGCTGCAGTCGATGAAGAGATCGGGGTCGAGGTGACGCTCCCAGTAATCCCACAGGCGCCAGGCGTAGTTGTCGAGCGGCGGTACTGCGATGCCCGTGCCCTTGAGCACGCGGGTTGTCTCGCGGCAGTCGAAGCGCGTCGGGTAATTGACGAAGCGGAACATGTCGTCCGGCAGGCCGAGATCCTTCATCACCGCGTGGCGGATGCGGCGCACCGGCGTCAGCGCCAGCAACCCCTTGCGCATGTGGCGCGGAATGAAACTGAACAGCGCGGCGTTGATGCGCATCGTCATCTCCGGCGCGTGGGCGGCTCGGGCGAACGTGTTGAGCAGATCACCGACGCGCATCGGGGTCGGGTCGACCAGGTGGAAGCACTTGCCGTCCTCGCCCTTGAGGTGGGCGATGTGGTCGACGGCGTTGACCACGAAATCGACCGGCACGACATTGATGCGCCCGCCCTCGATGCCGACGGTCGGCATCCACGACGGCAACAGCTTGCGCATTTTCTGGATCAGCTTGAAGAAGTAATACGGTCCGTCGATCTTGTCCATTTCGCCGGTCTGCGAATCGCCGACGACCAAGGCCGGGCGGAAGATGCGCCAGGGAATGCTGCATTCGCGGCGGACGATGCCCTCCGAATCGTGCTTGGTCCTGAAATAGGGATGATCCAGCCCTTCGGCTTCCTCGAACATGTCTTCGCGGAACAAGCCTTCGAACAGCCCGGCCGAGGCGATCGAACTGAACAGGTGGAAATGCTTGGCGCCGATGGCCTCGGCAAACTGCACCGTGTTGCGCGTGCCGTCGACATTGACCTTGAGCTGGATCTCGGCGTCGGCCGAAAGGTCGTAAATCGCCGCCAAGTGGAAGAAATGGGTCGTCTTTTTGCCAAGTTTCTTGCGGTCGACCGCAGCAACCCCGAGCAGCGGCTGGGTCAGGTCACCGACCACCGGAACCGCCCGGTTGCGATCGCAACCCCAGAATTCGTAGAGTCCGCCGAGCGCTTCGCGTTCCGCCTCGCGCACAAGAAAGTAGACGATGCTGTCGTCGCGCTCCAGCAATTTCCTGACCAGGCGCTTGCCGATGAAACCCGATGCTCCAGTGATGAAATATTGCATGTTGGTCTCCCCAAATTTATAAGAATCAAGGACATTCTAGAGTAGCGCACCTAGGATATTAGTGTGCCTCCTCTAATTGAATATCCTACACTGGCTTCAAGGGCAGAGAGAGCTGCCGAACAAGTACACATCTTAAAAGGAGTCGATCATGGTCAAGAAATTCAAGACGCTGTCGGAAAACCAACTGGCCCAAACCGTCAGGGAATCCGCACATCAAATCTGGTTGGCCGGACTGGGCGCCTATTCGAAGGCTCAGGAAGAAGGCACCAAGGTGTTTGACGCTCTGGTCAAGGAAGGTGAAACCATCCAGAAAAAGACCCGCAAGGCAGCTGATGAAAAAATGGCTGTCGTCGCCGGCAAGGCGGCTGGAACGTGGGATCGTCTGGAACAGGTCTTCGAGGATCGCGTTGCCCGCGCTCTGTCGAGCCTCGGCGTACCGAGCAAGAAGGATATCGACAAGCTGTCCAAGCGTGTCGCCGAACTGACCGCCGTCGTTCAGCAACTGACCGAAGCACAGGAAGGCACCGCGAAGAAGGTTGTTGCCAAGCCAGTCGCCAAGGTGGCCGCGGTTCCCGCAACCGCCAAGGCAGTCGTCGCCAAGGTTACGCCGGCCAAAAAGCCGGCCCCGCCTAAAAGCGCCGCCGTCAAGAAGGCCGCCGAACCTGCTGATGCCGCTGCTGGTGCAGCAACTGCTGCCTAGATAGCCAGCCCCGGCCAAGCCGGGTAATCTTCAAAGGTGAACGGCATTAACGAGATGCCCGGCCATGACCGGGCATCCGTCACATTCAGGGGAAGACAACTTGTCCAGAATTGGCATAGCACTGGCTGGCGGTGGTCCGCTCGGCGGGATTTATGAAATCGGCGCCAGCGTGGCGCTCGCAGAGGCGATCGAAGGGCTGGATTTCAACCATGCCGACATCTTCGTCGGCGTCAGTTCCGGCAGCTTGGTCGCGGCGGCATTCGCCAACGGCATCGCCCCGCAGAAGCTGGCGCGTATCCTGATCGACAATGATGCCGATGAGTTTTTCGATCCGGAAATGCTGCTCAAACCGGCGTTCGGCGAATACTTCAACCGGGCACGGTCGGTGCCGCAACTGCTGTTTTCCGCTGCCCAGAACTATCTCGCCAACCCGCTGCATCACGGCCTGTTCGAATCATTCCAGCGCCTGTCGCGCGCCATTCCGACCGGCCTGTTCGACAGCAGTGGCATCGACCGCGTGATGCGGGACCTGTTCTCGCGCCGCGGCCGCACCAACGATTTCCGCAAGCTTAAGCATCGCCTGTTCCTCGTCGCCACCGATCTCGATTCGGGCGAATCGGTCGCCTTCGGCTCGCCCGGCCACGACGACATCCCGATCTCGGTTGCGGTCCAGGCAAGCACCGCCCTGCCGGGCCTGTTCCCGCCCGTCCGCATCGGCGACCACTACTACGTGGACGGAGCCCTGATCAAGACCCTGCATGCCTCGGTAGCGCTCAAGGAGGGTGCCGAACTGGTGCTCTGCATCAACCCGCTGGTCCCCTTCGACGCCGAACTGGCCGCCCGCCGCAATGCCAGGGAACGCGAGGCGCTCAACGACGGTGGCCTGCCGGTCGTGCTGTCGCAGACCTTCCGCGCCATCATCCATTCGCGCATGCGGGTCGGCATGGATCGCTACAAGCACCAGTACAGCAATGCCGACGTCGTGCTCTTCGAACCGACGCGCGACGACGCCGAGATGTTCTTCACCAACGTCTTCAGCTACCGCGACCGACGCCGCCTGTGCGAGCACGCCTACCAGCGCACGCGCATCGATCTCTACCGGCGTCGCCACGAACTTCGGCCCATCTTCGAACGTCACGGCTTGGGCCTTGATCTTGCAATACTCAAGGATCATCGCCGCTCCCTGATCGCCCCACCCCGCCACCGCGCCAAGGTCAGCCTGGACAAGGCGACGCGCGCCCTCGACGCTTCACTGGACGAATTGCAGCTTTGGCTTGAATCCCGACAGCCGGCGTGATGTATCCTCTGGTCTGGAGACAACACCAAAAAGAGTCCGGACATGGAACGCAAACCAAAACGCCGCACCCGCGAGCGCATTCTCGAAACCGCACTGAAACTGTTCAACGACTTCGGCGAGCCGAATGTGACGACGACCGTCATTGCCGACGAGATGGAAATCAGTCCGGGCAACCTCTACTATCATTTCCACAGCAAGGACGAGATCGTCAATGCGCTGTTCGCCGACTACGAGAAGGAAATCGAACCCCTGCTCACTGCCCCCGGCAGTCGACCGCAGGGCACCGAGGACATCTGGCTGTTCCTCCATCTGCTGTTCGAGACGATCTGGAAGTTCCGCTTCTTCTACCGCGACATCAACGACCTGCTGACCCGCAACCGGCTCGTCGAAACTCATTTCCAGCGCATTCTCGAACATAAGGAAAGCACCGCCATCACCGTCTGCGAGGGATTGGCCGCTTCCGGCACGTTGACCGCAACAGCCGGTGAAATCCGCGCGCTGGCCACAAACATGAGCGTCGTCGCGACCTTCTGGCTGTCATTCGAACACGCCCGCCGCCCGCGTGGCGAGCCGGACATCGGGCGCGGCGTCTATCAGGTCATGTCGCTTGCCGCGCCCTATCTGCAAGACGAAGCGCGGCGTCTGCTGGAAAAGCTGTCCGGCGAATACGTCGATAAAAACTAGAGGAGACTCACGTGGCCAAGAAAACCTGGAAAAAATTCCCGCACCCGGACAAAAGCTTCTCCTATGCCGGCGTCGCCCTCGAAAAGCACTGGGCACGCCTGCACCGCGGTGATTGCGAACCCTTCCCGGACGACGACGCAGCGCAGGATGCCTGGCGCGCCTACCATGCCGGCGACTTCGCCAAGGCCGTGGACATCGGCCTCGCTGCCGGCCCTGCCGGCATCAACGCGGCCAACAAGGCGGCGATGATCTACGCCAACTATCTGGAAAGCGACGAAGCAGCCAAACTGCAGCTCTTCGAGGAGATTGCCGAACGCTGCGTCGCCCTGCAGGCAGCTGCACCGAAGAATGCCAACGCCTGGTACATCCACGCCTACGCGCTAGGCCGCTACAGCCAAGGCATTTCGGTCGCCAAGGCGCTCGCGCAAGGTCTTGGCGGCAAGATCAAGAGCAGCCTCGATCACGCGCTGAAAATTGAGCCAAAACATGCCGACACCCACATCGCGCTCGGCACTTGGCACGCCGAAATCATCGACAAGGTCGGCAGCATGGTCGGCGGCCTCACCTACGGCGCGAAAAAGGATGCCAGCGAAAAGCATTTCCATACCGCCCTCGACCTCAACCCCGAATCGGCCATCGCCCGCACCGAATACGCCAACGGACTGGTCATGCTGTTCGGCCGTGCACGCCTGAAGGACGCCGAAAGACTCTACGAGGAGGCGGTTGCCTGCACGCCTGCAGATGCAATGGAAAAGCTCGATATCGAGGCAGCCAAGGCGGAAATGGATGAGTAGTTAGCCCGCCCCCGCAACGAACGGCATCAACCGCCGGCCAGCTACCCGACCAACGCCGCCTCCACCGCCTGCGGATCGCCGAGTCTGTCCCATGGCTCCATGAGGACCAGCATCAACAGCTTGTCAAATTCGCTGGCGAAGCGCTCGACGATACGCTCGGGGTCGGGCACCAGACCCTTGTCGGTAATCAGGCCAAACTGCACTTTGTCATCGTAGGAAAGTATCGAGACGCCCATGCCGATGTCGCCGGATTGCGGCACCCAGAACAGCGGCTGCAGCAGTTTGGCGCCGGCCAGATATAGCGTGTGCTGCGGCCCGGGCACGTTGGTCATGACGGCGCTAGCCTTGCTGGCCAGCAGATCGAGCACCTGTTGCTGGGCAAACTTGGGGGCCATGCCGACCACCCCCAGAATCGACAGCGTGAGTGCCGCCTGATAGGAACCCTTGAGTTTCGCCATCCGCTCGCGGGTAGCATAGAGCCGAGCCAGCGGATTTTCGATGCCGAGCGGCAGTTCGAGGGCCACGAGGCCGAAGCGGTTGCCGAGTTTCCCCGCATCGCTGGCGCGCCGCATGTTGACCGGGACCATTGCGCGAATTTCCACGTCATCGACCTCATCGCCATGCTCGACCAGATAGGCACGCATGGCCCCGGCTGCTGCCGAGAGAAGCATGTCATTGACCGAACAGCCAAGCACCGCGCCGACCGCCTTCACCTCGGGTAGCGACATCGGCTCCGACCAGGCGACCCGCTTGGCGATTCCCGGCTTGCCCTTGAAGCGGGTATGGCTGTCATCCGGCATGGTAGCGAGCGTCGCGAGTTCGCTAGCAATGCTGGTGCCGATACGGGCGTAGTCGAGTATCTTCCCCGGGTTGTTCAATAGATCAACGTACTTGGCCCAAAGACCGTCCTCCTCGTCTTCGTCTTCCTGCGCAATGTGTGGCCGCGGATGGCCCCCCGCTTTGCCCGGCGAGCTATCAGTCATCGAGAGAATGACGCCGACCATGGCGATGCCGTCGGCAATGCTGTGGTGAATGCGCATGACGAGCGCCTGGCCGCCCAGCGAGGTGTCGACCAGGTGCATTTCCCACAGCGGGCGATTCGGGCTGAGCGGCGTAGACGCCAGATCGGCGACAAACTGCTCGAGTTCTGCCTTGCCTGCCGCGCCAGGCAGCACTTCGCGGTGGAGGTGGTGGTCGAGATTGAAGTCGGGATCATCCTGCCAGACGTAACCAGTGCTATCGGCGACTGCCAACTGGCGGAAGCGGCAAAAACTGAGCATACGACGCTCGATGCTGGCGCACAGGCGTTCGTAATCGAGATCACCCTCGAACAGCAGGACACCGACAATCTGCATCAGATTGGTCGGCCGGTCCATGCGCAGCCAGGCGGTATCCACGTTGGAGATGGGCTCGCGAGACGTCATTACGAACTCCGTTAAAGGGATGAAATATCTATAATACCGGCAATTCACAGGCCATTCGAGGAGATACCGATGAGCGATCTGCAAGCCGCATTCGATGCCGCCGTCACCGCTTCAAAAATGCTGGACGAACGTCCCGACAATCAGACGCTTCTGCGTATCTACTCACTCTTCAAGCAGGCGACCGAGGGCGACGCAAGCGGCAAGCGCCCCGGCTTCACCGACCTCGTCGGCCGCGCAAAGTACGACGCCTGGGCAGGCCTTCAAGGGACCTCCGCCGAAGCCGCGATGCAGGCCTACATCGATCTGGTCGGCAAGCTCAAGGGCTAGGCAAAGCGCTCGTCGAAGTACAGGTGGATTTCCCGCTCGAGGCTGGCGCGAAAAGGCCAGAGCAGGAAACCGAGGCGGACCAGAACCGTCACTTCGCCCTTGGCGAGCCGCAACTCACCGTGCAGGCCGGCACGTTCGAAACGTAATACGCCGCTGTCGTCCCACTCGTATTCCAGCTCGTACTCCTTCTGCAGATCGGCGGCGACATGCTCGGCGGCGATCCTTGCCTTCTTGGCCGACAGGCGGTGCTTGCGGGTAATCAGGATTTCGCTCATGGACGCAGTTTAACCACGCGCCGCCGAATCCGGAATCACCCGGTGTAACTATTCCGGCGTCGCCTTGCTGCCCATCATCTCGTTGCAGGTGGCTCGGCCGAAGGTCTCCGCCTTTTTCGGGCTGGAAATCTGTGGCTCCTCGTAGATGCGCTTGACGACGAAGTTTGTAATGCGTGCACCGTCGCTGCCGTCCTCGACAAACACCTTCATCGGCCGGCCTTTCTCGCGGTCGTAGAAAGCCTGCAGTGCAAAGTCGCGGACACGTTCGCAGAAACGGATCTTCTGGGCATCGGGCATGCTGTCGTCGATCTTGCCGGCGTGGGCATGCGGCCAGGCGCTGTTCATCGCCAGCAGGGCGAGGCAGGCAACGGAGAGGCGTTTCATTCCTTCGGCTCCTGAATCGAGGTGAGGTAAGCCAGGATGTCCTGGATATCCTGTTCCTTGAGGGTGTTCAGGACACCGACGACGCCATCTTCATCGTGCGGGCGGTCGCCCTTGAGATAGAGGTCGGCCTGACGCTTGAGATAGTTCGTGTACTGGCCGACCAGCATCGGGAACATGCCACGCCCCTTGCCAGCTTTGCCGTGGCAGGCGGCGCATTTCTTCTGGTAGATCGCCTCGCCATTGCCGAGGTCGCCCTCCGCGCGCGGGATGATCATCACCTTTTCGGCCATCAGCAACTTGGTCAGCGCGTCTTCCTTGCCGGTGTAGGTTGGCATCTTGCTGTCCAGTTCGATCTTCGCCAAGTAGGCAGCGATATCCTTGATGTCCTCGTCTGAAAGCTCACGTTCCTGGGTATAGGGGAACATCGGGAGATTCACCCGCGTGCGGGCACGGAAGCTCTTGAGCTGGTTTTCGATGTAGGCGACACGCTGGCCGGCGATGCGCGGATATTCGCCCTTCTTGCCGCCAGCCCCCTGGTCGCCATGGCAGGCAGCGCAGGTGCCGTTGATTTCCTTGCCTTTTTCGAGGTCGACCGCAGCAGCCGTGCTGGCGGCAAACCAGCCGGCGACCAGGAAAAAGATAAGGCTGCGCAGGGCCATGCGGTGAACTCCGGGTATCGATGCGGCGAATTGTCGCACGACCCGAACGGCTGAAAATTGACGCAAATCACGCATAATCCAGGCCATGCCTTTCATCTCCTGCACCGTCGACGGCAGCGATCACCTGGCCAACCTGCGCCGCCTGGTGATGGTGCGCTGGGTAGCGCTGGCGCTGATGACCAGCCTGACGCTGGTGGTGCCGGGAGCACTCGAAATTCCCCTGCCGCAGGCGCCGCTGCTGGCGATCATCGGGCTCACCGCGTTATTCAATGGCCTGGTTCACTGGCGCGTGCGACAGTCTGATTCGGCAACGCCGGTCGAACTGTTCACGCAGCTGCTGATCGATATCGCCGCCCTCAGTGCGCTGGTTTTCTTCAGTGGCGGCGCCACCAACCCACTCGTTTCGCTGCTGCTGCCACCGGTCGCCATTGCCGCGCTGACCCTGCCGGTGCGCTGCGTGGTCGCCATCGGCGCCATCGCCGTCGCCGCCTATTCAGCGCTGATGGTCTTCTACGTGCCGTTGCCGATGAGCGATGCCACCCGCGCCACCCGCCTGCACCTGCTCGGCATGTGGCTGACCTTTGCCGTTTCGGCGCTGATGATCGCCTGGTTCGTCGTCCGCATGACGCGCCTCATCCGCGAGCGCGATGCCGAACTGGCGGCCGCCCGCGAACAGGCGCTGCGCGACGAGCGCATCATGGCCATCGGCACCCTCGCCGCCGGCGCCGCGCATGAACTGGGGACGCCGCTGGGCACCATGGCCCTGCTCGCCGGTGAATTGGCCGGCGACCCGCTACTGCCGGCCGCGGCCCGCGCGGACATCGCCCTGCTCCGCCAGCAGATCGGTGTCTGCAAGGAAATCATTACCGGGCTTTCGCGCCGGGCTAGTGCCGAGCGCCTCGAAAATACGGACCTCCAGGCCGTCGACCGCTGGCTCGACAACCTGCGGCAACGCTGGCATGCCTTGCGCCCGCAGGCCGCCAGCCGCCTGGAAATCAGCGGTGCCCGGCCGGTGCCGGCCATCGCGAACGACCCGCGTCTCGAACAGGCGGTGCTCAACCTGCTGAACAATGCGGCCAGCGCGTCGGCGGCGACCATCGACATCCGTCTGGACTGGAGCAACGGGCAGATCGTCATCGACATCCATGACCACGGCCCCGGCTTCCCGCCGGCCGTGCTGAAACAGGGTGGCCAGACCGCCTTTCCGCCGCATGAACACGGTAGCGGCATCGGCCTGCTGCTGACGCGCTCGGCGATCGAACAGATCGGCGGCCGCCTGCTGCTCCTCAACCCGCCCGAAGGTGGCGCCCTCGCCCGCCTGGAACTGAACCCGAGAACCTGATGCCCGAACCGACCCTGATCATCGACGACGACCCCAGTTTCAACGCCATTCTGGTGCGCACCCTGGAACGCCGCGGCCACCACGCACGCGGGGCGCTCGACGCCGGCGATGCGCTGGCGCTGGCGCGGGAAATTGTGCCGAACCGCGTTGTGCTCGATCTCAACCTCAACGGCAATTCCGGCCTGGCGCTGATTCCGGAACTACTGACGATCAACGCCGACTGCCGCATCGTCGTGCTGACCGGCTACGCCAGCATCGCTACCGCGGTCGATGCGATCAAGCTGGGCGCGGTCCAGTATCTGGCCAAGCCGGTGGAAATCGAGGCGATCCTCGCCGCCTTCGAGAACGACGATGCGCCGGATTTCGACCTACCGGCCTCCGATGAACCGCTCTCGGTCGACCGTCTCGAATGGGAGCACATTCAGCGCGTGCTGAACGAAAACGACGGCAACATCTCGGCGACTGCGCGCGCGCTCAAGATGCACCGTCGTACATTGCAAAGAAAACTGTCCAAACGCCCGGCCAGAACCTGAATCCGGACTCGCCTGCGGTTGGGGGTGGAAAGATCAATCCGGCCGGAAAAGCCGGCCGCCCACTCAAGAGGTGATCCGGAAACAACCCGGCGGCTACTCAGCCGACGGGCTTGCCAACCTTCTTGAGCTCTGCCAAAAACTCGGCGAATGTTGTCTCGCGAACCTTGGTATCGCCCAGCGTTTCGCGCAGGTCGAAGCCTGATCCAATACGGTCCCCGGCCCGGTCATGCACATCGCTACCCGGATAGGCGCCGGGGGATGAAAAATTCGTCTTGCGGGAACTGTTTGTCATGATATTTGACCTTTCCTGGAGTCGTTGGACAGATGATGCCAATTCGTTGCAGGAGTGTCCGTGAACGAATTCACGACCTGCATCAAATTGCCGCCTGCTCAACGAATTTCCGGAGGCCAAAGCACCCGCAGGCACCCCGGGGTCGAGCGCGCCTGCTGCGGTCGACCCCGAAAAAAGCCCGAAATCAGTGCTGCTTGTGCTCCATCGGCGGCGCCGGCGTCGGACGCACCACCTTGGCGTCGATTGTCTTGCTGCTGCCGTCGTCGAAAGTCAGCGTGATGGGCACGGAATCGCCTTCCTTCATCGGCGCCTTGAGATCGATCAGCATGACATGCAGGCTGCCCGGCTTGAGCACCGCCTCGCCCTTGGCCTTGATGTCGATGGCCGGTACCGGGCGCATCTTCATGACGCCGCCGTCGTTGATGTGGGTGTGCAGTTCGGTGACCTTGGAAACCGGATTGTCGGCCTTGAGCACCTTCACATCCTTGTCGCCGTTGTTCTTGATGACCATGAAAGCGCCGGTGGCCGGGGCATTGGGCGGCGCCAGGCGCACATAGGGGTCCTGCACCGCGACGTTGTCGGCGGCGCCGGCCAGCACGCCGGCGGAAAACAGCAGGCCGGTGGCCAACAGGGATAGTTGTTTCATGAGCACTCTCTCCTTCAGGGTTTGGTCAAGCGTTTGCGAATTTCGGCGGCCACCTGCTCGGGGGGCGTGGCGTGGGCGATCTTGCCGTCCAGCTTGCCGTCGGCACCGACGACATAGGTATCCGAAGTGTGATCGACGACATAGCCGCCACCCGCCGTTTCGACCGACTGGCGGGCATAGAACACCCCGTAGCGGCGAGCGATGGCGGCCAGTTCTTCCGGCGTGCCGGTGACGCCGACGATGGCGGGATGGAAGAATTCCGCATATTCCTTGAGACGGGCCGGCGTGTCGCGCTCCGGGTCGACCGAGATGAAGACCACCGCCACGCGCGCCAGTTCTTCCGGCGTCAGCAGCTTGAGGCCCTCCGCCGTTGCCGCCAGCGCGGTCGGGCAGATGTCGGGGCAGTAGGTGTAGCCGAAATAGACGAGCACCAGTTTGCCGCGAAAATCCTGCAGCGCCACCGGGCCGCCGGCGGATTGCAGCGTGAAATCGCCGCCGGCCGGCGCGGCGGCCATCGGTAGCGGGCGCTCCGGCAATTCCGGGTGCCAGAAGAAGGCAAGGCCGAGCACCAGCGCGGCGAGCAGGACGGCGACAGCGAGCAGAATTCGTTGCGACATGCGTTATCCGTGGGGAACCGAAGCGAAGCGGAAAGGTACGGCGATGCGCCGGCCGTCGGTTTCGAGCAGCACCGTCGCCTGCCAGTCCATCTGGCCGGTGATGCATACCGGCAGCGTGGCCTCGCCGGAATGGAGTCCGGACACGCCAGAGACCAGTGCGATCCGATTGAGGCCCATGTTCATGTCGATGCCGGCGAAATCGACCTCGACGCGCGCGGCGCTGATGCCCTCCAGTTTCACCTCGACCTGAAACGGCTTGACCATCGGGATCGGTCGCGGGTTCATGCGCAATTCGAGCTGGCCGCCACCGGGCAAGGCCACCCGGCAGGCGACACGATTCAGGTCGCAACCGGGGTCGGGCTGCACCGTGACGTCCGCCTTGGGCAGGAGCAGCGGCGAGAGCTTGTAGCCAACGACAACCACCAGCGCAATCGCTAGGATGCCGATCGCGTCTATCAGTATTTTTTTATTCACCAGTCTATTCCTGGCCTCGCAGCCGCAGGGGATTACGCATTTTCCCTCATGAAGCGCATATGGAATTAGCAAAGATCAATTTTTTAGCACGCCGCGGGGCATACAGTGTGCGGCAAATTGTCGCAGCGGCATCACGCCGCCAGTGGCGATGGAGGGTAGGAAGTTCTACTTCTTGTTTTCATGGGAGAAATCGAGATGAAAAAATTTGCAGTGAAATCCACCACGTTGCTCGTCGCAGCGGGGATCGGGTTCGGGGCCGCCAGCGCGTGGTCTGCCGAATCGCTGCAGGACGTGATGAAGCGTCGTGGCCTGAGCCAGCAGGATCTGCTGGCCGCATCCAAGACCTATGTCCCGACCGGCAAACGCGACGAATTCGTGGTTTTCGCCTCTGGCGGCCAGTCCGGCCAGATGATCGTGTATGGCATTCCGTCCATGCGCATCCTCAAGTACATCGGCGTGTTCACGCCGGAACCGTGGCAGGGCTACGGTTTCGACGAAAACTCCAAGGCCGTACTGCGTCAAGGCAACATCGACGGCAAGGAAATCAACTGGGGCGACACACACCACCCGGCCATTTCCGAAACCGAGGGCAAGTACGACGGCCAGTTCCTGTTCATCAATGACAAGGCCAATCCGCGTCTCGCCGTAATCGACCTGCGTGACTTCGAAACCAAGCAGATTGTCGTCAACCCGATCTACAAGTCGGAACACGGTGGTGCCTTCGTCACCCCGAACACCGAATATGTGATCGAAGCTGCCCAATACGCCGCACCGCTGGAAAACAAGAAGTTCTACCCGCTCGAAGAGTTCAACGAGAAGTATCGCGGTGGCGTGACCTACTGGAAGTTCGACCGCAAGGAAGGCCGCCTCGATCCGAAGCGCTCCTTCTCCCTCGAACTGCCGCCTTACAGCCAGGACTTGTCCGACGCTGGTAAAGGTCCGTCCGACGGCTGGTCGTTCACCAACTCCTTCTGTTCCGAGCGTTACGTCGGCGGCATCGAAAAAGGCCGTCCGCCGTATGAAGCCGGCTGCTCCGCCAAGGACACCGACTATCTGCACGTGATCAACTGGAAGAAGGCCGCCGAACTGGTTGCCGCCGGCAAGGCCAAGAAGATCAACGGCCATGACGTGCTGCCGATGGACGTTTCGATCAAGGAAGGCATCCTCTTCCTGGTTCCGGAACCGAAATCCCCGCACGGCGTCGACGTGACCCCGGACGGCAAGTTCATCACCGTCGCCGGCAAGCTCGATACCCACGTTTCCGTCTATTCCTTCGAGAAGATTCAGGCCGCCATCAAGGCCGGCAAGTTCGAATCCAAGGATCCGTACGGCATTCCAGTCATCGGCATGAAGGATGCGCTGCATACCCAGGTCCAGCTCGGCCTCGGCCCGCTGCACACCCAGTACGACAGCAAGCCGTGTATCGCCTACACCTCGCTCTACGTGGATTCACAGGTCGTCAAATGGAACCACTGCGAAGGCAAGGTGCTCGACAAGATCTCCGTGCACTACAACATCGGTCACCTGATGACCATGGAAGGTGACACGATGGATCCGAAGGGCCGCTACCTGGTTGCGCTGAACAAGCTGGCGATCGACCGTTTCGTGCCGGTTGGCCCACTGCACCCGCAGAACCACCAGCTGATCGACATCTCCAACGACAAGATGCAGTTGCTGTACGACATGCCGCTGCCGCTGGGTGAGCCGCACTACGCTGTGGGTATCGAAGCGTCCAAGCTGAAGCCGGGCGTCCGCTACAAGGTCGGTACCGACTCTCGCACCGACAAGCCGCACCCCGGCATGGTCCGCGCCGGCGAGGAAAAGACCGTCAAGAAGGGCAACAAGATCGAAGTCTTCGGCACCCTGATCCGTTCGCACATCACGCCGGAAACCATCGAGGCTGAAGTGGGCGACGAAATCACCATCCACCTGACCAACCTCGAACGCGCCCAGGACGAAACCCACGGCTTCACGGTCTCGACCTACAACACCCATGCATCGGTCGAACCGGGCAAGACGGTCACCGTCAAGTTCAAGGCCGACAAGGAAGGCGTCTATCCGTACTACTGCACGGAGTTCTGCTCGGCGCTGCACCTTGAAATGCAGGGTTACCTGCTGGTCAAGCCGAAAGGCTGGAAGCCGACCAAGACGAGCGAAACCGCCAAGGCCTCCTACACCGAAGCCGACTACAAGGCGACGCTGAAGAAGGTTGCCGACACCCAGGCTGTCATTGACTCCGTCGTCGGTTACATCACCAGTGTCAACTTCAAGGACTTCCCGGACGTGGTGAACATGGTCGACGATGCAACCGACCAGCTCAACAAGATCAAGGAAGCCAAGGGCAAGGCTGACGCCGCCGCCGCCAAGAAGGACTGGGACCAGGCCAACCTGTGGTCCGAACAGATCTGGCAATACCAGGTCAAGGCGGCCGACATCGGTCTGCGTGCCAAGACCTACCTTGAGCAGAACGGCGCCAAGAAGGTCAAGTAAGCCAAGCCGGAAAGTCTTGATCTGACTTAAGGCAATTTTCGGGGAGCGGAGTCAATCTGCTCCCCGTTTTACATTCAGGAGGGAATAACCATGAAATTTGTAATGACTCTGATCGCCGCTGCGATCGTCGCCGCCCCTGCCATCGCCGCTCCGGATGGTGCCAAGCTGTATGGTGAAAAAACCTGTAACGCCTGCCACGGCCCCAAGGGCGACAAGCCGCTGATGCCGAATTACCCGAAGGTCGCCGGCCAGAACGCCGCCTACATGGAACAGCAGATGAAGGATATCAAGAGTGGCGCCCGCAACAACGGCCAGACCGCAGCCATGAAGGGTGTCATGCACCTGGTCAATGACGAGGAAATCAAGGCCATCGCCGACTATCTCTCGAAACTGAAATAAGCCTGAAAGCACCGTCATTTCAGGCATATGACGCACATCAAGGAACGCTGATATTCGGGATGGGACAATCCTTTCAGCGTTCGGAACAACCTGCCATAAAAGGAAACCAATCATGAAAGCATCACTCCTTTTGATCAGCCTGCTCTCCGCAGGCATCGCCTTTGCCTCCCCGCCGGCACCGAAACAGGAAGGTATCGAAGGCAAGGATTACAAGTGGAACGCGCAAGCCGGTGAAAAGGTCGAGGCACTGACCAAGAAGGGCGACAAGAAGCGCGGTGAAGAAGGTTACGAAACCTGCGGCGCCTGCCACCTGCCCTCCGGCGCCGGTCGTCCGGACGGCACCTTTCCGCAACTCGCCGGCCAGCACACCACCGTGCTGATCAAGCAGATGGCCGACATCCGTGCCGGTCTGCGCGACAATCCGACGATGTATCCGTTCGCCGCCACACTGACCGATGCCCAGGAACTGGCCGACGTCGCCGCCTACATCGAAAGCCTGTGCATTCCGCTCGATCACGGCCATTACGACTCCAAGCCGGGCGACGCCGCCAAGGACTGGAAAGCCCCGGCCGATACCGAAAAGCGTCTGGCCGAAGGCAAGGCGCTGTACGAGAAGGAATGCCTGGAGTGTCACGGCAAGAACGGTGAAGGCGTGAAAGAGAAGTTCTATCCCGTGATCGCCGGCCAGCACTACAAGTACCTGCTGCGTCAGATGACCGAGATTCGTGACGGCCATCGCCGCAACGCCAACCCGGACATGGTCAAGATCATCAAGAAATACAACAACGAACAACTGATCTCCATCTCCGCGTACCAGGCCAGCCTGCAGATGCCGGGCAACATGTGCAAGCCGAAAGCCGGCGCCGCACCAGCGAAGAAGAAGTAAGATCGAAGTACGCGACCGTCCGCCTGCCTCCCGGCGGACGGTCGTTCTCTCAGGCGTCGCAGAATGCCTTCCGATAACATGAAACACAGAGAGTAGCGCCATGGACAAGCAGAACAGGATCGTTGCCGGCCTCACCTTCATTTCACTGGTCGCACTGATCGCCGCCTACTTCGCCCCGATCTGGTGGGTTTCGCTGACCGCCCCGAATTACCCGCCCGATGCCTTCCCGGACGGCATCCGCATTCACTTCCATTTCGACGGCGTTTACAATGGCTGCAAGGCGGCCGGCAAAGGCACGCGCATGGCCAGCGAGATCATCCAGAAGGATCTCTCGCACGAAGATGAACGCTACAACGCGATCACCGATGCCAAGAAAGACCTCAATAAAGGCGCCGAAGGTCTCGATTGCGTCCATGAAATGAACACCATCAACCATTACGTCGGCATGTTCCCGATCGCCACTGGCGCCCCGGTCGAGAAGCCGCTGGCCAAATTCTTCTTCGGCTTCTTCGCGGTGATGATGCTGGCCTTCGCCCTGCCCAGGAAAAAGCCGCGTTTAATGGTGTTGACCGCAGGCTTCGCCGCCGTCGCCGTCTGGATGATCGTAGATCAATTCGTCCTGGGCCACCTGGAAAGCCATGTCCAGGCCTACATGCAGGAATCCGGCACTTTCTTCAAGGATATGGAACGAATCAATTCCTGGGGCGACAACGTACGCAACATCTCGAAGATCGTCATCTTCGGCCTGATCGCCGTGATGGGCATCGTCATTGCCGGCGTTGCCAAAATTCGCTCCTTCCAGCTGCTGCTCGCCTTGGTGCCAGCCCTGCTGCCGGCCTTCTTCGTCATTACCTACGCCGGCTGGCTGTGGTTCTTCGGCCACAACATGCACCCGTGGGGCGCCTTCACCGTCAAGCCGTTCATGCCCACCGTCTTCGGCGAAGGCAAGGTCGCGCAGTTCTCGACCTTTTCCTACCCGTACTGGGGCTACGGCCTGCTCGTCATCATCTTCGTCTGCATGATGCTGGCCCTGCTGATCCGCCGCAAGCAGTTGCGTGAAGGTGGCGCCGAGTAAGGCGATGCTGCAGCTAATCCGCCGCCCGCTGCTGGCCTTCGCTATCGCGACGGGCCTCGGCGTGGCAGGCCTGGCGGCATCGCAATCGACCGAAGGCATGGGCAAGCCCAACCTGGCGGCCAACTGGGGTTCCTCGTCGGAAAAGGCAGTCCGCCCCGCCGCCCCTAACCGTACCGACATCCCCTGGTTCCAGACTCTGGTCGACGAAGCTCCGGCCGGCTCGGTCCTCAAGCCGCCGCCCGGCGACTACGCCGGACCGGTGCTGGTCGACAAGCCGCTGATCATCGACGGCGGCGGCAAAGTCACCATCGACGGCGGCGGTAAGGGCACGGTCTTCGTCCTCGACGCCAAGGGTGCAACCCTGCGTGGCCTGCACCTGAAAGGTTCCGGTGATTCGCATGACAGCGACGACGCCTGCCTCAACGTGCGTGGCGACCATCATGTCGTCGAAGGCATCGTCATCGACGACTGCCTGTTCGGCATCGACCTCAAGCAGGCCAACCACAACGTCATCCGCGAGAACCGCATCAGTTCCAAGCCCTTCGATCTCGGCGTGCGCGGCGACGGCCTGCGCCTCTGGTACAGCAACCACAACCTGATCGAGAAGAACGAGGTGATCGACTCGCGCGATATGGTGGCCTGGTACGCGAATCACAACATCTATCGCGGCAACATCGGCAAGCGCAGCCGCTACTCGATCCACTTCATGTTCGCCAAGGACAGCGTGGTCGAAGGCAACTCCTTCTACGACAACGCCGTCGGCGTTTACCTGATGTACACCGAGCGCATCCATCTGCGCAACAACATCATCTCGCATGCCACCGGCGCCACCGGCATGGGGCTGGGCTTCAAGGAGTCGAGTGACTCTGAGGTCGAGAACAACGAAATCATCTACTGCGCCATCGGCGTCGGCTCGGATCTTTCACCGTTCGAGCCGGACACCACCATCAACTTCAAAAACAACCGCTTCGCTTTCAACGGCATCGCCATTCGCTTCACCAGCGATCTCGGCGGCAACGTCCTGACCAACAACATCTTCGAAGGCAACCTGACCGATGTCGTCCAGATGGGGCGCGGCGTGGCCGACAAGAACCAGTGGGAAGGCAACTATTTCGCCGATTACCAGGGCTTCGACCGCAATGGCGACGGCGTCGGCGACACCCCTTACGAGCTATATTCCTACGCCGACCAGATCTGGATCGAGACGCCGGCCGCCCAATTCTTCAAGACCTCGCCGGTACTCGAACTACTCGATTTCCTGGAGCGCCTGGCGCCCTTCTCCTCACCGGAACTGCAATTGCGCGACCGCGCGCCGCGCTTCGCCAAACCCGAAAGAACGGCAAAATCATGAGCGACAACGACAACGACCGCAAACCAGCGGCCGAGGTGACGCCGCCGCTGTCGAAGGCCAAGCGGCAGACCAACCGCCGGCGCGTGCTGCGTACCATTCTGCTCACCGGTGGCGTCCTGGGCGCCGGACTGTCCGGCTTCCTGCCGCTGATCTATTCGCAGAAGAAGCGCCTGCGCCCGCCCGGCGCGCTCGACGAAAAGGACTTCCTGGCCAGTTGCATCAAGTGTGGCCAGTGCGTTCAGGTGTGCCCGGTTTCGGCGATCAAACTGGCCGACCTGATCGACGGCGTCGGCGTCGGCACGCCCTACATCGAGGCACGCGCCCAGGCCTGCGATTTTTCCTGCGATGCCGTGCAATGCGTTCTCGCCTGCCCCACCGGCTCGCTCACCTACCACAAGCCGGCATTCATGCCGGTACGCGCCGGTGCTGCGCTGGCAGCAAAACCCATCCTGCTGGCCAAGGAGAAGGATCCCGAGCCGACACTGAACCTGAATGAGCGTATGGGCGTCGCCCGCCTGACCCGCCCCGAAGCCTGCCTGGCGATCCAGGGCAAGGGGTTCAAGGGGCAGACACGCGGCCCCGATTTCAAGGGAACGATGCGCTACATGGACGTCGACCGCTGGAAGCCGATCCGGATATCCAACCATCCCTACGACGTCCCCGAATGCGATCTCTGCGCCCGCGAATGTCCGATCAAGGGCGCCATTTCAATCGAAACCGTCTTCGCCCCGGACGGCAGCAAGCGCAAGTCGCCGGTCGTGCATGAACCCTGCGTTGGCTGCGGCGTCTGCGAGATGGTCTGCCCGGTCGAACCCACTGCCATCACCATCGAAGCCCGCGAGGTCTGGAATACATGAGCGATCTTCTGAAGCGTCGATTCGTCGACCAAATTAAGGTGCTGTTCGGCTGGGAACCGGCCAAGCCAAACAAGGCGGAAGACATCAGCCCGGCTGCCCAGAAGATCCATTTCTACAAGAAGGGCAACCGCGATCTCATCGCCGAAAAGCTGCATGCCCGCGCCCACGCCCAGCACAGCAACAAGTGGCGCAACCGCCGCTGGGCGACGCTGATCTTCGCCAACCTGCTGTTCACCTTCTCCTTCGCCCTCGACATCCAGATTCTCGAAGGCGCGCTGACCGCTTCGCGCTTCGTCGGCTTCCACCTGATTGACCTGAATTCCGCCCTGCAGGTGATGCTCGCCCACAAGCACATCATTAACAACCTGCTGATCGGTACCGGCACCGTGCTGGTCCTCTGGGTACTGTTTGGCGGGCGCACCTTCTGCTCCTGGGTTTGCCCCTATCACCTGATCGCCGAATGGGCCGAGAAAATTCATCTCTTCCTGGCGAAGAAGAAGCTGGTCACCGACCAGACCATGGACCGCCGCCTGCGCACCGTGTTCTGGGCCATCTTCGCGCTGCTCGCCTTCGCCACCGGCTACACCGTCTTCGAGGCTATCTCGCCGACCGGCATCCTGTCGCGCGCATTGATCTACGGACCGGGGCTGGCCCTGCTCTGGGTGCTGGCGCTGCTCGTCTTCGAAGTCTTCTTCTCACGCCGCGCCTGGTGCCGCTACGCTTGCCCGATCGGCCTGACCTACGGCGTCGTCGGCATCATCTCGCCGGTCCGCATCAAGTACAAGCTCGACGGCTGCTTCCACGAAGGCGACTGCCGCAAGGTCTGCCTGGTGCCGCACGTACTCGACACCGTCATCAAGGGCCGCGCCGTCGACACCGAAGTTCCCATCGGCCCAGACTGCACGCGCTGCGGCCTCTGCGTCGACACCTGCCCGACCGGGTCACTGAGCTTCGAGGTCAAGGGGCTTTCTAAGCTGGCGTGATTTTTGGCTATTTTTGGCGGTCGACCGCAGCAATGCCACCTGCCAGTTCCCGCATCGAAAGGGTGAGTATTTCATTTCCGGCGGGGCGGCCTGATTGGAGCAACGGCATTTCTGACCATCGATCTTGAACCCGGCTTTCGGCCTCAAACGTCGTTCAGAAAATCCAAGACTAA
Source organism: Dechloromonas sp. UBA6271 (assembly GCA_002440665.1). GTDB lineage: Bacteria > Pseudomonadota > Gammaproteobacteria > Burkholderiales > Rhodocyclaceae > Azonexus. The sequence goes on from DJUX01000005.1 coordinate 139,185, forward strand.
AGCAGGAGGTCACCTCAGTCTCAGGACTCTGACAGCTCCGATCAAGAGTCCGATGACCCAGTCTGGCCAGGCACTGGCAGTTCATGCCACCAGCACGCCGGCGACGACGAACCCGAGGTTTGCCAGAACATGGTTGGCAGAGATTATGCAACTGGCACGCAATGCACACCACCCTCCCGATGTCGCGAAATCAGCAACTGAACCGCCTCAGGTTTATAGAGGCTCCGTGCTGTAAGTGCAGGCCGGTGCAGGCTGTTCGGTGAGTTTGAGATCATAGCGCTCATTAGCCTCTGCGGGCGGGATGTAGCCGATGTGCTCTCTCCTAGCCTGCTATTTCGATACGATGGCCCAATTCTGGCTAAACCCACAAAGCTCGTTTGACCTGAAGCAGGCAGAAAACGAGAGCGCCGAGCTCGTCGCGGCGGAAGTTCGCCCATTGAAACGGCTGCGTAGCCAAGCGGCAACGAATCAGCAGCTCGCCCACTGCTCGAAGCTAGCGAACTCTCCCTCGCCAAGCGCAATCCTGACCCGCTCCACCCGCGCATGGACCGGTCCGCGCCTGGCCCATGCGATAAATTTGAGCACCGCCTGTTCCTCGCCGGTCGCCATGGCTTCGACACTGCCGTCGCGGCGGTTGCGCACCCAGCCGGTGACGCCAAGCTGTCGTGCCTGTTCGGCCATCGACGCGCGATAGCAGACGCCCTGGACGAACCCTTCGATGATGAGATGACGTGCGATATGCGCCACATGGACCTCCGTTCTGGATCGCTCGGGATGTTCCAAGCTTAAACGAGATCGGCGCAGATTTCCCGCTGCGCGGGTGAATCCTTCGGTGACGATTGCAGCGTTAGCGCTCGCGCATCGTCGCCGGCAGCGCGGTGCTCTTGTCGCGGCCCCAGAGGTCGAGTGGGTCGCCGACCGAGCGGCGCAGGACTTCTCGGGCCTTCGTTGCGGTGACCGGCTCACTGAACGAAATGAGCTGTGCGAATGCCTGTCCGGTCAGGCGGTATAACCACGTTCGGCGTTTGACGATCATGCTGCCCTCACTTCGAGTCGATGACGCACTGGGCTGCTTTTCCGCCGCTGGCGAATGGTTTGACTGTACTCCATTTTCGCCGAGCCCGCCGGAATTACTGGTAGCGCAGCGCCTCGATCGGATCGAGTCGCGCGGCCTTGCGTGCCGGGTACCAGCCGAAGAAGATGCCGACGGTGGCGGCGACGGCAAAGGCGACCAGCGCGGCGCTGCCGGAGATGACGATGACCATGCCGGTGAAGGCGTTGATCGCCAGCGCGACGCCGAGGCCGAGCACGAGACCGAGCAGGCAGCCGGCGAAGGAGATCATCACCGCTTCGAGCAGGAACTGCGTCAGGATGTCCTTCTGGCGGGCGCCGATGGCCATGCGGATGCCGATTTCTCGGGTCCGCTCGGTGACCGACACCAGCATGATGTTCATGATGCCGATGCCGCCGACCAGCAATGAAATGGAGGCGATGGCGCCGAGCAGGATGGACATCGTGCGCGTGGTTTCGGCTTCCGATTCCGCGGCGGCCGACAGGTTGCGCATGAAAAAATCGTCGGGCACGCCCTCGCGCAGGCGGTGGCGCTGGCGGAGCAGGCTGGTTACGTTATCCATGGTGCGCTGCATGGAATCGGCCGATTCGGCCTGCACCATGATCATGCGCACCGAGCCCAGGAAGGGGGTACCGAACACCTTGCGCTGGGCGGTGGACAGCGGAATGATCACGGTATCGTCCTGGTCATTGCCGTCAAGGTTCTGGCCCTTGCTGCCAAGGACGCCGATGACGATGAACGGATTCTGCTGGATGCGCATGGTCTTGCCGACCGGGTCTTCGTCGCCAAACAGGTTTTGCGCGGTAGTCTTGCCGAGCAGCGCGACACGCGTTGCCGAACGCACGTCGGAATCGCCGAAGGCGGCGCCGCTGGCGATCGTCCAGGCGCGGGCTTCGAGATAGGGCGGCGTCGTGCCGACGACGTTGGCGCTCCAGTTTTGCGAACCGTAGACCAGTTGCCGCCGGCCCTGATGCGTCGGCGCGACATTGACGACGCCTTCGAGTTCGGCGATCGCCTCGCCGTCAGCGACGTTCAGTGTCGGCCCGCCGGCCGAGCCGCTGCGCACGCCGGCCGCGGTAAAAGAACCGGAGAGCACGATGAACAGATTGCTGCCCATCGTGCTGATGGTCTGCTGCACAGCGTATTGCGCGCCCTGGCCGATGGCCATCATGATGACGACGGCGCCGACGCCGATCACCATGCCGAGCATGGTCAGCGCCGTGCGCAGACGGTTGGCGCCCATCGCCAGCCAGGCTTCGCCTAGCATCGCCTTGAGCATCATGCCGGCGCCGCCTCGGTAAGATGGTCGCTGACGATATGGCCGTCGAGAAAGCGCACCTGGCGCCTGGCATGGGTGGCGATATCGGGTTCGTGCGTGACGAGGACGACGGTGATGCCTTCGCGGTTGAGTTCGCTGAAGAGTGTCATGATTTCCTCGCTGGTGTGGCTGTCGAGATTGCCGGTCGGCTCGTCGGCAAGAATCAGGTGCGGCTTGTTCACCAGCGCCCGGGCAATCGCCACCCGTTGCTGCTGGCCGCCGGAAATGCGGCTGGGCAATGAGTCGGCATATTTGCCGAGGCCGACCTTGTCGAGCATTTCACGGGCGGCGGCGCGCCGGGTTTCCTTGTCGGCGCCTGAATACACCAGCGGCAACGCGACGTTGTCCTGTAGGCTCATGCGCGGCAGCAGGTTGAAGCCCTGGAAGACAAAGCCGAGCGTGCGGTTGCGCAGGACCGCCAGGGCGTCCTTGTCCATGTGCGCCACATTCTGGCCGGCCAGAAAATAATCGCCCGAGGTCGGGGTATCGAGGCAGCCGAGCAGGTTCATGAAGGTCGACTTGCCGGAGCCGGAAGGTCCCATGATGGCGATGAACTCGCCCGGTCGAACTTCCAGATCGACGCCCTTCAATGCCGGAAACAGGCCAGCCGCCGTTTCGTAGGACTTGCCCAGCCCGACCACGCGGATGACCGGCTCCGTCATCAGAACATCCGCATGCCGACACTGGACGGCGGCTTGCTGCCGCTGCTGTTTTCGCCGATGACCACGCGGTCGCCCGCCTTCAGATCGCCGCCGATGACCTCGGTATTGCGGTTGTCGGTAATCCCGATCTGCACGCTGACCGGCCGGATTTCACCGCCGTCCAGCACGTGCACGGTGCCGCTCTGGGCGTCGCGCTTCTTGCCTTTCTTGTCGCCCGCGCTGCCGGGCGTACTGCCACTCATGCCGCCCCCGCTACCGGGGCCAGTTGCGGTCGACGCCGGTTTTTGGCCATTTTCCGGTTTCTTGTCAGCCGCGTCAGCCGGCTTGAAGCGTAGCGCCGCATTCGGCACCAACAGCACGTCACTGCGCTTCTGGACGCCGATATTGACGTAGGCCGTCATGCCCGGCAGCAGGACATGATCGGGATTGGCCACGGTTACCCGCACGTTGTAGGTGATGACATTCTGCTGGTTGGTCGGGTTCAGGCGAATCTGCTGCACCTCGCCGCTGAAACTGCGGTTGGGAAAGGCGTCGACCGTGAAGCGCGCCTTCTGTCCCTCGCGGATTTCGCCAATATCAGCCTCGGCGAAACTGGTGTCGATGCGCATTTCGGTCAGATCCTGGGCGATCTTGATCAGCGTCGGCGTCTGGAAGCTGGCGGCGACGGTCTGGCCGAGATCGACGACGCGGTCGATGACGACGCCATCGACCGGCGAACGAATGACGGTGAAGTTGAGGTTGGCGCGGTCGCGGTCGTTCTGCGCGCGCGCCAGCGCCACCTGTGCCTGCGCCGACTTGAGCGACTGGCGGGCCTGGTCGTATTCCTGTTTCGAGACGTATTCCTGCGCGAACAAGGCGTTCATGCGCGCCTCGCTGGCCAGCGCCAGTTCCAGTGATGCCTGGGCATTCACCACATTCGCCGCGCTCTGCCGCTCGGCCGCCGAAACCAGTGCGTCATCGAGTTCGAGCAGCGGCTGGTTTTTCGTCACCTTGTCGTTGAAATCGACATAGAGTTTCTTCACCGTGCCGGAAACCTGCGTGCCGACGCTGATCAGCACGACCGGGTTGAGCGTGCCGTTGGCCGACACTGTCTGCGTCACATCGCCCTTTTCGAGGGTGGCAAGCTTGTAGCGCGTTTCCGGATTCTGCGCCGCGCGCTGTTTGGCGTACCAGACGCCGCCGCCGATCAGGCCGGCGGCCAGGGCGATGCCGATGACAATCTTGCCGATGCGTTTCATGGTCTTCCTTCCGCTGCCGGTTGCAGCAGCGTGTAATCGAGCGCACCCACCGACTGGGCCAGCGTGGCGCGGTAAACGTACCAGTCGAGCGCCGCCTGGATGCGTTGCAGACGGGCGCTGGCCAGCGCGCTCTGCGCCGTCAGCAGGTCGAGCACGGTGCCGACCCCGGCCTTGTAGCGGCCAAGCGCGACGCGCTCCGACTGCTCGGCACTGGCGACCAGATCGAGCGTCGTCTTCAGGCTCTGCGTCGCCGTCGTCAGACTCTGGTAGGCCTTCCAGACATCGAGCGCCACCTGGTTGCGCAGGCGGTCGAGCTGCGCCGCCCGAACATCGACCTGCGCCTCGGCGGACCGCACCCGGTAAGTGGTGTCGAAGCCGGTGAAGATCGGCACGTTGACCGTGACACCAATCACCCCGCCGTTGACCGAAACGCGGTCGGTCTCGGCCCACGTCGGCCCGGTGGACAAGCTGACCGTCGGCCGCCCCTGCGCCTGGGCCAGATCGACCCCGGCCTGCGCCGCCTTGACCTGCGCTTCGGCCGCCTTCAGATCCGGGCGCCGCGCCTCGGCCTCGGCAATCAGCGCCGCCACTTCACGCTGGAAGCCGGCATCCGGCAGTTCTGCCGGCGGCGCCACCAGTGACAGTGTCTGTCCGGCCAGGAAACCCATCACGTTGGCCAATGCGCCCAGCGCATTGCGCGCCTCGCCCTCGGCCCGAATACGGTTGAGCGTCGCCTGCGACAGCGCCGTCTGCGCCAGCAGCCGGTCGGCCGGCGTGGCGACGCCGACGTTGTAGCGCGAATCCGCCGCGTTGAATCCCTCGCGCGCCGCCCGCTCGGCTTCGGTGGTCGACACTACGGCGGCCCGCGTCGCCTGCGCAAAATAAAAGGCCTGCAACGCGGAAAGGAACAACGACTGCACGGTGGAATCCTGCGTCGCGGCGGCGGCAGCCAGCAGTTGCCGGGCATTTTCGCCGTTGGCCGAACGCGCACCGGAATCGAAGACCAGCCACGACAGCGTCAGGACCGCGCTACTCGAGTTGTAGTAGCGACCGTCGTTCTGATAGCGGCTGGCGCCCAGCCGGCCATCGAGACCGGGCAGCCAGGCCGCCTGCGCAACGCCGACCTGCGCCGCCTGCACACGCGCCGCAGCCCATACCTCGCGGGTCTGCGGATTGTTGCACAGCGTCAGGTCGACCGCGTCGATCGCCGTCAGCGGCGCTGCCGGAATCTCGCGGGCACACGGCGCGTCGCCGCTGCGCCCCACAGTTTGCGGGGTTGGACGCGGCGGCGTTATGCCTTCGGTATTAAAGGGATCCAGCCCGAAAGCCTCGGCCGACACGGCCAGGCAGAACAGGAACGGAACAAGGGAGCGCGACAATTTCGACATGGGGAGATAGTTTAGCGTCCCTTGGGCGATCCGCGCTGTTACAGATTGTTGCTGGCATATATTGTATCTTCGCCTCCCATGCCATCTTCAGGACAAATATTCCCGAGCAGCTTCCGTGGCGGCGCCCGCGAAGGCTTCATCACCTTCCTGCCGCTGTCGGTCGGCCTCGTACCGTGGGCGCTGGTCATGGGCATGGCGATGGCGAGCACCGGCTTCACGCCGCTGCAGGCGATGGGCATGAACATCATCGTCTTCGCCGGCACCGCGCAGCTCGGCACGCTCCCCCTGATCGCCGCCGAGGCGCCGCTGTGGCTTATCGTTGTCACCGCGCTGGCGCTCAACCTGCGTTTCGTCATTTTCAGCGCCGCCCTCGCCCCCGGCTTTCGCGGCGTCGGCACGGCGAAGCGCTGGCTGGCCGGCCATCTGCTGACCGACGGCGTCTTCGCCACCTGCCTCGACAAGATGCTGCACACCGACGACCCGCACTGGCGCCTCGGCTACTATCTCGCCCCGGCCGTCTGGTCGTGGCTGCTGTGGCAGGTTTTCGCACTGATCGGCATCTATGCCGCCGGTTTCATCCCGAAACAGTGGTCGCTGGAATTCATGGCCACCATCGCGCTTATCGTCCTGCTGGTGCCGATGGCCCGCGTGCGGCCGATGCTGATCGCCGCCCTCGTCGGCGGCGCCAGTGCCACCCTGCTGCGCAACATGCCGCTGCGCCTCGGCGTCGTGGTCGCCATCTGCGCCGGCATCGCCGCCGGCTTCGCGGCCGAACACCGGGAACACAAGGCCAGACAGTCATGAACTTCGACGCCTCGTTGTGGCTGATCTTCATCCTGATCGGCCTCGCCACCACCCTGCCGCGCGCCAGCTTCATCGTCCTCGGCAGCCGCGTGGCGCTGCCGCTGGTGCTCCAGCGCGCCCTGCGCTACGCCCCGGCCGCTGCCCTGGCGGCGATTGTCGCGCCGGATGTGCTGGTGGCCGGCGGGCAAGTCGAGATCCTCAACCCGAAGCTGGCAGCGGCCGGCGTGGCGGTGGCCACAGCCAGCCTGTGGCGCAACCCCTGGTTGCCGTTCATCGCCGGCATGGGCGCATTGCACGCGGTACGATATCTGTCCGGCAGCTAGAGAAGGAGTTTGGCAAGGCGTGAATGACTTCCTTCTCGCCTTTCAGGTACAGTCAGGACGAAACTTCTCCGCAGCATGGTCAACCGACGATGGACGGAAACATGATGAACAAGCTCACCTTCCCCAAGCCGATCCCAACCGCAATTTCAGTCGGGCTTGCCCTTCTGATCTGGTTCGTCATTCCCGTGCCGGAAAAGGTCACGCCCGAGGCGTGGCATCTGCTGGCGCTGTTTACCGGCACCATTGCCGCCATCATCGGCAAGGCGCTGCCGATCGGTGCGGTGTCGATAATCGCCATTGCCCTCGTCGCCATCACCGAAGTCACCCGACCCGGCAAGCCGGAGGGTGCCATTGCCGACGCCTTGAGCGGCTTCGCCAACCCGCTGATCTGGCTGATCGCGATCGCCGTGATGATCGCCGTGGCGCTGACCAAGACCGGGCTGGGCACGCGGATCGGCTATCACTTCATCCCAGATTATCCATTAGCTA